>QHVI01000150.1 GCA_003223515.1 Candidatus Angelobacter sp. Gp1-AA117
GGGAGTGGCAGAGTTGCCCGCGGGAACGGAGATGGTGATGCCCGGCGACAACGTATCGCTGACCATTGAACTGATCACGCCTGTAGCTATGGAGAAGGGCTTGCGCTTCGCCATTCGCGAAGGCGGCAGGACGGTAGGCGCGGGAACCATCAGCGAAATTATTCAGTAACGAAGATCGCCGGAATTGCCATAAATGCCAAAATTGCCATAAGTGATGGGGTGATAGTGGCAGCTTGGTGAAATAAAAATTTTGGCAATTACCAATTTTGGCAGTTAACTAACGGGCGGCAGCACCGAAGATTGTGGGCTTGACCGCAGAGATCTTTGAGGAAAAACACAAGTGATAGGCAAAGACAGAATTCGCATACGGCTGAAGGCTTACGACTATCGCATCCTGGACCAGTCCACGGGTGAGATTGTGGACACCGCGCGGCGCACCGGCGCCCAGATCGCGGGGCCCATTCCATTGCCGACAGTCAAAAATAAATATTGCGTGCTGCGCTCTCCCCACGTGGACAAAAAGTCGCGTGAGGCATTCGAGATTCGTACACACAAGCGCCTGATTGACATCCTGGAGCCAACGCAGAATACGGTAGACGCGCTGATGAAGCTCGACCTCCCCGCCGGCGTGGACGTGGAGATCAAGGCATTCGGGAAAGAACACAAATAAGCTGCTAGCTATTAGCTACTAGCTTTTAGCTCAGCCCCGTTAGGGGCGGGATTATTGAGCCCAGCCCGGAAGGTTGGGTAGGTAAAGAAACAAGGAGCCCCGAAGGGGCGACACAATCTAGCAGCTAGGAGCTAAAAGCTAGCAGCTAACCTACAGTTCCCGCATGGCGGGAATGATGAGGAGAGGAAACAATGGTTAACGGAATACTCGGAAAGAAAATCGGCATGACCCAGGTCTTCGATGACAAGGGTGAAGTGCATCCGGTCACGGTGTTGCAGGCTGGGCCATGCGTGATTACGCAGCTCAAGCGAGCCGGCAAAGACGGCTACGAAGCGGCACAGATCGGACTGGTTGAATTCGTAAAAGGCAAGAATCTCTCGAAGGCCATGAAGGGCCACTTCGAGAAGCACAACCTGCCTCCGGTGAAGTTCATTCGCGAAGTCGCCGTGGAGAGCACTCCCGAAGCGGCCGCCCAATCTGCTGAAAAATCAACCGAGCAGGGCGACGGCGCTTCCGGAAATGGCACGGCCAAGGTCGGCGATAAAGTTCTTGTAGATATTTTCAGCAGCGAAGGCTATGTAGACGTTGTCGGCGTCAGCAAAGGGCGCGGCTTCGCCGGTGTAGTTCGGCGTCACCACTTCGGTGGCGGCCCCGCTGCCCACGGGCACATGTTCCAGGTGCAGGGTTCCATCGGCGCATCGTCATTCCCGTCACGCACCTTCCCCGGACAGCGCATGTCCGGTCACATGGGCGTGGATCAGGTGACGGTCCGCAATCTCAAGATTCGCGGCATTGATAACGATGACAACCTGCTGCTGGTGGAAGGCGCAGTACCCGGCCCCAAGAACGGATATGTGGTGATTTTAAAGGCCAAGAAGCCACCGCGTGAGCGTCGCGGCTTCGCCGGTTCAACCACGCTCGACCCGTTGAAGGCAGCCAAGAAGGCCGCCGCCGGTAAGACGAAGAAGTAAGGATCAACTGAATTGTATGGCACAGCCGCCCTCGGCTGTGCTGATCGCAAATGAGTTGAGCTAGAGAGATTGCACAACGAAACAAAAGCTAAAGGCCAAAGCCGATAGCTAAGAGCTAAACATGGCAAATATTGACGTACTCGATCTAAACGGCAAAAAAGTAGGCACGCTGGAACTTGCGGAAGAGGTCTTCGGCGGAGTCAATGAAGACCTGCTGTGGGAAGCGGTGAAGCACTACCGTGCAGCGCAGCGCGCCGGTACTCATGCCACGAAAAATAAAAAGCTGGTCTCCGGCTCCGGCAAAAAGCTCTGGAAACAGAAAGGCACCGGACGCGCCCGCGTAGGCTCCATCCGTTCGCCTCTCTGGAGACACGGCGGTACCGTACACGGCCCGCAGCCCCGGTCTTATGACTATCAGTTTCCGCGCAAGAAGCTGCTGGGCGCATTGCGTTCGGCGCTCGCGGCCAAGTTTGCCGATGGCAAGCTCACTGTGGTCGAGAACTTCGAACTGGGTGAAGCCAAGGCCAAGGTCTTCCGTAAAGCGCTGGACACGCTCGGAATCGAAAAGACCGCGCTGCTGGTGGATGGTAGCGCTGAGAACAACAATCTTCATCTCAGCACCCGCAATCTCAACGGTGTGGAGTTGGTAAACGGCAACCAGGTGCATCCGTATCACCTGCTGCGTTATGACACTGCCGTCTTCACCCGCCCGGCGCTGGAGAAACTGCAGAACTCGCTGAAGGCCAACGCGCCCAGGCGTAAAGCGGAGGTGGCGTAATGAAGTCGGCTTATCAGATCATCCGCCGCCCGGTGATTACCGAAAAGGGACTGGCCGTGAAAGAGAACGAAGGCACGCTGGTGTTTGAAGTTGCGGCCAAGGCGACCAAGACGGAAGTCAAAGAAGCCGTGCAGAAGATCTTCAAAGTGAAAGTTGATTCTGTGCGTACCGCGACCTTCCAGGGCAAAGAGCGCCGCCGTGGCAAATTCGCCGGCTACCGTCCTGACTGGAAAAAGGCCTATGTGCGCCTGAAGTCAGGCGAAAAGATGCCGGAGTACGCGCAAAACCTGTAGCGATGAGCTACTAGCTTCTAGCTGCTAACAAGGCTGGAAGCGCGCGAACAAAGATGAAAGTGGAGCTTCAAAAAGAGTTGAAGCACCGGAAGAAAAAGCTAGAAGCTAGCAGCTACTAGCTAGAGGCTGAGTTTTTATGGCTATCAAGACTTACAGACCGATGACCCCGACGTTGCGGTTCCAGACTACGTTGACCAATGACGAGTTGACGACGAATCGACCGCACAAGCCCTTGACCAAGATCAAGAAGCGCACGGGCGGACGCCGCAACGCAGGCGACATTACGATTTGGCACCGTGGTGGCGGACACAAGCGCAAGCTCCGCACTATCGATTTCAAGCGCGACAAAGTGGGTGTCCCGGGCACCGTGGCATCCATCGAGTATGATCCCAACCGCTCCGCGCGCATCGCGCTGATCTCTTATGCTGATGGCGAGAAGCGCTATATCCTTCAGCCGGTCGGGCTGCAGGTCGGTCAGAAAATCGTGAGCGGCCCGGAGGCTGACATCCTCGTAGGCAATGCGCTGCCATTGCGCAACATTCCTGCCGGTACCACCGTTCACAACCTGGAACTCCGGCCAGGCAAAGGCGCGCAGATGGTGCGCTCCGCCGGTGGCGCGGCGCAGTTGGTCGCGAAAGAAGGCGACTACGCGCTGATCAAACTGCCTTCCGGCGAGACCCGCAAAGTTCTGATTGACTGCATGGCGACCGTGGGCCAGATCGGCAACGTAGACCATGAGAACGTTTCGATTGGCAAAGCCGGACGTAATCGCTGGCTCGGGAAAAAACCGGTAAACCGCGGCGTTGCCATGAACCCTGTCGACCATCCGCACGGCGGTGGTGAAGGTAAGACCTCCGGCGGACGCCATCCGGTCACGCCCTGGGGCCAGCCCACCCGTGGCTACAAGACACGCAACAACAAGCGCACCGATGAGTTCATCGTGAGCAGGAGAAGCAAATAATGGCGCGTTCATTGAAGAAGGGGCCGCATATTGACGGCCACCTGTTGAAAAGAATTGAGGACATGAACAACAAGAATGACAAGAAAGTCATTCGCACCTGGTCACGTCGCTCCACGATTTCTCCGGAGATGGTAGGACATACCATCGCCGTGCATAACGGCAAGAAGTTCATTCCCGTGTATGTTACGGAAAACATGGTAGGACACAAGCTGGGCGAGTTCTCCTTTACCCGTCAGTTCAAAGGACACTCGGTGAAAGCAGCCACGGAAACTGCCGCGAGACCGGCAGCAGCGCCTGCTGCAGCAGCTCCGGCGAAATAAGAAAGATTGCATAGAGACGTAGCATGCTACGTCTCCGTTGAAGATTACAGACAAGGTTAACGACCATGGAATTTAAAGCAAAAGCCCGGTTCATCAGAGTTTCGCCGCAGAAGGCGCGACTGGTGCTCGACCTGATCAAAGGCAAGCGAGTAGAAGACGCGCTGACCGCACTTATGATGACCAAGAAGCGCATCTCTACTGACGTTGCCTCTCTGCTGCGTTCGGCCGTGCAGAATGCCGACTATCTCAGCCAGGAAAAAGGCTTTGATGTGGATGTCGACCGGCTCTATGTGAAGACCGCGATTGCCAATGATGGCCCGCGCATGAAGCGCATCCGTCCGGCGCCTATGGGACGCGCCTATCGATACCAGCGCCGCATCGCCCATCTCGAGATCGTGCTCGGCGAAAAAGGTGCTGAGAATCGCGAAAACATGGCCACCGTAGTCGGTGAAGAGACCGCAGCCGCTCCAGCCCGCAAGAAAGCCGCCGGAGCAAAGAAAAAATCAGCCGTCCGGAAAAAGACGGCCGGAGCAAGATAGAGAAAATTCTGACGTAGAGATGCAGCATGCTGCGTCTCTGAATTGGATAAAAGAGGAACTATGGGACAGAAAGTCCATCCATACGGATTTCGCCTCGGCTACACCAAGCCGTGGAGATCGCGCTGGTTCGTAGAGCGTGACTACAACAAGCTGCTTCTCGAAGACGTGAAGCTCAAGGAAGAGTTGAAAGAAAAGCTCAAGTCTGCAGGCGTCAGCTCCATCGAGATCGAGCGGCCGGGCAACAAGCTGCGCATCATCATCCGCACCGCGCGACCGGGCATCATCATTGGCCGCAAGGGCACGGAAATCGACAAGCTCAAGCAGGACGTCCAGAAGCGCACCGCGCGCGAGGTCTTCATCGATATTCAGGAAGTTCACAAGCCTGAGCTTGACGCGCAATTGGTCGCTGAAGGAATCGCTCTCCAGCTCGAAAAGCGCGTCGGATTCCGCCGTGCCATGCGCAAGTCTGTGGATTCAGCGCTGCGTTTCGGCTGCAAAGGCATCAAGGTACGCGTCTCGGGCCGCCTGAACGGCAACGAAATCGCCCGCTCCGAATGGTACCTGCAGGGCCGCCTGCCGCTGCACACGCTGCGCGCCGACATTGAATATGGCTTTGCCGAAGCCCGCACCACGTACGGGGTGATCGGCGTGAAGACCTGGGTTTACAAAGGCGACATCCTGCCGGCGAAGAAACGCAGCAGCGAACAGGTCGGTGCCGGAGCGTTTTAGAAGCAGCTACTAGCTGCTAGCCAAAGCGAAACCCGCAAGGGTTCAGCTAAAAGCCAGGAGCTAAAAGCTTGAACAGCGCCGCAGGCGCGAAAGAAGTTAGCCCGGTGCGTAAGCGCTGGAATAGTTGGAAAGAATAAGATTCAAGCCCCGTAGGGGCGGCACAAGGTTTTAGCTAGCGGCTGGAAGCTAGCAGCTTCGCGAGAAATTCGCCCAGAAGGAATACAGACGGACGAATCGTGCAACGAGTTTAGAAGAAGGACACAGATATCATGTTGATGCCCAAGAAAGTTAAATACCGCAAGCAGCAGCGTGGACGCATGCGCGGCAAGGCATGGCGCGGCGGCGAACTGGCTTTCGGAGATTACGGATTGAAAGTGATGGAGCCGGGCTGGATCACCGATCGTCAGATCGAAGCCAGCCGCGTGGCCATGACCCGCTTCGTGAAGCGTGGCGGAAAAATCTGGATTCGTCTCTTTCCCGATAAGCCGGTGACCAAGAAGCCCGCTGAAACCCGTATGGGTAAAGGCAAGGGAGCGCCCGATCACTGGGTGGCCGTTGTCCGTCCCGGCAGGATTCTGTTCGAGATGGAAGGCGTGAGCGTGACGGATGCCCAGGAAGCAATGCGCCTGGCCTCGCACAAGCTGCCGCTCAGGACCAAATTCGTGGCCCGCATCGGCGCCGGAGCACACTAGGAATAAACAATGGACGCAGAAAAAATCAGAAACATGACCGATGCCGAGCTGCAGCACCAGCAGGGCGAGCTGAACGACCAGCTCTTCCGCCTGAAGTTCCAGCTCAAAATGGGGCAGACCGAAAGCCTCAAGAAGATTCGTGGTCTGCGCAAAGACGTGGCCCGCATCAAGACCATAATGCGCGAAAAAGAGCTGGGCGTCGTCCACACGGCCGGCAGCAACGGCAACCAAGCCGCCGCACAGACGGCGGAAGCCGCTCCGGCACCAAAGAAAACTGCGGCGAAAAAGAAGCCTGCTCGCAAGAAGAGTTCGGCAGCCGCCAGAAAGACCCCGGCTAAGGCAAAGAAATCTGCAACTGCACGCAAGACGAGGAAGAAGTAAATGGCCGATACAGCAACCACAACTCAGCAGAAGAGCCGCCGCAGCACCAAGGTAGGTCGGGTCGTTTCCACCAGGATGAACAAGACCATTGTGGTCGAGGTCAGTATGCGCAAGGCGCACGCCCTTTATCGCCGCGTGGTCTCCAAATCGAAGAAGTTTTACGCGCACGACGAGAAGAACACCGCGCACGTGGGCGATTTCGTCGAGATTGAAGAGACCCGGCCCATGTCGAAGCTGAAGCGCTGGCGTCTGATCAATATCGTGCAGAAAGCCAAGCTGGTCGAACAGCCGCAGCAACAGGCCGCCAGCTAATAAGAGATCGACGGCCCAGAGGCATCATTCCTGCCAAAGGGGCCAGAAAGTAAAAGGAATGAGATACCCAAGCCAGCGGCTAGAAGCTAGTAGCCGGCAGCTAACGGAGTGAACCATGGCAGTCATGATGAGAAGCATTCTTGATGTGGCCGACAACAGCGGCGCGCGCCGCTTGCAGATGATCCTGCCGCTGGGCGGACACACCGGTTTGAATGCCGGCCTGGGCGATGTTGTCACCGCTGCAGTGAAGGAAGCCGCACCCGACGGAACTGCCAAGAAGGGCACCGTGGTCAAGTGCGTGATCGTGCGCCAGCGCAAAGAGCATCGCCGTCGTGACGGCACATATATCCGCTTTGACCAGAACGCCGCCGTGCTCATCAACGATGCCGGCGAGCCTGTCGGTACGCGCGTCTTCGGCCCCGTGGCCCGCGAACTGCGCGAGAAGAAATTTTTGAAGATCGTCTCCCTTGCTCCGGAAGTGCTGTAAGGGTGGAAAAGGTTTAGAACATGCACATACGAGTTGATATCAAGCGCAACGATACGGTGAAAGTGATGACCGGGCGCGACAAGGGCAAGCAGGGCCGCGTTCTGCGCGTGTTTCCTAATAAGGCCCAGTTGCTGGTCGAGCACGTAATGATGGTGAAGAAGAACGTCCGTCCCAATCCGCAGCGCAACATCAAGGGCGGAATCGCGGAGCAGGAATCTCCTATCGCCATCTCCAATGTGATGATCGTTTGCCCGACCTGCGGTCCATCGCGCATCGGACACGAACATCGCGGCGACCGACGCGTCCGCATCTGCAAGCGCTGCAACGGCCCGCTGGATAAGTAGCTACTAGTTACTAGCTGCTAGTACGACGCAAAATAAAGCGCCGAAGGGCGCAAAGGCGCGAAAGAAGTTAGTCCGGTGGGTAAGCGCCGGGACAGAGTTGAAGGAAATATGATCGAAGCCCCGGAGGAGCGATACAAAAGCTAGTAGCTAGCAGCTAATAGCTACCCTACGCACCGGTACTCACTCCGAAACCGTGGGAGAAGGTAGATACAAAGAACATGGCAGCATCAAAGACAACAGCAAGATTAAAAGAGCGGTTTACGAAGGAAATCGCGCCGGCGCTCCAGAAAGAACTGGGCCTGCCGAATCCTATGGCTGTGCCGCGGCTCCACAAGATCGTGGTCAACATGGGCGTAGGCGAAGCCACACAGAACAGCAAAGTGATTGACCCACTCGCCAACGACCTGGGCCAGATCACCGGACAGAAGCCGGTCATCACCAAAGCCAAGAAGTCCATCGCGGCCTTTAAGGTGCGCGAAGGCATGCCCATTGGCGCCATGGTGACTCTACGCGGTGACCGCATGTACGAATTCCTCGACCGCCTGATCAACCTGGCTCTGCCGCGTGTGCGCGACTTCCGTGGCGTCTCCACCAAGTCATTTGATGGACGCGGCAATTACACGCTCGGCCTGCGCGACCAGTTGATCTTCCCGGAGATCGATTACGCCAAGGTCGACAAGCTCAAGGGCATGAACGTCACCATTGTGACTACCGCCCGCGATGACAATCAGGCCCGGGCATTACTGAAGCACATGGGAATGCCGTTCAGGCAGTAAATTAGTTACTAAGTACTAATTACTAAATACTAGGAAAATATGGCTACAACAGCAAAGATTGCCAAGACGAACAAGAAACCCAAGTTCTCGACCCAGCACCGCAACCGCTGCAGCATCTGCGGACGGCCACGCGCCTACCTGCGCAAGTTCGGCCTCTGCCGCCTCTGCTTCCGCGGCTTGGCTCTGAAGGGCGAGATTCCCGGCGTTTCGAAATCGTCCTGGTAGGTTCTCGCGGGCGCTCGCTTAGGCTCGGTGAAGATGCCCTTTCAGGAACGAAAGATGAGCCAGCAGCTAGGTGGCTGAAGCTAGCAGCTAAGTAGTCCGTCACGGTCAGGTTTCCCGGGCTCGCCGGGACAAACGGGTGACGATAACAGGAGAATAAAGAATGAATTTGACCGATCCGGTCGCAGATTTACTGACGCGCATTCGTAACTCGATCCACGCGCGTCATCAGAAGCTCGATATTCCCGCTTCCAAGCTGAAGCTGGAGATCGCCCGCATTCTGAAAGAAGAAGGATATATCGCCAATTTCAAGGCGACGGAGGAAGAAGGCAGGAAGGTCCTGCGGGTTTACCTGAAGTACGGCCCGGACAACAATGCCGCCATCTCCAACTTGCAGCGTATTTCGCGCCCCGGCTGCCGCGTCTATGTTGGACGCAGCGATATCCCCCGCGTACTCGGTGGATTGGGCATCAACATCCTCACCACTCCCAAGGGAGTGATGACCGGACGCCAGGCCCGCAAGCAGGGCGTGGGCGGCGAAATTCTCTGCGAAGTGTGGTAAGGCAGCTACTAGCCGCTAGCTACTAGCTGCTAGTGGTGGAAGAGCAGGCCTTCAGGCCTGCGTTAAGAGAGATCAAAAACCGGGGCTTTAGCCCTGGAGCTAGCAGCTAGAAGCCAGTAGCTAACGAGAACCAGTTGTGGAACTTGATTGTTAACGCAATCGAGGGACTCACCTAGACAAGGATTCACACAATGTCCCGTATCGGAAAGAAACTGATCCCGCTCCCGCAGGGAGTGAAATTTGAAGTGAAGGGCAACACCGTTGTGGTGCAGGGCCCCAAGGGCCAGGTGCAAACTCACCTGCCCGGCGGCGTGAAACTGCAGCCGGTAGACGGCCACATCCACGTCACTCGCGAGAATGACGACAAGGCCGCCATTCACGGCCTGGTGCGCGCCCTGGTGAACAACGCTGTTGAAGGCGTAACCAAAGGCTGGACACGCGAGTTGGAAATCGTCGGTATCGGCTATCGCGCCGAGCTGAAGGGCAAGAATACTGTGGTGTTCACTCTGGGTTTTTCACATCCCATTGAGTTCCCGCTGCCCACCGGCGTCACCGTAGCTCTCGATCCCAAGCAGACGCGTCTGACCGTGAGCGGCATTGACCGCCAGAAGGTCGGCCAGGTTGCCGCGGATATGCGTGCCCTGCGTCCACCCGACCCGTACAAGCAGAAGGGTGTGCGTTTCGCCGGCGAGAGACTGAAGAAGAAGGTCGGCAAGACCGGAGCGAAATAGATTGCGTAATTTGTAATTTGGTAATTTGCGCGAGTTGTTTTTTTTAAATTTTGGAATTACCAATTCTCAAATAAAACAAGATTGCAAACTTGATCGTGCAGCCTGGGGCGGTACGAAGCAAAGGGTAACGAAAATGATTCCTGAGATTTCAAAAGACAAGGTTCGCAAGCGGATTCACGAACGTATTCGCGCGCGCATGGAAGGCACTTCCGGGCGCCCGCGCCTGAACGTCTATCGTTCGCTGAACCACATTTACGTGCAGGTGATTGATGATGCCAGGGGCGTGACCATCGCCTCGGCCAGCACCGCACAGGGCGGCACGAAGGGGCAGAAGCGCACCGGCGGCAACGTGGCCAGCGCCAAGGAAATTGGCAAGCTCATCGCCCAGCGCGCCCAGGAAAAAGGCATCAAGAAAGTTGTATTTGACCGTGGTGGCTATCTTTATCACGGACGCATCAAGGCGCTGGCCGAAGCGGCCCGCGAAGCAGGTCTGGAGTTCTAATGGCGACAACAGCAATCAAAAAGAAACTCGATGCCGGCAGCTACCAGTTGAAGGACCAGGTAGTTGCCATTAACCGTGTGACCAAGGTGGTCAAAGGCGGCAAGAACATGTCATTTGCCGCGCTGGTGGTCGTGGGCGACCCCGCTGCCGGCGTGGTCGGCTTCGGCTCCGGCAAGGCCAAGGAAGTGCCGCAGGCCATCCGCAAGGGCATTGAATCTGCCAAGAAAAACCTGATGAAGGTGAACCTTACGCAGAACTCCATTCCTCATACCGTGCTCGGGCGCTTTGGTTCCGGCATGGTGCTGCTCAAGCCCGCCCCTGAAGGAACCGGCGTGATTGCCGGTGGAGCGGTGCGCGCGGTCATGACCTCAGCCGGCGTTCAGAACGTATTGACAAAATCCATTGGCACGGCCAACCCGCATAACGTGATCAAGGCCACTTTTGATGCCTTGCAGAAGCTGCGCGACCGTGAAGAAGTCGCCAGCATGCGCGGCAAGTCCGCTCAGGAGTTGTAAACAAATGACGGCAGCGAAGAAGACAATTCACATCAAGTATGTTCGTTCCAAGATCTGTACACCGAAAAAACACAAGCTCGTAGTAAAAGGGCTGGGCTTCACCCGGCTGAACCAGGTAGTCGAAAGGGAAGACACGCCTTCCGTTCGCGGAATGATCGCGAAGATCCCGCACCTGGTGCAGGTAGTGGAGTAAACCGAATGGGTAATTGAGTAATTTGTTAATTGGGTCATTGAAAACCAGCGCAACAAATCAATTACCAAATTACTCAATTACCCAATGAACTCAGGGCAACCGAGTAGCCATATTCAATGGCTGCGACAGAAGGAAAACAATGCCAACGAATCTATCGACCTTACGTCCTCCCAAGGGAGCCACTGCCAATCGCAAGCGCGTTGGACGCGGCATGGGCAGCGGCATGGGCAAGACCTCAACCCGCGGACACAAAGGCCAGAGATCACGCTCCGGTTCGCGCCTCATGCGCGGCTTTGAAGGCGGCCAGATGCCGCTGCATCGCCGTCTGCCCAAGCGCGGCTTCACCAATATTTTCCGCACGGAATACGCCATCATCAATCTTGACCGGCTGGCGGAACTGGGCGAACAGAATATTACTCACGAAGTGCTGGTAAATCATGGCCTGGCGCGTAAGAATGATCTGGTCAAGGTGCTGGGCGATGGCGAGTTGAAGTCAGCCATCAATATTCAGGCCCATAAATTCTCCAAGTCGGCCCAGGAAAAGATCACCAGGGCCGGCGGAAAAGCTGAACTGATCGGCGGCGCTGCCCCGCAGAACGGCAAAACCCGGAAACCGGAAAGCAAGCAGGAAAACAAGAAGCAGAAGAAGTAACCGAGATGCTGGAAAAATTTACAAACATCTTCCGAGTGCCTGATCTTCGCAAGCGTGTGCTCTTTACGCTGGCGATGCTGGCTGTGTACCGTCTGGGTTCGCATATTCCCACGCCGGGTATCGATACGGCGCGCCTTGCAGATGCCTTCAAGGGACAGTCCGGCGGCCTGCTTGGCTTCTATGCCTTCATCCTGTCAGCAATGCAGGGCCTCGGCATTGCGTGGACGCTCCAGAGCCAGGGTTTCGTCATGAATTCCGGCCCGGCGTTCATTCTGATGACCATCATCACGCTTACGACCGGCAGCGTCTTCATCATGTGGCTGGGCGAGCAGATCACCGAGCGCGGCGTCGGCAACGGCATGTCGCTGCTGATCTTTGCCGGTATCGTGGTGGGACTCCCACGCGCCATTGAAGATCTTTATGGCAAGGCGCGGACGGGTGCCTGGGGCGCGCTTACGCCCGTTGCTCTTGCTGTTCTGGTCATCGTCATGGTCGCGGTGGTGGCCTTCATTGTCTTCATGGAACGCGGTGAGCGCCGCATTCCTGTGCAGTACGCCAAGCGCGTCGTAGGCCGCCGCATCATGGGCGGACAAGCCACGCACCTGCCCCTGCGTGTAAACTCCGGGGGCGTGATGCCGGTGATCTTTGCGTCATCGCTGCTCAGCATCCCGCAGATGTTGAGTTACGCCAGCGTGGTAAAGAACCACCGCTGGATCCAGGACACCTTCAACTCCCTGAAATGGGGTGAGCCGCTCTACACGCTGCTCTATTGTGTGGGCATCGTCTTCTTTGCCTATTTCTACGTTTCCATCGTCTTCAACCCTGCAGACGTGGCTGACAACATGCGCAAGTATGGCGGGTTCATTCCCGGCATCCGTCCCGGTCATCGTACCCGCGACTTCATCAATCAGGTGCTCACGCATATCACCTTCATCGGTGGTCTCTACCTGATCCTGATCTCGCTCATTCCTGAATGGATGATCGCCGGACTGCACATCAATCATCTTCCTGTATGGCTGGGTGGAGGAATCTTTGATCGCATCACGCCCAACTGGATTCTCAACGGCCTGGGGGTCACCTTCTACTTTGGGGGCACCTCGCTGCTGATCGTGGTCGGCGTAGCCATGGATACGGTGAACCAGATAGAGTCGCAGCTCATCATGCGGCACTATGAAGGCTTTACTCCCCGCAGCGGACGCATCCGCGGTCGGAGGATCTGGTAAGACTTGTGCCCGCCACTGCTGCTACTGACGCGGTTGTAGGGCCGATTGCCTTGCTCGGCGCGCCAGGCGCCGGAAAGGGTACCCAGGCCAAGCTCATCGTTCATCGGTATGGCATCCCGCAGATTTCCACCGGTGATATCCTGCGGGACAACGTGGCCCGTGGCACCGAACTGGGAAAGCAGGCCAGGGTAGTCATGGAGCGTGGCGAACTGGTTTCAGATCAACTGGTTTCCGGCATGGTGGCTGACCGGCTGGCCCAGAAGGACTGCGAACGGGGTTATATCCTCGACGGGTTCCCCCGGACTGTGGCCCAGGCCGAGTGGCTGGACAAGTATCTCGATTCGCGCACCTTCGGCAGGCGCAAGTTGCCGCCGGTTGTGATCAATATTCAGGTCGGGTATAATCAATTACTGCAACGGCTTACCGGAAGGCGTTCTTGTCCCGCCTGTGGACGAATTTATAACGTCTATTCTCAGCCGCCCCGCGTCGATCATGTTTGCGACGTTGAGGGTGCCTCGCTCATCCAGCGTAAAGATGACAAAGAAGAGGTCATCTCTGAGCGTTTGAAGGAATACGAGCGCCGGACTTTGCCCTTGGTGGAGTACTACCGCCGGCAGGGCCGTTTGCATGAAGTGAATGGTGAGCTTCCGGCTAACCAGGTGACTGAGCAGATTCTTAAGCTCATTGAGAGGCCTGCTGTGCAGGCGGGAAGCAATGATTAACTGCAAGTCACAGACTGAACTGGAGAAGATGCGGCGTAGTGGCCGCATTGTAGGCCAGGTGCTCGAAACCGTGAAGGCCCTGGTTGCTCCCGGCGTCTCCACCATGGATCTGGAGCGCGTGGCGGAAGAAAAGATTCATGAACTCGGAGCAAAGCCCGCGTTCAAGGGATATTACGACTATCCCTGCGTTCTTTGTACATCGGTGAATAACGAGATCATCCACGGCATCCCGTCGGAAAAACGGGTGCTCAAGGAAGGCGATATCGTCTCTATTGATTGTGGCGTGGTGCTCGATGGCTACTATGGGGATTCGGCGATTACGGTCCCGGTAGGCAACACCATTGCGCCGGAGCTGAAGAAGCTTTTGGAGGTCACGGAGACCTCGCTGAAGAAAGCCATTCAGGAAGTCCGGCTGGGCAAGACCGTGGGCGATGTCGGCGCTGCCGTACAGGAATATGTCGAGTCCAACGGCTTCAGCGTAGTCCGTGAGTTTGTCGGACACGGAATCGGAACCCGGCTTCACGAAGAGCCGCAGGTTCCTAATTACGGTGTTCGTGGACACGGAACAAGGCTGCGCGAAGGCATGGTCCTCGCGATTGAGCCGATGGTAAACATCGGCAAGCCCGAAGCCAGGGTGCTCGGCGATAAGTGGACCGCAGTGACAGTGGACGGCAGCTACAGCGCCCACTTCGAACACTGCGTAGCCGTAACCAGAAACGGCCCACTGGTTCTGACCGAGTAGAAGAGAGTTTGCGCTGGAGTAAATGTTTGCTGTCAAGACGGTGCTTCGCACCGGGAAGATCAAGCTAAGAGCTAATAGCTAAGAGCTAATAGCTGCTTTTTCAGGAGCTAGGTGAGCAAAGAAGACGCGATAGAAGTCATGGCAACGGTTATCGAGCCGCTGCCCAATGCCATGTTCCGGGTGGAACTGGAAAATAAACATCAGGTGCTCGCGCACGTCTCCGGCAGAATGCGTAAAAACTTTATCCGCATTCTCCCCGGCGACAAGGTCGCGGTGGAACTCTCACCGTATGACCTGACACGTGGCCGTATTGTGTATCGATATAAATAATGCAATTCGGCATCAGCAGGATTGCGGTTGGCAGAGCCTCTGCGGAGGCAGAAATTGGGTAAATGGGTAATTTAGTAATTGGGTAATTTACCCACTTGCCAAATGACTCAATTACCAAATCTGAAACGGATTATCTCGGAGCCGGAAATGCAGGGGCTGCGAGACTTTAGAGAGAAGAATCATGAAGGTCAGGGCTTCAGTAAAGAAGATTTGTGACAAGTGCAAGATCGTGCACCGCAAAGGCGTGGTGCGCGTGATTTGCGAGAACGCGAAACATAAACAGCGGCAGGGGTAACGGGCACCTGGGTTCATTTACCCAATGACCAATTTACCCATTTACCAAATCAGGGTTGAACTGGGCCGGGTCGAGACAGGTTTGGTCCAGTAAGCTTCAGGAGAACAGATACATGGCTCGTATTGCAGGCGTCGATCTTCCGCGTAACAAGCACGTGGACATCGCGCTGACTTATATCTACGGCATCGGCAACGCGCGTTCCCGCCGGATTCTCTCCACTGCAAACGTGGAGCATATGAAGAAGGTGCAGGACCTCAATGAAGACGAGGTCAACCGCATCCGCCAGACCATTGAAAACGAGGGCGGCGTGGAAGGTGATCTGCGCAAAGACATCTCCATGCACATCAAGCGGCTGATCGAAATCGGCTCGTATCGTGGCTTCCGCCATCGCCGTAACCTGCCGGTCCGCGGACAGCGCACGCACACCAACGCGCGCACCCGCAAAGGTCCGCGCAAAGGCACCGTGGCCAATAAGAAGAAGGCCGCAGCTAAGACATAGGAACAGCTACTAGCCGCTAGCTTCTAGCTGCTAGTAAGAGAACGGGCCTTCAGGCCCGCGTTGCAGAAGGACGTTATTTCGGGCTTTTAGCCCCGGCGGTTTACTAGAAGCTAGTGGCTGGAAGCTAGCAGCCAAAGCCGAAATCAGATTGCTGCTGGACAGAGGATGAATCCCCTGGCCACTGCAATCCAAGAGGACACAAGATGGCAAAAGCAGCAGCGGGCGCGGGAACAACCGGCGCCAAAGGCAAAAAGAAGGTTTTCAAGAAGAAGGAGCGCAAGAATGTTCCGCACGGCATCGCTTACGTGCAGGCCTCCTTCAATAACACCATTGTGACCATCACTGACGGCGAAGGCCGCACACTCTCCTGGAAGAGCGCCGGCTCGCTGGGCTTCCGTGGCTCCCGTAAGGGCACCCCGTTTGCCGCGCAGCAGGCCGCAATGAACGCCGCCAACCAGGCGCGTGAACATGGCGTCCGCGCTCTCGATGTGCGCGTGAACGGTCCCGGCTCCGGACGCGAATCCGCGATCCGCGCCCTGGCCGCTACCGGAATCGAAGTCCGCTCCATCAAGGACGTAACTCCAATTCCCCACAACGGCTGCCGCCCACCCAAGCGCCGCAGAGTGTAGCTGCTAGTTTCTAGCCGCTAGGTTCTAGCTTCTAGCTAATGCGGTTGGTGGGAAGCTGATGGCGGAAGAGACGAGAGTGAGATATACGTGGTTCACGCCGCGTAGCGGCGAAACAAGTTAGTCCGGTGCGTAAGCGCCGGGATTGATGTAAGACAAAATGTGGGAGCCCCGTAGGGGCGACACAAACTCGCAGCTAGGAGCCAGAAGCTAGTAGCTGCATTCCGGATCGGGACGAAGGGAACACCATCCTGTAAACCGATCGACACTGATGTTAAGAGGAGAAAATGGCAAGATATAAAGATGCTGTATGCCGCCTTTGCCGTCGCGAAGGCATGAAACTGTTTCTGAAAGGGCCCAAGTGCTTCACTGACAAGTGCCCAGTGGAAAAGCGCAACTTTGCTCCTGGCCAGCATGGCAAGGACCGCAAGGCCAAGGTCGTAGGATACGGCCTGCAACTCCGCGAAAAGCAGAAGACCAAGCGCATCTACTTCACGCTGGAAACCCAGTTCCGCAACTACTTTGAGAAAGCCGCGCGCAAGCCCGGCGTCACCGGCGAACTGCTCCTGCAGCAGCTTGAGCGCCGTCTGGACAATGTTGTCTACCGCCTCGGCTTTGCCATCTCGCGCCGCCAGGCCCGGCAGATTGTCCGCCATGGCCACATTGATGTGAATGGGCGCCGCGTGAACATCCCGTCATACCAGGTGAATACCGGCGACGAAATCCAGGTGCGCGACAAGGCCAAGAAGTTCACCGTGGTTGAGGTCGCGCGCGAATACGCCAGCCATCAGCCGGTTGCGAACTGGCTTGAGGTTGATCGCGATAACCTGAAAGGCCGGGTGTTGAACCTGCCCAAGCGCGAAGATATCAACCTGCCCGTCAACGAGCAGTTGATCGTCGAACTGTACAGCAAATAGCTGCTAGCTAGTAGCTACTAGCTGCTAGTAAGTCCGAAGATAATTAGAGTCCCGAAGGGACGAATGAAAGTAGCCCGGATGAAGCGTAGCGGAGTGCCGGGGTTGAAGAGAAAGTAATTTGCGTCCGGCTTTAGCCGGACGACTGAAGTTTCTGTGGTGGAAGAGCGGGCCTTCAGGCCCACGTTACAAGACAGAAATCATCAAGGCTTTAGCCTTGGTGGGTTTAGCCAGGAGCTAATAGCCAGCAGCTAGAAGCTTCCAGGCAATTGCCCGCACCAGACCAGCCTTCGTTACCAACGAAGCGCCAAACGGAGCGGAATTGAAAGGGAAAAAGAAATGGCTCTCTGGAGAGGTTTTCAAAAACCTAAGCGTCTCGCGACTGATACCGAGACATTGACTGACAAATACGGCCGCTTTTACGCGCAGCCGTTTGAACGCGGATTCGGAACCACCATCGGCAACGCCCTGCGGCGCGTGCTGCTCTCTTCCATTGAAGGCGCAGCCGTTACCGCCGTAAAGATCGAAGGCGTGCTGCACGAGTTTCAGTCCATCCCCGGCGTGGTGGAAGACGCCACCGACATCATCCTCAACCTGAAGCAGATTCCCTTCAAGCTCGCAGGTGACGGCCCCAAAGCCATCTACCTGAAGACCGATCAGCCCGGAGTCATCACCTCCGGCATGATCGAAGCCGATGCCGACGTCGAAGTGCTCGACAAGAACGTCTACATCGCCACGGTCTCTGAAGGCGGCAAGCTCGACATGGAAATGCGCCTTAAGCGCGGCCGCGGTTACGTCTCTGCCGACAAGAACTTCGAGGACGATCTCGGCCTGGGATTCATTCCCATTGATTCCGTGCACTCACCCGTGCGCAAAGTGAATTACACCGTTGAAGCTGCCCGTCTCGGCCAGATCACCGATTACGACAAGCTCGATATCGAAATCTGGACTAACGGCTCCATCGCTCCTGCCGACGCGCTCGGCCTGGCGGCTAAGCTGCTCAAAGACCACATGACCATCTTCATCAACTTTGAAGAGGAACTTGAGGCCGAATCGAGCCGCGAAGAAAAGCCCCAGATCAAAAACGAGAACCTCAACCGTTCCGTGGAAGAGCTGGAACTCTCCGTGCGCAGCTACAACTGCCTGAAGAACGCCAACATTCAGTCCATTGGCGAACTCGTGCAGAAGACCGAAGCCGAAATGCTCAAGACCAAGAACTTCGGCCGCAAGTCGCTGAACGAGATCAAGGAGATCCTGGCTTCCATGGGTCTCTCGCTCGGAATGAAGATTGACGAGCACGGCAATGCCGTTCCCGGCCCCACCAGCCAGTTGCCCTCGGCCCTCAGCATAGGCGGCCCGATCGGCACCGGCGACGGCCAGGAATACTGATATCGGTTCATCGGGAAATCAGGGTCATCAGGTCATCTGCTGATCCGGTTTCCAGGTGAGCTACTGGCTGCTAGCTACTAGCTGCTGGTGAAACAAGTTTTAGCTAGAAGCTAGTAGCTAAAAGCTAGTAGCTGATGGCAGATGCGAATTTGGCAATTACCAATTACGCAATTACCAGATGAAGGATTAAGGCCATGCGCCATCAAATTGCAACCAAGAAACTCGGACGTAACACCAGCCATCGCCGTGCACTGCTGCGCAACCTGGTTACCTCGCTCATCATGGAAGAGCGCATCGAAACCACTCCGGCCAAAGCCAAGGCCATGCGTCCCCACGTGGAAAAGATGATCACCCTGGGCAAGCGCGGAGATCTTTCCGCGCGCCGCCTGGCCCTCGGCTATCTCATGACGCGCGCATCAGTGGACCGCCTGTTTGACACCGTGGCTCCGCGTTTTGGCGACCGCAACGGCGGCTACCTGCGCATCATCCATAAGGGCTTCCGCAAGGGTGACGGCGCAGCTACATGCTTCATTGAGTTGCTGGGCAGCGAGAAATTCATCGAGAAGAAGCGTGAGAAGCGCGCTGAAGTCCGCGCCAAGCGCAAGGAAGAAATCCAGAAGCAGATGGAAGCCGACCAGGCCGCCGCAGCCGAACAAGCCGGCAACACCGAAGGCGAAAAGTAACTTTCTCCGTCCACAGAAAGCCGCGTCCATTCAGGACGCGGCTTTTTTCGTTTGTCCTGATCCCGCCAAGCGGGAGAGGGGAGCCCTACCTTCACGAGGATTTCTTGAGCAGGACTTTACTTCCCACTACAAGGAGGCAGTTGGCTTGGGTACCAGAGGTCAGGTTTGCCATTGGCCCAGTCCGAAGATTTCCGCGCTTCGAGTTTCCACGGCTTAGGCTTGTTCAAATCTGCTGGTGGCTTTACTCCTACCACGAATCCCGCCGATGCAGCATCAAGCCACAGTGGACTCGGAAACCGGAGGAACCCGCCTCCGGTCTCGCTCGCCAGCGCCATGAGGGACCTCCTTCCAGGAGTTGCTCTCCAACTCATATTGTCCCGGTAGGAATTAAATTTAAGATATGGGTTTGTGACCAGAGTGGATTGTGGCCTTGGCACAATCCACAGCCGGACCCCCTGGATGAAAAATTCTTTTTCCAGGTCGCCATCTGACCGCTTGCTTCGATTGTCAACCCCATCACTCATCAGCAGGAGGGTGTCTCCAGGTTGCTGTGCACCGAAGAGCGCCAGGCCTTCATGCAGTGCATCATAAAGCGCGGTATGCTTGCCCAGTGATTTTGCCTGGGCTGTAATCGCGTCGATGCTCGTCTTGCGCTGCTGTGCGTTCGGGAAGAATGCGTCAGTAAACAGCGCCTTCTCCGCAAATATTCCAAAAGCTATAGGCTGGCCGTCCGGAGCCTGCCTTGCAACGTTGACTGCATCGCTCAGCATCTGCGAGATTCTGCGGTCTTCATCGTTCCCGCTGATTTCGACTAGAAACAGAATCCGGTTCCTGCTGATAGGCTCTGCGCTGACAACAGGCAAGGCCGTCGTGCCCAGCCGCGCTTCAAGATTTTCGGCCCTGAGGCTGTTGAGATTCATGGTTGTCTTGTGGTCGAAAGCATTCACAATCACATAGCTCGTGCATTCCTGGCAAACTGCCACGCAAGAGACAAGGGCCAGAAGCAGTGGAAGCATCCATTTCATTTGTTCACCTCACAAAGGACAGGCAACTCCCGTTGAATAGTGATAAAACAATCCAATCCGTTACAATTCTTTCTAATTTCGTCTATCCAGCACGCGGTCCTCCTTTGCGTCCTTAGCGTCCTTTGCGGTTAAATCGAATGGATGCCTGACTACACAAAGCTCCCCATCGGCGACCATGCCCCCGATATCGTCAATGCCGTAATCGAAATCCCCCAGGGTTCGGTAAATAAATACGAGTACGACAAGCAACTGCACGTCTTCCGTCTTGACCGCACTCTGCACTCGCCTGTGCATTATCCCGGCGATTACGGATTCATCCCCAGCACACTCGGCAATGACGGCGATCCGCTGGATATCCTGGTACTGGTTGATAAGCCAAGCTTCACCGGATGCGTGATGGAAGTGCGCCCCATCGGCGTGCTGCGCATGATCGATCAGGGCAAAGATGATGAAAAAATTCTGTGCGTGGTCAGCAGCGATCCGGTCTACAGCGCTGTTAAGGATTCTTCACAGGTCTTCCCCCATCTGCTGCGCGAGATAGAGCATTTCTTTTCTGTCTATAAAAGTCTCGAAGGCAAGAAAACCGAAATTGCCGACTGGTCAAACGCCGCCACCGCCCGTCAGGTTATCGGTGAGGGCCAGAAGAGAGCAGCAGGGGAAGAAAGCCATTAGTCTTGGCCCTTAGCCCTCAGTCAAAGCAATCAACCCCTTCCCCCACAATGTCATCTGATTATCTGTCTGGCCAAAAAACGAGGAGAGCTGCATCATGGTAAAGATCACCTGCGACGTTTGCGGAAAAGTCCGTCCTGACCCGGATACCCGGATTGCAGAGGATAAATGGATACTCGGCTACGATCTTGAAGTGGAGAATGCCAACGCCTTGCAGCGGTCTCTTCGCTTCCTGAACCGCTGGGACAACTCCCGCGTCCTCGAACTCGGCGCCATCCATCTCTGCTCCCAGCAGTGCAAAGACGGCTACATCAGCAAAGCCCGCGCCGCCTGAGAATCAGCGTATTCAGCGGTAAAGTTTTAGCGCCTTTCCATGGGAACGGCTGGCTGCTTCTCCAGGAACTCCAGCACTATGCTGTTAAACTCCTGCGGCCGTTCCATGTTGATCATGTGCCCGGCGCCCTGGATCACTGTTTCCTGGGAATGAGGAATCCGGGCGCGCAGCAGTCCAGTGATCTGGTGGATGCCCCGCACGTCGGCGCTGCCTACAATGATCAGGGTAGGGACTTTGATTTCAGGCAGATGCTCAATCGCCGAGTTGAAAATATCTTTGTTGAGCGCGAAGTTGTCGAGTTCCTGGTGAGCGTTGTCCAGCGCCAACTGGCGAAGCTTGGGTGCGATCTGCGGGTCCTTCATTGCCGGGGCCATGTAGCCGCTCTGCAGCCACAGATCGGTGGCTTTCTGGAAATCTCCTGCCTGCGCAGCCTTCAGAATCGCGATCTCATTAGGATCATTGGGAAGGTTGAACCCGCTCAGCCCAGGAGCAACCGGAATCAATGCGTCCACCATTTCCGGATGCGCCAGGGTGAAATCAATCGCAATGCGGCCACCCAGTGACAGCCCAACCACATAAGCCTTGTCGGCCTTAGCGCATTTCAGCACCGTCGCCAGGTCTTCACTCTGCGAGAAAGGCTTGTTTGCCGCCGGAGACTGGCCGAAACCGCGCACGTCATAGCGGATGACCTTGTACCTGGAGGCAAAGAACTGGAATTGTTCATCCCACATGCGCCGGTCAAGCTGCCCGCCATGAATCAGAACCAGCGGATGCCCCTGCCCTGCCACTTCGTAATAAATCTTCCCGCCCTGCACATCACAGTAGCCATGCTGTGCATTCGTTTGTGCATGAATCGTGAAGGGGACCAACAGCAGCAGAGCGATAACCAATGCCCGTAATTTCATACTGGAATTATAGAAGCCCTTGGCCGTTGGCCCTTAGCCAAAACAAAAGCTTACCGCTTGACGCTGATATCGCAGATCAACGCCGATAAACAGAGTTATCTGCGCAAATCAGTGCAATCAGCGTCATCAGCGGTAAGCTTTGTCTTCCGCTGTTTTCCACTTTCCCACACCCATCCACACACTTTGCCCCATTCTTTTGCATTGCTGCGGATATAACCAGCAAGTAAAGTCAATCCAATTGCAGTCCCAGCCTGTTGATAATAACCATTTTCGAGCCGCAGGCGAGAAATCCGCATTGACTAGGAGTGTGTCGGGAATAGATCTTGGGGAATCTCATAAGACATGTGTTGAAGAGCAGAAGTGGGGTTAGGATGGGGCATGGGAAAGTGCTTCCGTCCAGACGATTTGGATCAAAATCTGCTGCTGCCACCCTCACTGCACGACTGGTTGCCAGAAAAACATCTGGCGCGTTTTTTGGTCGATGTGG
>QHVI01000062.1 GCA_003223515.1 Candidatus Angelobacter sp. Gp1-AA117
CCCGTTGCGCGGATCCTCCAGCCCTTCCCAACAAGAACCAAACTGCTCCAGCGTTTCTTTGCTCGGCATGAAATCCCTCCTACGAGAAACTTCATGCCTGCCAGATCCATATGTAAGTGGCAATCGTGGTTCAGCCCAATTTCAAATGCGATTGCCCTGACCCCCGGGCCAAATAACATTGCCGGGCAGGTAGCCTTCATTTACAATCCGCCACCTGCAATTGAGGACGGCGTAGCAGACGTTGCATCTTTAATATGCCTCACGTCATCAATATGTGAGCGTATTATTATCAAGGATTAAATATGGCGTCAGAAACGCGTAATACAACGACTGAAAATACGACGCCGGATGCACAGCAGACTATCGATATAGGGAAAAAGGGCCTGCCGGTGTTACCGGTTCGTGATACGGTTCTGTTTCCCCATGCGGTCCTACCATTGACCGTTGGCCGGGAAAGTTCCATTCAACTTATCAACTCGCTGGGCGAGGAAAAGACCATTCTTGTGGTCGCGCAACGTGAAGCGCGCGTAGACTCTCCCCAACCCACCGATCTTTTCAGCATTGGGACTCTGGCGACCGTTCACAAGGTCGTCAAGATGCCCAATCAGAGTCTATTTGTCTTCACTGAAGGACTGAACCGGGCCAAACTCCAGGAATTCACGCAACTCACCCCCTTCCTGCGGGCGCACGTAGAGAATATTGCTGACAACGAGCCTGAGACCTCGCCGGAAATCGAGGCCTTGCAGCGCAATGTGCTTACCCTGTTCCAGCAGATTGTGGCTGGTTCTCCCACTCTCTCGGATGAGCTGCAGACGGTAGCCATCAACATTGAAGAGCCGGGTCGCCTGGTGGATTTTGTCGCCTCCTCGCTGCCCTTCCTTTCTACCAAGGATAAGCAGGAGATTCTGGAGACTTCAGACGTTCATCGCCGACTGTTAGCGATCAATCGGCACCTGGCGAAAGAGCTGGAAGTACAGCAGTTGCGCAATAAGATCCAGACGGAAGTCCAGGATCAGGTGCAGCAGTCGCAGCGCGAATACTATCTGCGCGAGCAGATGAAGGCCATCCAGAAAGAACTGGGCGAGCAGGATGAAGCGCAACGCGACACCGAAGAATTGCGGCAAAAAATTGAAGCTGCAGGCATGCCTGAAGATGTGAAGAAGGACGCGCTCAAAGAGCTGACCCGCCTCTCTCGCATGTCTCCCATGGCTGCCGATTATTCGGTCACCCGCAACTACATTGAATGGCTGGCGGTGTTGCCCTGGGCCAAATCCAGCGGCGTTGAAGTGGACATCAGTAAGGCTCATGAGGTGCTGGAAGCGGATCACTATGACCTGAAAAAGGTGAAAGATCGCATTCTCGATTATCTCTCCGTGCGCCGGCTCAAGCCGAGCATGAAAGGGCCGATCCTCTGCTTCGTCGGACCTCCGGGTGTCGGTAAGACCTCGCTGGGACGCAGCATTGCCCGCGCATTGGAGCGCAAATTTGTGCGCCTCTCGCTGGGTGGCGTGCATGATGAAGCCGAGATTCGCGGACATCGCCGTACCTACATCGGTGCCTTGCCCGGACAGATCATCCAGGGTATTCGCCGTGCGGAGACCAATGATCCGGTCTTCGTGCTCGACGAGGTAGACAAGCTGGGACGCGATTTCCGTGGCGATCCATCTTCAGCCCTGCTGGAGACCCTGGATCCCGAGCAGAACTCCACGTTCCGTGACAACTACCTGGATGTGCCCTTTGATCTCTCCAAGGTGTTGTTCATCTGTACCGCTAACATGCTCGATACCATTCCCGATCCGTTGCGTGACCGTATGGAGATCATCGAGCTTCAGGGCTACACCGAAGACGACAAGGCCCACATCGCAGAGCGCTACCTGGTTCCGCGGCAGATTGAAGAGAACGGTTTGAAGCCGGAACAGATTGAGATTCAGGAAGACGCCGTGCGCTTCATCACCCGGCACTATACTCGTGAAGCCGGAGTGCGCAGCCTGGAGCGCAATATCGGCACCATCTGCCGCAAGCAGGCGCGCCGTATCGCCGAAGGCAAGACCGATAAGCTGGTGGTGACCCGTGAAGTGATTCAGGAGTTCCTGGGCGGTATCAAGATTCGCCTGGACACCGAGATTGCCGAGCGCACCAAGCGCTCCGGAGTTGCCGTGGGCCTGGCTTGGACTCCCGCCGGTGGCGATGTGCTGTTCGTGGAAGCCAACAAGATGAAAGGCAAAGGCGGCTTCACCATGACCGGCCAGCTTGGACAGGTCATGCAGGAATCCATGCAGGCTGCTCTCACGTGGGTGCGCTCCAACGCGCTCAAACTGGAGATCAGTGAGGATTTCTTCAAAGACCATGACATTCACATCCATGTGCCTGCGGGCGCCATTCCGAAAGATGGCCCTTCAGCCGGTGTGACTATGGCCACCGCGCTGGTTTCGCTGCTGACGGATAAGTCAGTCCGTCCGCTGACCGCGATGACCGGCGAGATCACCCTGAGCGGCAACGTGCTGCCCGTGGGTGGCATTAAAGAGAAAGTGCTGGCAGCCAAACGTGCAGGTGTGAAAGATGTGATCCTGCCCGCTGAGAACCGCGTGAACGTGGAAGAAGACCTCACGCTCGAACAGTTGGATGGGTTAAGCGTCCATTATGTGACCATGATCGAAGAGGCACTGGAAATCTCCTTGCCTGCTTCACGCCATGAGGAACAGCAGGACGAAGAAACCCGCGAACGTATGCTGAGCACCGTGCAGTAATGGGTTAAGAGTGGTTTGGCAGCCGAATAAGCTGCCAACCACCACTGATGAAAATGAATCCTAATCTTCAGGGGTAGATTCCCCTTGAATGGGTGGTTGACCAGGGGCTACAAAGCTAGTAAGCTTTTAAAAGTAAAGGAGATCCGAATGGCTGGTATTCCTCACTAACGGTAAGCTGTATCAGGCTTTTGCTGCAATCTGATCCCTGACGTTCTTCAATCGGGTGGTTAGGGTTTGTTCATGCAACAGTAATGTCAAATCCCCCTCCGCATCCCCTCTCTGCTGCTTTGTCTTAAGATCTGCTTCCAACGCTGTGTGAATGTTTTTCCAATCGGCTGCCGCTGCTGTTGCTATTTTTTCCAGCTCAGACATGGCTGATTCCAGATGCGCATCCTGTTTTGTGCCTTGAACCTGGCGTGCCGCACACGCCAGTGAGCATGCCCTGTTGTATCGCAAATCAGGAACACGTTCCGGGATAGGTTCTTCCTGCCAGTTCTTCTTTTCGAGGGCCAGATCAATGATCCTGATGCTTTCATTGAAGTTCCCGGCCCGATGCTCAATGAGTGCCAGGTTGTAGCGAGCGCGTTGTTGTTCAGGGTTGGCTTTTAAGCTACTGAGAAAATCCCCTTTTGCTTTTACAGGCTGGGCAGGCTGCTCGATTTCCAGAGCAAAATAGCCTCGATCATTCAGCGCATTCGAGTTCTTGTCATCCTGTTGAATTGCGTAATTCAGATAAAACAATGCCCGGTCTTTGTCGTCTTGTAGCGTGGACGGCTGCGGATTGGCGGCTGAGTCCTGCTTGAACTTGCGCGCATAGAAATTTCCAAGCCCGCGATAGATTCCCGAGATTTCCGCGCGCAGCGAATGTGTTTCGAAGAATTCAAAAGCCGCCGTGGCTTTTTCGTAAAACAGGATCTGCTGCTTCTCCTGCGCTGAGAGATTAACTTGTTCGCTTAAGTCCAGGTGAGGGAACAGCCGCAGGATTTTATTGGTTGTAGTGCTGATAGCGAAGTCCAGGTCAGTAAACAGGGGAAAGCTTCTGGTGATGCGCGATTGCAACTGCTCGATATGTTTCTCCGCCTCGCTTTTCAGATCTTTCAGATCTTTTTCCAGATCCTCCAGCTTCTTGGTCGTGTCTTTTGATTGTTGATAAGCGTTGTAGCCCACGGCCAGCGCGTAGATTGTTGATCCAGCCAGCAGTAGTGACAGCAATCTCTCCAGATCATCGGCGCGTTTACCATAAAGCTCCAGCTTCTCTTTATAGCTTTCTCCTTCGTTTGAGGTGGTTGTAGCGGCGGGCTTGGTCCGTAAAGGCCACCACAGCACTCCGGAAGTCCAGATAGCAACAGCTCCAATTCCTGTCAAAATGCCCAGTAGGACAAGAATGATTCGGCTCTTCATCCAAAGCTCTCCAGGGAAACATAAATAATTTGTTTGTAATATTACTCCTGACAATACTTACAGCGTACGATCAAACGGACTCACATCAGCCGAAATAAATAAGATTCTGTTTTCAGTTCTCCAGGCGCAAGCCGGGAGCCGGTAAACTCGGCCCCATCCTTCCCGGCTTGCAGGGATGGGGCTTCATATCGCTAGACCATCTGGGCCGTCTTCATGGGTTGTGGTTGCGGCTTTTTTCTGAGGATGGCGGCTGAGAGCAGCGTGACGACCAATCCAACTGGGAACGGCTCAAGGAAAGTCAGGGCGGCGTTGTACAGGGGATTCTCATACAAAGCTTTGTATTTTTGCATTTCCTGTACCTTTGCCTGCACCGCAGCCGCGCTTGCACCGGAAGTCCTCATTTTTTCGATCATGTAGGCCGCATATTTGTCCATGAAGCCGTGCAGGAAGTTGTAATAAAGAATCTCCCATGTGATCACATAGCAAACGCAGGAGATCAGGGTGATGGAGATGCCCACCTGGAAACCCTTGGCAAAGGTGATCTGTCCTCCGCCTACATTGTCCCGATACGAACGGATACCGAAAAATATCAGCAGGCAGGAAATCACGATGGTGGTGTAACCGACGATCTCGCCCTTGTCGAAGCCGATCCGGTCGGCGAACGGCACCGTGACGGCCATCAGCAACGACACGATAGCGCCGGAAATCAATCCGAATGTCAAAATGGTCTTACGCATGTGATACTCCTCCAGTCCAAAAGTTAACTTCGAGCGAAAATTTACCCGAGCAGCACAGGAATTGTCGTCATTCTTTTGGGTGATTTTAGGCTAAAACGTGAAAATCATGCTTTGGAGTGAACATTTTAGGGAATCAGGCCAAGTTCTTTGCCCATCTGGACAGCCTGTGTCCGCCGCCGGGCCCCAAGTTTTTCAAAGACCCGGCTGGAATGGGTCTTGACGGTGTTCTCGCTTACAAACAGCTTCTCGGCAATCTCTCGGTTGCTCAGGCCCGAGGCGATCAACTCCAGAATCTGAAGCTCGCGGGGCGTAAGCCCCAATTCTTCCTGTTTTCTCTGGTTGGGAGAAAAGGGCTGAGAAACAGGGACAGGAATTTCCTTGAAGACAATCTTTTCTTTCGGTTTGGTCAGTTTCAGCCCCAGCCAGATGCCGGTTCCTGCGAAAGTAATCGCAATCAGCCCGCCATAGATTTCCAGCGAATGCTCCACTACCAGGAAGCGGTACTCACTCCATTTGAGCAGGGTGATAAGGACGCCGCCAGCCAGTCCATAGATCAGGATGTGCCGCTTCATGATTTGCTTATGATGCCATAGCCGGTAATCGCCGGATAAGTCCAATCGGCAACCGCACAATTCTTCATGCGGCTTTCTGCTGGTAATCCGGCGAATGCACTATCTCGCGCATCTGGTCTTTGGCATATTCCCGCAGGGCTGCGTCGCGGGTAGTAAAGGGCTCATCAAGAAAAAAGTGGGCTACAAGTTTCAGGTAATCGTCAATGGCGCCGCCCAGGGTAGCAGCCGCGAGACCGGCAATATCGCTGCGCTGCGCATTTTCCTGCGCGATGTCAGCCAGCTAGGGAAGTACGCCGGCAAGTGCGCCCTGGATATCACGTTCATAGAAGAAATACGTAATAGGGAACTGGCTGAGTTCGTTTCTTGCCGTGGTGATCTGGCTGCCTAGCCCGAAGAACAGGGTTTGCAGGTCGGAGTCGCTCACCCTGGAGAGCCTGCGGCCTTCTGACATCTCGCCGAAGTGCAACAGCGTAGCCTGATGAGCAAGGGTGCGCCGGTGTTCAAGGACAGGATAGATAGAGAGAATCCAGGAGATGCTGGCGGTCAGGATCGCGAAACCGAACACAGCCTCGATATTCATGAGCAACTGCACCCATCCGCTTTTGGGGACCGCACCGGTTGACAGGGTAATGAGGCTGCCCAGCGACAAATTGCAGGCCGCCAGAAAAGAATCGAAATCACGCGGGCCCAGTCCGCTGAGATAAATGAATCCCTCAGGCAGTTGCGTGCGGTAGATCAAGGCAAAACCCAGGAAGACTGAAATCATCCAGTACAGAATCACGGTGGCAAACGCTGTAGGTCCGGCCATTTGCAGAAAAGAGCGCCCGCCGGTACGGCATGCTCTCCACACCCGCATCGCCAGCCAGTCACTGATGTCTCCCCGCGCGGACGGATGGAAAAGTGTATGAAAGAGGTCCTGAAGGGCTGCAAGGATCAGTGCCGCCCCCAGCAGCCAGAACAGTATGTGCATGCTTATGCTGAGAGCATTTGCAGGAGCGAAGTTGCCTGCGTGTTGACGTGATCCCTCAGAAACACATTACTTAATTTGCTGCCTTTGTTACCTCTGCGTCCTCTGCGTCCTCTGCGGTAAAAGGTTTTGGTTGTGGCTCGCCAGACTGTGCTCCGGTTAATGCTCGCCGTGTTACCCTTAGAAGTTTCCTATGTCCCGTCCTCTCATTGCTGAGAACATCACTGAACTCGTTGGGCAAACACCCATGCTGCACCTGCGGCGGCTGGTGGCAGAAGGCAGCGCGGACGTTTACGCCAAGCTTGAATACATGAACCCCGGCGGCAGCATCAAAGACCGCGCTGCCATCGGTATGATCCAGCGTGCCGAAGCCGAAGGACGCCTGAAACCTGGCGGCACGATTGTTGAGGCCACAGCAGGGAATACCGGCATCGGATTAGCTCTCATCGGCGTGAACCGTGGCTACCGCGTGATCGTCTGTGTGCCGGAGAGGTTCTCTGAAGAAAAAGTCAAGGTCATGCGTGCCCTCGGCGCAGAAGTCATCAGGACTCCTGACGCCGAGGGCATGAAACGCGCAATCAAAAAAGCCAGGGAACTCTCTGCCGGTATCCCCGGATCATTCACCGCACTGCAATTTGAAAATCCTGCCAATCCGGATTTTCACCAGCAAACCACAGCTCAGGAAATCTTTGACCAGATGCAGGGCCGGATTGATGCGGCAGTGATCGGAGTCGGTACGGGCGGCACGTTCACCGGCATTGCCCGATTTCTGAAGCAGCACCTTCCTAAAGTTCATTGCGTCGCTGTAGAGACCCAGGGCTCAGTGCTGCAGGGCGGTCCTCCGGGAGAACATAAGGTTGAAGGCATCGGCGCCAGCTTTATTCCGAAAACATTTGATCCCGGCGTGGCCGACGAAATCATCATGGTCAAAGATGAAGATGCTTTTGATATGGTGGCGCAACTGGCCCGCCAGGAAGGCGTGCTGGGTGGATCGAGCGCCGGAGCGAACGTGTTTGCCGCTCTGCAGGTAGCGAAAAAACTCGGCAGGGGCAAGCGGGTTGTGACCATAATTCCCGACTTGGCGGAGCGCTATATGTCCAAGAATATCTTCGAAGGCGGGCCGAAGTAGAACCAGCAGTGAGTACTTAGTCATTAGATTAGTAAAACCTCAAAGAAGGCGTAGTGAACCGCGGGGATCCTTAAGCGCGAGAGGCATGGGAACTTTCAGCAGGCAAACAATTGTCGCGCATCCATCCTTCTCGTTGCAGTGAAGGGGCTGAGTGCTGAGTGCTACTTCGCTGCAATTCGTCCCTATGATTGCTTAAAGCTATGAAGAAAAAAGAACTTGGATTTGCAACCACGGCCATCCATGTTGGCCAGGAACCCGAACCCTCAACCGGAGCAGTGACTGTACCGATCTTCCTTACGTCGACGTATGTGCAGGAAGAGATCGGAAAAAACAAAGGATACGAATACGCGCGCGTCTCCAATCCTACCCGTACGCGGCTCGAGCAGAATCTTGCCGCAGTGGAAGGCGGAAGATCAGCGCACGTGTTTGGCAGCGGCATGGCGGCGACGACTGCCGTGACTCAGGCGTTTTTGAAACAGGGCGACCACCTGATCTGCGGGCACGACACTTACGGTGGAACGCCCCGCCTTTTCAACCAGGTGATTGCCAATTACGGCGTGGAATTCAGCTATGTGAATACCTCCGATCCAGCCGCAGTAAAAAAAGCGATGCGGCGGAATACAAAGATCATCTGGATCGAGACGCCGACCAATCCGCTGATGGTGCTCACAGATATTCAGGCGATTGCCAAAATTGCTCACGATGGCGGCGCTGAACTGGCCGTGGACAATACCTTCATGTCACCGTATCTGCAGAGTCCGCTGGAGTTTGGCGCGGATATGGTGGTGCACTCCACTACCAAGTTCCTCAACGGCCACAGTGACGGTCTTGGCGGTGTTGTTGTGGCCACCAAACCTGAGCACGCGGAGAAGCTTGCATTTCTGCAAAAGGCCGTGGGGGCCATTCTCTCTCCGTTTGAGTGTTGGCTGGTGCTGCGCGGTGTAAAGACCCTGGCCGTGCGTATGGAAAAGCACGAAAGCAATGGCCGTGCGGTAGCGGCATTTCTCAACAAGCATCGCAAAGTGAAAAAGGTTTTCTATCCCGGATTGCCCGATCATCCCCAATTCAAGCTGGCCAAGAAGCAGATGCGCGGCTTCGGCTCCATGATTACCTTTGAAACCGGGTCGCTTGAGAACGCGAACAAGTTGCTGCGCAGGGTGCAGGTGTGCTTCCTGGCTGAATCGCTGGGAGGAGTTGAGACTTTGATTTCCCATCCGGCTACCATGACCCATGCCGCTCTGGGCGTTGAAGGACGCAGGAAGATCGGCCTTACCGACGGCCTGGTGCGCATCTCTGTGGGCATTGAAGATGTGGATGACCTCATTGCCGATCTGGACCAGGCCTTATCGGCGATTTAGCCTGGTGTTGTGAAACAACTTACAATGCAACCAGAATCCTTATGGAGCGCAGTCGCCTGGCCCTATTATGCGCCGCATTTGCGCATAATAGGGTGGAGGTGTCCTCGGCTGCGTGGAAGAATCCTTGCAACTGAATCTTTGTAGATGACCGTTCGCGAATGGAACTCGGCCGCCTATCACTCCCTGTCTGATCCGCAGTTTGGCTGGGGAATGAATGTCCTGCGCAGGCTGGAGCAGGAATATCTGCGGGGGAATGAGCACATCCTTGATGCCGGCTGCGGCTCGGGACGCATCACCGCCGAACTTCTGAAATCGTTTCCGCGAGTGCGGGTCACCGCCGTAGACGCCTCGAAGAACATGGTCGATGGGGCCCGCCAGACGCTGCTTCCATTTGGAGAACGGGTTACAACACAGCAGCTTGATCTTCTGGAACTCTCGGCCGAACAGGAATTCGACATTATCTTCAGTACTGCCGTTTTTCACTGGATCAAAGATCATGATCGCCTGTTTCGAAACCTGTTTCACGCGTTGCGGCCGGGAGGGCTTTTGCTCGCCCAGTGTGGCGGCGGACCCAACCTGAAACGGTTGCGAGAGCGCACCCAGCAGGTGATGGCTTTACCGGAGTTTGCTCCTTATTTCAAGGACTGGCAGCGTGTATGGGAGTATCCAGACCCGGAGACAACGCTCGAACGCCTCAAGCGTCCCGGATTCATAAAGATCGATACGGGCCTGGAAATCGCTCCGACGCAGCTTCCCGATGCCGAGACATTCCGCCAATTTCAGGCAACGGTCACGCTGCATCCTTATCTGGAGCGCCTGCCGCAGGAATTGCACCACCGTTTTCTCGACCCCATTGTGGAGCAGTTCTCGCAGGACAAACCGCCCTTCCTGCTCGACTACTGGCGCCTCAACATCTACGCCAGGAAACCTTAAACCACAGCGCAGCAGAGCCGCACCAAACACGAAAATCATTATGGAGCGCAGCCGCCCTCGGCTGCGAGGGATAAATCTTTCGTGAGTCGAGAAGAATTTGACGAACAGCAATACACATCAACTACTTTTGTTGCCTTCGCGTCCTTTGCGGTAAAAGGTTTTGGTTGTGGCTCGCCACGCTGTGATTAATCAACGTTCTCAGCAATCCACTTCAGGTAAGGCTCGCTGCCGGCCTCAATTTCCAGCATCACGCACTCGGGTAAATCATATGAGTGCAGCTCCCGGATAGCATCCCGCACGCGCTCGAATGCCGCTGCCTGGGTCTTGATTATCAGCAGCCACTCGGTGGCGCTCTCAACCTTACCTTGCCAGCGATAAATTGATTCAATTTGCGGAATGATATTCACGCAGGCAGCCAATCGGCGCTCCACCAATGCCTGGGCAATCTTGCGGGCCTCTTCGGCAGACCCTGCGGTACTCAGTACAATGCGCGCTTCGCTCATCTTGATCAACTCTGTTATACGCCCAATTCAAATCTTTATGGAGCGCAGCCGCCCTCGGCTGCGCGGGAGAATCTTTGCAAGCTATTTAAGAGATGTCTCTAGTCTTGGCAGCTTCGCGCTAGCTGCATTCTTGCGGTACATTGATTGTCAGGCATTTCTCCACAAAACCCTGTGGAGCATAACTGCAACTAAAGAAAGTGCCTTCCCACATGAGTACTGCGCAAATCAAATTTGGCACCTCCGGATGGCGTGCCATCATTGCCGAGGATTTCACCATTGCCAACGTGCGTCGCGCCGTGACCGGCATTGCCCGCTATGTGGCCTCACAAAAAAGCAGCGAAGCAAGAGTCATCGTTGGCCGCGATCCGCGCTATATGGGTGAGCGTTTCGTGGAAGTGGCGGCTCAGGTGCTGAGCAGCTTTGGTGTGCAACCGCTGATCATCCCTGAGGCGGCTCCTACTCCGGCCATCGCCTTTGAAGTCATGCGCCTCAAGACCGACGGTGCCATCAACTTCACTGCTTCGCATAATCCTCCGGAGTACAACGGCATTAAATTTTCCACGCCGGATGGCGCGCCCGCTCTGCCTGAAGCGACTAAGAAAATTGAAAGCCTGGTTCCTGTCAACGGAGACTATTCTGGCGGAACCGCTGGGGAGCGCAAGATCGAGCCTGAGACCATCGATCCTAAGCCTGCCTATCTGGCGCGCTTAAAGGAGATTATCGACCTGCCTCTTATTAAGAACTCAGGTCTGAAAGTGGTTTACGATCCGCTGTGGGGCGCGGCCCGCAGCTATCCTGACCAACTGTTGCGTGAAGCAGGCATTGAAGTAGCTACCGTGCATGACACTCGTGACGTTCTGTTTGGCGGCCATGCGCCCGAACCTGATGGTGAATTGCTCGATGAGATGCGGAAGAAGATGAAGTCCATGGGCGCCCGCATCGGCATAGCGACGGACGGCGATGCTGACCGCTTTGGCATTGTCGACGAAGACGGCTCTTTCATCCAGCCAAACTATATTATTGCGCTGCTGTTCGATTACCTGGTGGAGACTCGCGGATGGAAGAACGGAGTAGGGAAGTCAGTAGCCACTACGAACATGATCAACGCGCTTGCCGCTCATTACAATGTGCCGTTGTATGAAACTCCTGTGGGCTTCAAATACATTGGCGAACTGATCAAATCTGATAAGATCGCGATTGGCGGGGAAGAGAGCGCCGGACTCTCGATTCGCTATCACGTTCCTGAAAAAGATGGCATCCTTGCCGGGCTGCTCTGCTGCGAAGCAGTAGCGCGCCGGGGCAAATCCCTGGGACAACAGCTTCGCGACCTATTTAACAAAGTTGGTTCCTTTTACCCTCAGCGGGAAAATTTCCGCTTGACGCCGGAAGTGAAAGAGAAGTTCACTGGTAAGTTGCGCTCTGATCCGGTGGAACTCTCCGGCCGCAAAGTGCAGCAGGTGGTGCGAACGGACGGACTGAAGCTGGTCTTCGAGGATGGCTCCTGGGTGTGTTACCGGCTTTCAGGAACTGAACCGGTAGTCAGGCTTTACTCAGAGGCGAAGTCGGAAGCAGACTTGAAGAAACTTTCCTCAGCCGCAAAAGACTGGATCTTTAAGTAAGGAACGGATCTGCCAAAAATTTTCCAGAACGCAATTCACTGGTTCTACCAATCGCGGCGCAAACTCGCCACGTGCGGCGTTGGCCTGCTGGCCTGCTTCGTGGCCTGGCATGTGGTCTTTGGAGCCAACGGGCTCATGGTGTACCAGCAGAAGCGCCAGGAGTACCGCCAGTTGCAGCAGCAGATTCAGTCTGTGCAGCAGCAGAATCAGTACCTGGAACAGCAAATCAAAGCTTTAAAGAGTGATCCGCAAACCATTGAAAAAGAAGCTCGGGAGAGGCTGCGCTATGCCCGGCCGGGAGAGGTCGTTTATACCTTGCCGGGCAAATCATCCAGTGTCCCTGCCAGCAAGAAGTGAGCAAGATAGGGCATGTCCTGAAGGCCATCGTCCTTTATAATGTACTCTGCGATTGCCCAATCACCATAAATCGTTATACAACATTGGAGGCTGCAACCTCAGCCGCGTTCCATACTCAATGTGTCACCAATTAAAGTGGCAGTGTGCCTGCCGAACTCAAAACTGAAAGACCTGAGGAGATGAACTGATAATGAAGAAACTTGCGTTGACTCTGCTTGCATTTACTTTTCTGGTAGCCGTCTCCGTAGCCAAAGACAAGGCTGCCGGCGCCAAAGCTGAAAAGATCAGCGGATGGGTAAGCGATGAAAAGTGCGCTGCCAAGGGCTCCAATGCCTCCCACGCTGATTGTGCCAAGAAGTGCGCCGAAGCCGGCCAGAAGCTGGTTGTGGTTTCCGACAAAGGCCACAAAGTCTATAACGTGGACAACCAGGATGCGCTGAAGGGCCATGAAGGCCACCATGTGCGCGTGACTGCTTCCGACAACAATGGCACCCTCCATGTTGACAACGTCGACATGCTGAAGGACCAGGGCTCTTCCGAAAAGAAGGGCAGCGGCAAATAACATCAGCATCAGCAAGGAATTCAGGCGGCCTGCGGGGCCGCCTTATTTATGTGTGGCCATGTGGGTTTAACCAATTGCTGTAGGTCCAATAAGGCTGCTATCCACCATCGGTCCGATACTTAGCGCACCACACCCTGCAGCGGGGAACTCGCCGTGGCATAGAGTTTCCTCGGCATGCGGCCGGCCAGATAGGCGGCGCGTCCGGCGAGGACGGCGTACTTCATGGCTTCGGCCATCAGCACCGGATCATCCGCATGAGCGATGCCGGAATTCATCAGCACCGCATCGGCGCCCAACTCCATGGCAATCGAAGCATCAGAGGCTGTGCCGACTCCGGCATCCACGATCAGCGGAACATCGGTGACCAACTCACGCAGGATCTGGATATTCGCGGTGTTCTGGATTCCCAGGCCGCTGCCGATGGGGGCACCCAGAGGCATGATGGCGCTTGCGCCCGCGTCGAGAAGCCGCTTCGCAACCACCGGATCATCCGAGGTATAGGGCAGCACGGTAAAGCCTTCCTTCACCAGGATGCGCGTGGCCTCGATGGTGGCCTGCACGTCTGGATAAAGAGTTTTCTGGTCGCCAATGACTTCGATTTTCACCCAGTCGGAAAGGCCCACTTCGCGTCCCAGGCGGGCAGTACGCATGGCTTCATCAGCGGTGTAGCAGCCGGCGGTATTCGGCAGCAGAAAGTATCTGTGCGGATCGATAAAGTCGAGCAGCGATTCCTTGCTGCGGTCTAGATTCACCCGGCGGACAGCCACCGTCACCATCTCTGCTCCGCTGGCCTCGATGGCTCTTGCTGTCTCCTGGCCTGATTTGTATTTACCTGTGCCAACGATCAGGCGCGAGCGAAATTGCCGGCCTGCAATAACTAAGGGATCCATAATTCTCTATATTGTAAAAGAACACACCACAAACGGCGCAGTGGCAAAGATCGGTTGATCGGGGGCGGAAAAGCTGACTACAGGTAAACAATTTACCGACTTACAAAATTACCCATTTACCCATTCATGCTTGTTTCGCATTTATTCGCGGGTTAGTTCTAGACCGGCGCCGTCTCCAGCGGATGCGGCTCCTGATACAGCTCGTCGATCTGCTGCTTGTATTTGGCTTCGATCACGCGCCGCTTCAGCTTCAGGGTGGGAGTGATCTCGCCGGTAGCCACGGTAAATTCATCGGGTACGACGATAATCTTCTTAATGGTTTCAAACTGCGCCAGCTTTTTGTTCAGGTCTTCCACAATGCCCCGGTAGAGTTCGCGCACTTTGGAATGGTGTACCAGTTCCTCTCTGGAATTGAAGGTGACTCCATTCACATGCGCCCAATCTGTCAGAAGTTCAAAATGGGGCGCAATAATCACCGAGGCATATTTGCGCTTGTCGCCAATGACGGCCGCCTGAGCGATGAGCACGTTGGTCTTAAGCGCGTTTTCGATCGGCTGCGGGGCAATGAACTTACCGCCTGAAGTCTTGATCAGGTCTTTCTTGCGGTCGGTAATACTCAGGAAACCTTCATCGTCAATCTGTCCGATATCGCCGGTCTTGAACCAGCCATCCGTAAAGGCAGCCTTAGTTTCTTCCGGCATGTTCCAGTAGCCCTTGAAAACCGTGGGGCCTTGGACCAGGATTTCGCCGTCCTCGGCAATCTTTACCTGCAGGTTGGGATAGGGCTTGCCGACTGAACCGATCTTGAATCCACCAGGACGGTTAACCGAGATCACCGGCGAGGTTTCCGTGAGTCCATAACCTTCGCAGATCGGTATGCCCATGCAGCAGAACCATTCTGCCATGTCGTGTCCCAGAGGAGCGCCACCCGAATAATAGACGCGGCCATTGCCGCCAAGAGCATTCCGGACTTTCTTATAAACCAGCCTGTCTGCCAGCTTCCAGGCCATGCCTGTGGGCTTTTTGCCCTGCATGATCTCGTCCTTATGCTGTTCGCCCAGATGCACAGCCCAATTCAGAACCTTCTTTTTGAATCCAAAAGTCGCATGGCGCTCCACCTCCTGCCGCACCTTCTCATAGACGCGCGGCACCGCCACGATCACGGTGGGTTTCACCTCGTGCAGCATCTCGGGAAGCTTGTTGAAGTCCGGACAGTACGCAATGGTTATGCCGTTGTAGAAACACACATAATCCAGGTGCCGGGCGGTTACATGGGCCAGCGGCAGAAACGAGAGGTAAAGCTCTCCTTCAATCCACTCAGCATAAGAAGAAGCAGTTACGGCATTTGACGTGAGGTTTCCATGGCTGAGCATTACGCCCTTCGATGTGCCTGTAGTTCCTGAGGTATAGATCAGCGTGGCAATATCGTCGGGCTGGATCTTGTGTGCCTGCTCATTGAAAGGAGCATCGTCTTCAGCAGAAGAGTCCTCCAGGAGAGGCCACATCGGGATTACATCCACTTCTGCAACGTCATCCATCACCACGATCTTTTCCAGGCTGGTCTTGTGCTTGATGGACTGTACCTTCTTCAACTGTTCTCTGGTGGAGACAAAGGCCACCCGCGCTCCGGAATGGCCGACAAGATAGGCGGTCTGGTCGGCGGTCAGCGTGGCGTAGATGGGAACGTCAATGATTCCGCTGCAGACGCAGGCGAAGTCGGCGATCATCCATTCCGGGCGATTCTCGCTCAGGATGGCAATGCGGTCGCCCTTCTGCAGGCCCCATTGGCGAAAGGCCCGGGCCAGGTGGGTGACATATTCGTAATATTGGCGTGAAGAGACGATCTGCCAGCCCGTCGGCCGCTTGAATATTACGTGACGGGCGAGGTCGTGCGCTATAGAAGCAAAGAAAATCTCGGCAAGAGTTTTAGCTTCCATGTTTGGCACTGGTCTCCATGCCCTTCAGTAAGATGTCAACGATCACGTCCGCGAGATTCGAAAGTGGATAATCCCGGTCGCGGTCGGAAAGAATCCACGAGGTGACCATCTCGTCCACGGCCCCGAAGAAGCAGTTTACCGCTATTTTGACCGGCAATTCGGCACGAAAGACGCCTGCCTCCTGCCCCTCGCGCAGCACGCCCTTGATCAGGTCGAAATACTCCACCAGCAGGCTATGGGAGAACTGGGCCAGAAATTTGGCGCTGTGTCTCAATTCCGTCTGGAAGACAATGGCCATGTTGCGGTTCGACCCGAGGGCCTGCAGATGCAGGAAGGCCATCTTGCGCAGCTTTTCCCGGGGATCGGCCACCTTGCTCAATTCAGTGCGGGCGCGCCCGATAAAGCCGTGGAAGGCCGAATCGATGGCCGCCATCAGCAGTTCGTCTTTGTTCTTGAAATAAAGATAAATGGTGCCGTCAGCCACCCCGGCACGGTCCGCGATCTCCGAGACGCGCGAATGGAAAAACCCCTTCTCTGCAATGACTTCGATAGCAGCGTCGAGGATACGCTGATACTTGTCAGAGCCCGCAGCCGTCGCTTTGGCAGTTGTTTCCGATGATCGTTTCACAGGGAAGCAGTTGAATTTACTGTCATTTGCATCTTAATGCAACTGTCTTTGTGACGAGACAGCAATCTTCATGATGCAGGTATTCATAAGCCGTTGGCCCTTAGCTCTTGGCTTTTCGGTTTTAGCTTCGCTCTTTATTAGGACAGATACTCAAAGATCAGCGTCATCAGCGTTGATCAGCGGCAAAATGAATTTGGGGCTGCGCCGACCCGTTTTCACTGCGAAGGCAACAGTCAAAGGCTAATGGCTAAAGGCTAATGGCTAACGGCTGTCTTCCCGTACCACTCCAGAAACTTTCTGAAAGCCTTGCCGCGATGACTGTAGTTGGCTTTCTGTTCGGCGGTGAGTTCGGCGAAGGTGATTCCCAGAGAGGGAAAGAAAAACAATGGATCATACCCAAAGCCATTGCTTCCGCGCGGAGTAGTCAGGAGCCGGCCTTCGACGTCCCCATGGAATGTCTGCACGGTTTTTCCATCTTTGGCCGCCGCAATTACACAGACGAATCTGCCCGTGCGGGCGTCTGGCGGCAATTGCTCCAGCCGGGTGATGAGAGCGCGGTTATTCTCCTGGTCGTTAGAATTCTGGTGCGTGGAGTCGCCATTCACCAGGGCGGCGTAGCGGGCGGAATGTACTCCGGGAGCGCCGTTGAGTGCGTCGACTGCCAGGCCGGAATCGTCCGCCAGAACCAGTTCTCCGGGAGCAAACCGGCTGTAATGCTCGGCCTTGATGCGGGCATTCTGCTCGAAGGTATCGCCGTCTTCTATGGCCAGCGGGACACGATCAAAGCCCGGCAGCGGCTCCACGGTGATCCCCAGAGGGGTGGCGGCGCCTCGAAAGTCTCGGAGTTTACCGGGGTTGGACGTGGCAATATAAATTCGAAATGCAGGAATCATGCAAGTATCATGATAATCAACGATCTTCATAAAAGGACGGGGTCCAAAACTATGTTCCGCAGGTTCGGCCTGGGTTTGTCTTTCCTGGCACTTATTCTTTCAGGATGTGTAATCTCTCCTCGGCGCGACGGCGCCACTGGCGGGGGCGGCGGGGGTGGAACTACCATCGGCAAGCTCTACGTGACGAACGACACCGGAAATTCCATTCTTCGTTTTGATAATGCTCTTGCAGCTACAACTACCGGTAACTTAATCCCGGCGGCCACCATTCAGGGAGCTGCCACCAACCTGGCAAGACCGCAGGCTATAGTGCTCGATGTCGCTGCAGACCGGTTGTTTGTCGCTGATCTGGGTGGCCCTGCAATCTTGATCTTCGACAGTGTCAGCACAAAAACTGGAAACGTCGCGCCGACCCGCTCTATCGCTGGTGGAGCAACCAACCTCACCGGCCCGGTGGGGGTGGCATTGGACCAGACTCGCAATCTGCTCTATGTAGCGGATGGACCTGACGTGCTGGTTTACAGCTCTGCCTCCACTGTCGGCGGCAATGTTGCGCCGGCGCGTACGATCACGCCCAGCGCGGGATTCACCTCAGGCATCGGTGGAATTTTTCTGGATTCCGGAGCGGACCGGTTATTTCTCTCAGACCCCGCTACACCCGCCATAGCTATTTTCGACAATGCCAGCGCTTTGAGTAGCAGCACGGCTGCCTCCCGCACCATCGTCGGCACGAGCACTCAGCTTACCCAGCCCGGCAATTTGATTGTGGATTCTTCCAATCGTCTGATCGTAAGTAATTTCTCGCCCCCGAGAATCATTATTTTCTCGAATGCCGCTACCACATCCGGTAATGTCTCGCCGGCGGGAACGCTCACCAGTACAGACATGACTGGTCCAAACCAGATCACGCTGAATGCGGGCAATGGCGACTTGTATGTCGCCGATCCGTTTGGAGCAAGAGTGCTGGTCTTCGCCAATGCGGCCACGGCCAATGGAAACGCCTCCGCCACCCGTAACATCAACGGCGCGAATACCGGCTTCGGCGCGGGCGGAACCGTTGCCGGACCGCGAGGCGTGGCGCTGGACACTACGCGCTAGTGAATAAGAAATCCCCAGGCGACAACGGCTAAGCCAATAGCGGTGCTGATGAACGAGAGCCTCCAGTAAAGTTTACTGGCAGAGAGCAGTGATATGGAGCAGAGCACGATGGAGATTTCCAGGAACAGCTCAGCAGAGTCAAAGTAGCCTGCCTTGCGGCCGGTGAGAATGGTTTCTTGATCGCGTTCCCGGGCCCGCTCCTGAATCTTGTCTGCGCCTTCTTTGGCACCAGTGTCTACGGTAGCCGGAGCGCCTTCGCGTTCTATCTTGGCTCTTTCGGCGAAGTCAGCAGCCAGCTCTTTTCCGTTCGGCATCAATGCCGCAAGTTTTGAATCAGCCGTGTACATATGTACGCGGATGTTCTTGGCTTGGTAATAGGCCCATTGATCATTGGCATCGCCCTTGAGCACTACCTCTTCGGTATGTGCACGGTGGCTGAGCAACGTAGCTATGGCCAGCAACACCGCCACAACCGCCATGGTCAAGCCGATGCCTTTTTCGCCCTGGTGATGGGCATGCTCGATATGTTCGTGTACCTCGTGTTCGCTCATAGTTTCCTTCTTGGATTATTGCCTGTGAAGAAATTTAAGCCGCTTCTGGGGATGCATGTGGCTGTGCACGTCATCGTATTTCAGCACACTGATGGAGCCATCCACTTCCAGCACCGCCAGCGCCACGTCATGAATATTCTCAATTCCATGTTCGCGCAAGGCGCGATGAACCTGGTCCAGCGAGATATGTTCCTTGGCGCAATGCGCAGTAACGAGATTGCCGTTATGGATCAGCAGCGTGGGCGAGCCTTCAATAAAAGTGCGGAAGCGGCGGTTCAAGCCTGAAACTTCAGCAAACAGGTAATTCAGCAGAAGCAGCATGAGCGCTGCCGCCGCCCCACCCATCAGGGAAGTATCCGGGCCGGTCATGGCGTTCTGCACCGAGTTGCTGAGCAGTAACAGAAGTGTGAGGTCAAAAGGCGTCATCTGGCCGACCTCGCGTTTTCCCGTCAGGCGGATGCCTATCAGCACGAGGAGGTAAACGGCCGTGGTGCGCCCTACTATCTCCAGAGCGGTGTGCCAGCTTGTAAACATTTTCAGGGATTGTAAATTTTAATTGCTGAATTGGAAAATTAAATTTCAGGACAAGGATTTAAGGATTAACCGCTATCTAAGGATGCGAAGGGCAAAGGTAACAAAAGTCAATATTTCGTGTAACTTCAACCAAAGGGGTAAAGGGTTATTTTCCGGAGGGATTCACCGCCGCCACCGCACGGTCTTTCTGCCGGAGCATGTCGTAGGCCTGGGAGATGCTCAGATCATCGCGCACGCGTTTGAAGTCGCTCAGAATCTGCTTCTGCTTCACCGTGAGGGTCTTAAAGATTACGGCGCGTCCCTGCATGTTGAGATCCAGCAGCACCGTGTCCCAGTGGTTCTCGCCCACGTTCTTCTGCACCACTTTGAAGGTGCCGCCTTTATCCAGATGGCCGAGGAGCCCCCAGCCGAAGTTCACATCTTCCATGAGTTGGCCTTCGATCATGGCCAGGCGTCCGGCATTGCCATCCACCCAGATCTTGCCTTTCATAGCGTGATACACGGTCAGTTCGCGGGTGGGCGGCGAGTAGCGAGGATTGGGCAGAAAAGCAAGCCGGGTCAACTCTCCGTCCTGGCCCTCGTATTTGAAGATGAACGCGTCAGGAATGGCCTGGAGTAGTTGACGTGCTTTATCTTCATCCTGCTTGGAGCGGCGTTCGCGCTTGGCCCGCTCCTCAGGATCGCTCACCAGTTTCTTCATACGGTCTTCATCGTTGGAGCGCTGCTCCGGGGTGAGGGGCTGTCCGTTGATCAACAGGGTCTTGGCCAGCGAGCCATCTTTGGTTTCGATTACCTGGCGGTCCTGCGCGCCCTTTTCATCTTCCTTATGCAGACGATACATCCAGTGAGAGTGATCATCGGCTTCAGCTTTGAGTTCACTCTCAACTACCTGGCGTATGAACTGGTTCGGATCACTGGGAAGGGAATTCTGTGCAAAGCAGGCAGGCATCAGCAATGCCATCAGCACTGTTGCCTGCACGAACAGCTTGACCCTGCACACACTTGTACCAGACATATCTTCTCTGATTAGAATGCGAAAAGCAGCAGCAAGTTGCATTTTATAGGGTGCAGCCGCTCACAGTGAAGTATGTCCCAAAAAGTGCGAGGGCGGCTCACGCCACCCTCGCGCCGACCTCTTCGGAAAAGGCAGTCCCATTGGCTCTTTTTACGCCGCGACCTCGATCAGAACCGCTGTTCCCCTGGTTTTCGGTTCTTCCGTGCCGCGACATTTCCGTCCCGGTCGACGTGTAACTAAAAAGCAACCATACGGCCAAACTCGGCAGCCATTCGCATTTTTGTTCTACCGCATAAGTGATTGATAAATAAAGGCATTGGTCGAGATATTCGTATATTTACTTATTGGTAACTATTTAGAGGTTGGTTAACATCCCATTTTGAGAATTCAGATGCCACCTGTATGCATTGCGCTGCCGCTCAAGATTCCATCGTAACTTGATTGCATAGCTTCAATCGGTTGAGTATAGTCACGAAAGGAAACGGAGCGAACCCATGTGGAAATCACGACCCGACGAAAATCCTTCTACTCAACCTAAACCAGCCAGCTTACCTGTTACCGCAAGCACGCCGGCTCCGGTGAATAAACCTGAACCACCTAAGATTGCCGAACCAGTACGGACCGACGTAGCTGCACACATCGGCAAGTCAGTCGTGATCAAAGGCGAGCTTTCAGGAAACGAAGATCTGTACCTGGATGGCGAGGTGGAAGGCACAGTAGATATGGGGGCGCACAGCCTCATCATCGGCCCGAATGCGCGCATACATGCCCATATTTCTGCCCGCGAAATAGTGTTGCACGGCAGGGTGGAAGGAAACGTGCGCGGCATGGAGCGGGTCGAATTGAAGAAATCATGCGTGCTGGTGGGCGACATCTCCACCCAGCGCATCGTAATTGAGGATGGCGCCTTCTTTAAAGGCGCGGTCGATCTGCAGAAAGATGTGAAAGCTGAGCAGAGAAAATCTGCTGCGGCAGCCGTAAGCTACTCGATAACTCCTTCAACATCGAATATAGTGGAGACACCAGGCAGACAGCAGGCCTCATTCCTGGAACAGAAGTAATCAGGAGTTTTAAGACATATTCATGCGATGGTTTCGTGGAACGACTGACGCGCAGGCCAAACCAGAATCAACCGGCAAGGGCGGCCAGCGGGTCAGCCGTCGCTCCACTGGTTTCACGGAATTTATGCGCACCGTGACCGGTACTGAGAACCTGGCGGTGCTTGATCTCGGCCCTACCTCTTCTGCCAACATCTCTTTCCTTACTCAGTTCGGCGGACGCGTCTATAACGAGGATATTCTCCGCGGCTCACGGGACCGCAGTTATTTCTCAAAGCAGGAAGACGGAACGGAGAAGCTCGACCCGCAGAAGTTCTTTGCCGAGAACCTGAACCACCAAGAGGGCCTTTTCGACGCAGTGCTCTGCTGGGATGTAGCTGATTACCTCGACGAAACCCTGGTCAAGCCCGCAGTGGAGCGAATTCACAAGAGCATGAAGCGGAAAGGAGTGCTGCTGGCGTTCTTTCATACCAAGGATGCCGGGCCGGAATCTCCCTATTGCCGTTACCACATCGTGAATAAAGAAACAGTGGAGCTGGAGCCCGGGCCGGACTTTCGTCTGCAGCGCATCTTCAATAATCGTCATGTAGAAAATCTCTTCAAGGAATTTGCCTCCCTGAAGTTTTTCCTCGGGAAGGACAACATCCGCGAAGTTCTGGTGGTGCGGTAATCCGGCTCGAGTGCTTTCCTACCCTGTAAAATCTTCCTACCGCCCTTTTCCAGTAGGTAATTTTGTTCTTAAATGTGGTATCCGAATGCTCACAAGTTGCTGCTGGTTTATCCCTCTGCTCTGAAAATTCAGACTCGTTTCCTGAGAAGAATCAGAGTGTCTCCGGTAACTGATTGAAATCTATGGGTTTACTTCTTTTAAGAAATTCTTTACAGACTCTACGGTTTTTGGGCAACTGGATTGCAATTATGGAAAGCATTCAAGGTCGAGAAGTGACGGCCAAAAGACCCTAAGCCCCAGGCGGCAAGAAAGAGGTAGATCATGGCAAGCAACGTACAGAGCGCGATAAACAGCTTAATGGCATACATTCCGGGAGTTGAAAGCAACGCACGTTACAGCGAGATCTACGAGGCAAACTGCCACAAAATTTACTCCCTGGCTTTCTGGATGACGGACAATGAACTGGCAGCAGAAGAGTTGAGCTCCAACACCTTCCTGCGCGCCTTTGCCAATGTTGCAGAGCCGACGACCGAACAGATCGACCGCGCTTTCCTGGCAGAAATTCGCGAACTTACCGCAATCGGTAGCCTGACTCTGAATTGTGCCACCTCTCCGGAGACCCAGAATATTTACGGCACTATTAAACGCATTCATCTGGAACGCGCGCTTGTGCAGCTTCCAGCCACAGAAAAATTGGTCTTCCTTCTGCACGATGTTGAAGGGTACAAGCATGAGCGGATCGCCCGCTTGCTGGGCCTGACCGAAGAAGAGTCCAGAACGGGACTTCATCAGGCGCGTGTTCAGATCAGAAATCTTGTTGCTCAGATGTCATAGTGGTTCCATCTCCTCTCTCCTTATTCTTCAGCCCCTCGCAAAACACGAGGGGCTTTTTTTGTTTATTTATGTTAAGTTTCGAGAAACGCGAAACTTTTCCAGATTTATCTCGTCTATCTATTTAACTAACATACGCAGTACCCCCACGTGGGCGTCGCCCCTTGATACCGACGCCCACTTTCTTTTTTCTACCACGACATCTTTCCAGGGATTTACTGCAAAGGACGCGAAGGGGCGCAAAGGAAGCCAAATAGAATCGGGTGATCCGTTGATCGGGTGATCGAGTGATCTGATTGCAAGAATCTCAACATTAATGCATATAGAATTCTGCGTTCTCTCCGGCCTCTGCGGTTCCTGCCGTCGCGTTCTCTCGCGAAATGTGAAGGATCACCACACTGCAATGGCAAATACACATAAACCTATCTTGTTTTCTTCGCGCCCTCTGCAGTAAATAGCTCTGAGTTTCCCCTGTGCGGTCTGTTAAAATCCGCCTTCAAATTCATTCAAGGAATGCAACATGCGCAAATTCATCCTGCTGATCGTTGTTCTCGCTGCAAGCTTGGTTCCCGCCATGGAGCGTCAGAACGGTGCTGACTACCGGGCGCGACGAGTGGCTCTCTCGAAACTCATGGAAGGCGGATCTCTGGTTCTGTTTGCAGGGACAGAAGCGGAAGGCCCCAATGATCTCTACGGCTTTCGCCAGAATGATAATTTCTGTTATCTGACTGGCTGGTCACAACCTGGCGCAGCGCTGCTGATTTCTCCTGCCTCTGACTCGCATCCCTACACCGAGATTCTGTTTCTTCCCGAGCACAACCTCACGCAGGAGAAGTGGACTGGTCCGAAGCTTGGACCTGAGAATCCCGATGCGCCGAGGATCACCGGCTTCGATGGCGTGCAAGCTCTGGACAAGATGCATGAAGAACTGGTGAAGGTACTGCCGCAGCCGCGAGCGACCGTCTTCACCGATCAGGGTGAAGGCTCGCCATCGCTCGGCCCGATCGAGTGGCTGCGCCGCACGAATTCTTTCCCCAACTACATCTCATTCCGCGATGGACGCCAGTTGATTGCCCGTTTGCGCATGGTGAAAGACGCGGGCGAGGTGCAGTATGTCACTCGTGCAACCCAGGCTTCAGAGGCCGCTCATCAGGCCGCGCTCAAGGCCATTCATCCGGGAGTGACGGAGCGGGAAATCTCAGCGCTCATGCAATATGAATTTGGAAAACGTGGATGTGAGCGTCCTGCCTATGCACCCATTGTGGGTTCGGGATTTTATTCCACGGTGCTGCACTACTCTGAAGATTCAGGCACCATGCAGAGCGGCGACCTAGTGGTGATGGACGTTGGCGGCGAGTACTCCATGTATGCCACGGACATTACGCGCACCGCGCCGGTGAGCGGCAAGTTCTCGCCCCGGCAGCGCGAAATCTATAACATTGTTCTGGGCGCGCAGGAAGCCGCCATCAAGGCCTTCCAGATGGGCAAATCCAAGCTGGGCAGGGAAGGGCCAGACTCCTTGTTTCAGGTAGCGCTTGATTACATCAATTCCCATGGCAAAGACATGCATGGCCAGCCGCTGGGCAAATACTTCATTCACGGGCTGGGACATCACGTTGGCTTGAATGTTCATGATGCCAGCGACGCCTCCGCGCCCCTGGATAAAGGCATGATCTTCACCCTGGAGCCGGGTATCTATATTCCCGAAGAGAAGCTGGGCGTGCGCATAGAGGATATGTTCTACGTGGACCAGAACGGCAAGCTGGTGATGCTGACCAGCCATATTCCTCGGACAGCAGATGAGGTCGAACAGGCCATGGCACATAAATAGTACTAGCCTTCAAATATTCTTGTGATTTACCGCAAAGGCCGCGAAGGGACGCAAAGGTAACGAATCCAAGAGCCAAAAGCCAAAAGCCAAAAGCCAAGAGCTAAGCGCCAAAGGCCTTATTACACGAAATTTACATTCCTTCGCCGATGAATACTGTCTAATATTGTAAGTAAGATGTCGTCATGTACCGGCGTCCAGGCGGAAGCAATACCCCGGACGCCAGTACCTATTGGATTCGGTCTGCATGAAATCTCTTTCTCGGGAACGTCTGTTCCTGTCACTGGTTGTATTGATTTTGACGGCAGTGCTCGTCACACTGGCTGTGCACCAGTATCACTGGAGCAACGTGGTGAGCCAGGCAACCAGTGCGCGTCTCCAGGCGAATCTGCATGATTCGGTGATTAGCTGGCGGGAAGGCCTGTACCGGGAGTTGACTGGTGTGTATGCTTCGCTGCAGGCGAATCCGGATTTGCCTGCGCAGGAAAAAGCCAGGATCTACGCCGAAGAATACGCGCAATGGAACCGCAGGACACCCCATCCTGACCTGGTGAGCCGTCTTTATTTCCTGAGCAACGCGGGAACCGGGCAACAGAAGCTGGTGCAATTGAATGCAGCGAGTGCTGAAATTGCGCCTGCTGAATGGCCTGAACGTCTGGGTGATCTGCGCGCAGCTTTGCAGAGTTTTTCTGCAGAGATGAACCAGGCCAGCAAGATACATAATCGTATTCGCCCCATGCCGGAGCATGCTCGTATGCATCGTCGCTTCATGGGCTTTATGGGCACAGATGGTTCGGTACCCAGCATCGATCTCAATAACCTGGTTCTGGTGCGCTCTTTTGTCTCGCATCGTCCTGAAGCGGGGCAGCCCTCCAATGTGGACTGGCTGATCATCGAGTTGAATAAGAAAGTTCTTCTCGATCACATATTGCCCGAACTAGCAGAGCAGCATTTCAGTGACTCGCAGGGGCTTGCCTACCAGGTCGCTGTGACAGACACCTCCAGCGACTCGGGTCTGATCTACTCATCTGATTCTGACTTTGGCCGGCAGAAGATCGTCAACGCCGACCAGCAGGTGCAGGTGTTCGGTCCGCCCTTCGGAATGCCTCCACGGCGCGGCTTCGATTCCATGCCGGCGTTTCTACGTCATCCAGGCGGGCCGCCCAATCCTTCTCATGAGCATAATGAACTGGGGCTCTCAGGACCGTTGCGTGTAGAACTGCTCCACGATTCCGATCATGATCCCGAATGGCAGCTTTCCGTGCGCCATCGCAAAGGCTCGCTGGAAGCTGTGGTGACAGGCATGCGGCGCAAGAACCTGGTGATCAGCTTTGCTGTGCTGCTGATTCTGGCGGCCAGCATGGGCATGATCATTGTAACCAGCCAGCGCGCCCGCACCCTGGCACGCCAGCAGATGGATTTTGTCGCTGCCGTTTCGCATGAATTGCGAACGCCGGTTGCCGTGATCAGCTCTGCGGCCGAGAATATTGCCGACGGCATAGTCAGCAGCAGGCAGCAGCTCATGCAGTATGGCAATGTGATCAAAGGGCAGTCTAAGCAGCTTATTCAGCTCATCGAACAGATTCTGCTGTTTGCCGCCACCCGTGACAAGCAGCCGCGTTACGATTTACGTCCTATGGAAGTCTCTGATCTGGTGGAGAATGCGCTGAACAATACCGGCGCGTTGCTCCAGGGAGAGGGATTCATAATCGAGAAGCAGATTGAGCCGAACCTGCCGCAGGTCATGGGCGATTTACGCGCTCTCTCTCATTGTCTCCAGAACCTGATTACCAATGCGGTGAAATACAGCGGAGGGAATCGATGGGTGGGTGTGCGGGCATTCACCAGCACCGAAAGAAAGAATGGCGAAGTGCAGATCGTAATCGAAGACAAAGGGTTAGGTATTGAGTCGCGGGAGTTGCATCGAATCTTTGAGCCTTTTTACCGCAGCCCCCGGGTCACGTCAGCGCAGATTCGCGGCACCGGCCTGGGACTTGCGCTGGCGCGAAGCATTGCCGAAGCCATGGGGGGCAAGCTGACCGTGACCAGCGAGCCGGGCCGGGGCAGCGCATTTAGCCTGCATCTGCCCATACCACCGAAATCTGTCGAGAATGTAAACCTGGACGTACCTGCGACGGCGAATCCAAAATATTCCTGAAGAAGAATGACTGCCAATATCCTGCTGGTTGAAGACGAAGAAGCGTTGCGCATGACTCTCGGCGATCGCCTGAGTAGCGAAGGCTATGCGGTGGATTACGCCTTTGATGGTGAAGAGGGACTGCGGAAGGCCACTCACCTGCCGTTCGATCTGATCATCCTTGATGTGATGCTGCCGCGCAAGAGCGGCTTCGATGTCTGCCGCGATGTTCGTCAGGCGGGAGTGATTACACCCATCCTTATGCTCACTGCTCGCGGGCAGACGGTGGACAAAGTCCTTGGGCTGAAGCTGGGCGCCGACGATTACCTGACCAAACCTTTTGAAATGATCGAACTCACCGCCCGGGTTGAGGCGCTACTGCGGCGCGCGCCGGTTAAGACTCCTGACCAGCAGAAGGTCTATCATGTTGGCTCACTGGAAATTGATGTGCGCGGCACAACCGTCTCTCGCGACGGCAAGCCCGTGCGCCTTTCTGCCCGTGAATTTCAACTGCTTCGCTACCTAGTCGAACGGCAGGGCGCTACGCTTTCGCGTGATCAGATTTTGAAAGACGTTTGGGGATACAACGAGGATACCTTCACCCGGACGGTGGATGTCCACGTAGCCAGCCTGCGCCAGAAACTGGAAAAAGACCCCAAGCAGCCCGAACTGATCCTTACCGTGCAGGGCTTGGGCTACAAGCTCGCTTCATAACTCCCGCACTCAGATTGCTCTTGATACGGCGATAACTCCCCCCTTTTGTCGTCCCGAGTGAGCGCCTGAATAATGTTTCCTGAATTGAGTTTCTAGCGCGAAGCGAAGGATCTATGGATTTGCTTTGGTTTGTAGGCTTCCAGCTAACTCTCTTTTACAATTTCAAAATTGCCATGAGTCCAAGTGTGCGTAACCTGGTGCTGATCTTTGCCGCCGCAGCCATGCGCTCGTTTGGGATTGGCCTGCTGGGCGTGGTTCTGGGCGTCTTCCTCTATCGAAAAGGCTTTTCCTCCACGTCAATCGGTCTGGTGATCGCAGCCGGACTGGCGGGATCAGCGGCGGCGACTGTTGTAACCACGATGAGCGCCGACCGTCTTGGCCGCCGAAAGATCCTGCTTGTCTTGTCGCTGCTATCCGCACCAGGAGCTCTTCCATTCATTTTTCACTGGAGCAGCATTGCGCTGATCCCGATGGCATTCATCGGCATGGTGAATGGCATGGGAACCGACCGCAGCGCTGCCTTTGCCCTGGAGCAGGCGGTCATTCCCGGCCTGGTTCCTAACCAGAGACGCACATGGACGCTGGCCTGGTACAGCGTGGTGCTTGATGCCAGCGGAGCTCTGGGAGCATTGGCCGGTGGTTTCCCGATCCTGGCATCACGAGTTTGGGGAGTTGATCTCGCTGCGTCTTACCAGATCTTGTTTGCAGGTTATGGAGCGCTGAGTGTATGCGGGAGCCTGCTTTACCTGTGGCTTTCGCCGGAAGTAGAAGTTCCTCCGGGCGATACAGGAGCCGTCACCAGGACAATAGTTTCGCCGAAAACAAAATCGACCATCTCCAAATTATCGGCGCTGTTTGCTATTGATAGCTTTGGCGGCGGCTTCCTCACCGATGCCTTGGTCGCTTACTGGTTTTTCCGCCGCTTTGGCATCGCAGAGAACCAACTGGCGCTACTCTTCTTCACCATTCATGTGCTGAACGCACTTTCGCATCTGGGGGCGGCCGCTCTGGCCCGCAGGATCGGCCTGGTGAATACCATGGTCTTCACTCATCTGCCTTCCAGCATCTTTCTGATTGCCGCCGGCTTTGCTCCTTCGGCACGATGGGCAGTGATCCTGTTTCTTCTACGTGAAGCCCTGGTGGAGATGGATGTGCCCACCCGGCAATCGTATGTGGCTGCGGTGGTCCGGCCTGAAGAGCGCACCTTTGCCAGCGGCGTAACCAATCTCACCCGCAATATATCCTGGGCTGCCGCATCTTCGGTCGCAGGCGTTTTCATGCAGAAGGTGGCATTCTCAGCCCCGCTGTTGCTCGGAGGAGGCCTGAAGATCATCTACGACCTGCTGCTCTATCGCTCCTTCCGCCACGTTGCCGCACCGGAAGAAAAATGATTTCTACCGAAAGCCTTCCTTAGTGCCCTCCGTGGAACCTTCGTGCCCTCTGTGGTTGATCTTGCTGCTGTGTGTGTGAACGGGACTAGGCCTGCTGCGCCTTGGCTTTCCGTCGTTTCATGGAATTGTGCAGCAGTATTTCGAGAACAATGTAGAAGACAGCAGCCAGGGTCAGCAGTGCAATGTAGAAGACCACATTCGTATTCATATGCGGATAGTAATGATGTGCCAGAAAAGTGCCGGCCGCAGGCACAAGAGTATTCTTTACGAATCCCTGGCACGCGACTGCCAGGACAACCGCCAGAATTGCCGCAATTCCACGCATGGCTGGAAATCATATACCGGAAACATGCCAGGATCATAGCGGAGCTTGGGCGCCGGGATGAAAGCTGCGAAACGGCGGCAGGGCGCGTGTAACTTCGCGTCCTGCCGCGGAATTCAGGATCATCTTGGACAATACGTGATCGAACCATTCCCCGCATAGGTGCAGACGCCCTGTGAAGCCTGGGTGCTGAATGCATCGTAGACAACATAGACGCTGTACTGGTGCGAGTAAATGACGTTGGGAATGGAGCTTGTCCAGAAGCCGCTGGCATCTGGGAAGGTGCTTGCTCCCATATTCCATCCGCTTCCGGCGGTTATGTCTGACCACCAGACCACAACGCCCGAACCTGCGGGCGCGCCCGTGGCATTACCGGCCAGTACCAGGCTCCCCGGAGGTCCAAACCCTGCTGAGCCCTGAGGCTGGATCCACGAGATGTAGGCAGTCTCATTGCAATACGCCGACCCAACTCCAACATAGGTGAACGGATCTGAACTAACGCCTAAGTAATTCGCATACATCGTAAAGGTATGGCAGTAATTAGATGACGGCACCGTATTCCACCAGTTTCCGCTACCATCGGGAGTAGCCTGGGTTGCGACTGTGTTCCACGCTCCATTCAGAGTCACATCGCGCCACACAAGCTGCACAGTGCCATTGCCCCGGAATGCGGTACCTCCGGTGGTGAGTGTGTTTGGAGGCCCCCAGCTTGCCGATGAAGGTTTGGCCCACGAAGTGAATACCAGGGGCTGGAAGTAAGCGTAAGCATTCACGAGAGCGGCTGACTGGCCATCTGGATTCGTTACTACCAGGTTTACTGTCCCGACCGGTCCGGCAGGAGAGACCGCATTGATCTGGGTTGAGCTTACAACATTAACCCCGGTAGCAAGGTTCGAACCCAGCTTCACGGTTGCGCCAGAAACAAAATTCGTGCCCGTGACGGTGATTGCCGTCCCACCGGCCATGGTTCCTGTAGTCGGAGTGATCCCGGTGATGGTTGGCGGCCCGTGATTAATCGAGTAGCTGCCACTGGCCACCGCGCTGTTGTTTACGCCGGCAGGCGCAATGGCAATGGCTTTGATCGTGGTGGTATTGATCACGGAAATTGGCCCGCTGTACAGCGTTGATGACGCAGTGGGAGTGCTTCCATCAACGGTATAGCGGATAGTCACACCCGAGGTACTGTCGGAAATGCTCACCGATTGGTTGCTGCCGTAAGTTCCCGGCGGTGGAGCGAATGTGGGCGTGGCTGCCTGCATCGTGTAGAGTGCGCTGGCCACAGTACTGTTGTTCATGCCACCGGCAATCGCAATTGCCTTGATGGTAGTTGTAGCCGCCAGGTTGATCGGCCCAGTATAAAGCGGCGATGCAGCGGTTGGCGTGCTGCCATCCAGCGTGTAGCGAATGGAGGCGCCAGAAACTGAATCACTCAATGTGACGGATATAGGCGGGTTGTACGTGCCTGCCGCCGGAGTGAATGTGGGAGCCGGCGACTGGATGGTGTAAGTTCCGCTATTCACCAGGCTGTTCATGAATCCACTGGCCGTGGCGAATGCTTTCAGTGTGAGCGTGGTGGAGACCACAATGGGTGCGCTATAGACCGGAGAAGCAGCCGTCGGCGTGCTGCCATCCAGTGTGTAATGAATCACGGCGCCGCTGGTCGAGTCGGTAATCGATACTGTCACTGATCCGATATAAGTCCCCGACGCGGGATTGAACACAGGTGTAGCTGCCATACCAGGGAAGTTGTAAAGCACGCTGGTAACAGAACTAGTGATAAAGCCGGACCTGGCCGCAATCGATTTCATGGTTGTAGTCGAGTTTACGATGAATGACCCCACATAAATCGTCGATGCGGTTGTTGGTGTGCTGCCATCCAGCGTGTAATAGATAGTGGCCGCCGGGTCCGCATCCGTGATGGTGACCGTCTGCGGAGTAGAGTAGTTGCCGGGCGCAGGGTTAATAACAGGAGCGGGAACCTGGAAATTGTAGGTTGCGCCAGCCACTGCGCTGTCATTGAAGCCACTGGCTATGGCAATGGCCTTGATCGTTGTCGGAGTGCTTATGCTGAGCGCACTGGAGAACACCGGCGATGCGGCCGTCGGCGTGCTGCCGTCCAGCGTGTAGTGGATCACTGCGCCGGAGGTGCTGTCTGTAATGGTCACCGATTGCGGCGATGTTGAAGAATAAGTCCCGGGCGCGGGTGTGAACACAGGAGTGGCAGCAGTCGGGGTACCGCAGCCGTTAAACCTGAACGAGGTGATCACGGTGCGCCAGTTTTTGATTCCATCAGGAGAGAGGATAAATTGATCGGTGTAATAAAAAGTGCAATCATCTACCGGGTCCACACTCATGGATGAGTAATCACCCCATCGCGGCGGCGAGCCGATCTGAATCCCGGTGCCTTCCTGGATTGATAGTTCATCACCCAGAAGATTGAGCGGATCGCCCGGAGCCCTGCCCGTAATACGAACGCCGGGATATACAGTAGGACTGGTCACGCTGTAACCAACGGCGATGTTGCCGTTATGGTCCATGGCGGCGCTGGCATAGAAGCGGCTGGTAGAGTCTGGATTGTAGGTTCCCTGCTGGTAAATCAAGGGCGAGCCGCCTGGGTCGCGAATTTCATACCACCGTACTCCTTCAGTTCCAGCCACAAGCGGAGTGGCTGGAATCACCGGGACCGAGTGGTTGACCACTATTGCCTGGTGATCTCCAAAATTACGATAGGCCAACCTGTACATCAGCCGGTCTTCCAGAGGCTCAAGCGGATTTGGTAAGGCACCGGAGGTGGGCTGTTGAACACAATATATTGCGTTACACCCGATCAATGGAGCGATAGGCAGCATGATGGGACCGCTAAACGTAGCGGTTGGTGCGGGTCCAAAACTCAGATCCGAAAGATGCCATATATAAATAGCCGGATCGGCTCTGGACAGACTCGCGAAGATGGCTGGAGAACCGGCAGGTGGAGGTAAGGAGCCATCGAGGTCTGCCGGCAAAGCTACGCTAAGAGAAGAACTTAGCTGAGCGCAGATCTGGGTGACATTGGGTGAACCGGCACGCATGGCGGCGCCGTCCCAGGCGCAAATCTTTGGCCCCAACAGCAGCGCGTCCGGCTGATCGCTCGATTGCATACTGTAAGTTACAAGATAAGCATTATTCCAGATGCCCAGCTTAGGGTAGTCATTAAACCCATCCGTATACTGGAATGCATATACGTTATACGGCTCTGCGCGAGAATTAGTGGGAATAGGCATTTTAGGCTGCTTTCCTGAAAGCTACGAATTCCGTCCTGGTAACCGCCATACGCTGGGCCTTGAGCAGCAGATAGTGCAGATTCTTGTA
>QHVI01000063.1 GCA_003223515.1 Candidatus Angelobacter sp. Gp1-AA117
TTGCCGCACGAGGCTTCACCGGAAGAATCGCTCCTTCCTGCGCTCGTTGGGCTACTTGTCGAATAGGCAATTTACAAGGTGAACTCCTTTCAGTTCACAAGATCAGGCAGACTTCGCCTGGCGCTCCGAATGACGCGAACTGCGCGAACCTCGCGAATCAAAAATGGGATTAGCATTTAGCTGCCCAAGCAGAATTCTTGCGGCTTGAGACGAATTTGATTGTTAGCAATGCAGAGGCCGCAGAGAGCGCAGAGTTTACAATGCTTTTTCGCGCGAGGCTTTATTTTGGAACCTGTTACGCACTTCCTCACCGGGGCGATCCTGGGACGAGCGGGGCTCAACCGCAAAACCGGCCTGGCTACATTGACGCTGGTGCTGGCGGCCGAAGCGCCGGACCTGGATGTAGTTGCCTATTTTGGCGGCTCCGTTGCGGGCATGGCCCATCATCGCGGCATCACGCACACTCTGCTGGGCTCGCCTTTTGTGGCGGCTGCTACGGTCGCAGGCGTCTACGGTATTTATCGCCTCATGCTCTCTCGCGGCAGGAAGCCCAAGCTGCCGCCCAACTGGAAATTGCTGTTTCTATACGCGTGGCTGGCGTGCCTGCTGCATATTTTTCTCGATTTCACGAACAATTACGGTGTGCGTCCCTTTGCGCCGTTCTGGCCCAAGTGGTACTCGTGGGACATCGTATTCATCGTCGATCCCATCATCCTGGCACTCCTGATTTTCGGACTTATATTGCCGGGCCTTTTCAGCATGGTTACCGAAGAAATTGGCGCGCGCAAATCCGGCTTTCGCGGACGTGGAGGAGCCATTACGGCCCTGGTCTGTATTGCTGTGCTCATCTTTGTCCGGGATTTTGAGCACCGGCGGGCCGTCAACGCGCTCTATTCGCTCACCTATCACAATGAAGACCCAATCCGCGCCTCGGCCTTTCCCAATCCACTGAATCCCTTCCTCTGGAATGGCGTGATTGAGACGCAGGACTTTTTCGAAATGGCTTCCGTGGACTCGAAGGCCGGGGAGGTTGACCCTCAGAACACCGCTACGGTACGCTACAAACCGGAAGAGACGCAGGTTACGCTCGCGGCCAAAAAGTCATACCTGGGACGCATTTATCTCGATTGGGCTCAGTATCCTTTGGTGGAAGCGGATATCCTGCCTGACCAGCGGGGGTACATCGTCACCTTTTCGGATCTCCGCTTTGCCTATATCGGAACCCGCAGGCGGGAGACCACATTGGGAGCCTACGTAGTTCTGGACCGCAATCTGAAAGTGGTGGAGATGAGCATGGGGCCGCCACCAGAGAAGACTGGAAGATAGGCGCAATCGCAAAGGACACGGCGGACACAAAGGTATTGCTCCAGGAACAGAGCAGATTGGGTTCGCCATTGACGTACATGGGCCTGGCGTTTCACAATATGAGTCTGAGGTGCCTATGCTGGCTTACATATTCGTGGTTCTTGCAGTGGCTATTCGCGTGTTGGGTGGTCTGGGAGTGATGAGTACCATGGGCTTTAGCCCGCTAGGAGCCTCTCTGCTGTTTTTCGGCTCGCGCATGCCTCGCAAGCATTATGCGGCTGCCCTAGCGATCACCATTGCCGGCGATATCTTCCTGACTACCAGGCGATATGGCTTTGCCATCTCCTGGGACCAGGGGATCATCTGGGCCTGGTACGTAGGCGCCTTCTTCCTGGGCTCGCTGCTGAAGGACCGCATTAAGCCTTTCTATGTGGGCGGCGCGGCTCTGGCAGCTTCTGTTTCCTTCTTCGCGGTGAGCAATTTTGGCGTATGGCTTGCCGGACTGCTCTATCCGCACACCTGGAGCGGCTTGGTTACCTGCTATGTGGCGGCCATTCCTTTCTTCGGAAGAGGCCTGCTTTCAGACATGCTGTTCTCAGCGGTATTCTTCAGCTTACCGGTGCTGATGAACGAGCTGAACCGCACGCCCGCATACAGCAAGATACGCTCCTAGATCCAACTCAACTTTTGGCGTTTCAGTCCCGGTGACGGCACGTTGGCCGTCGTCCGTCTGCCTGGATCAACCTCGCTCCCAGAGGCACAATCGTTACAGGCTCGAATAGCGGCACATCGGGAAGGGGTGCAGAAGGAGCTACCAAACTGCACCCCGAACTGCGTCGATAGTTATAACAAGTCTTACCATAATAAGACCAGTTATAACAAGTAGACTTGATGCGCAGCCTACCTCGACAATCGAAGATCAATGCAAGCCGTTCAAAAAGCACTAGGTTCTCGAATCCGTGAGCTGCGTTTGAAGAGGGGCTGGTCGCAGGAAGAGTTCGCTGATGTTTGTGGAATCCACCGCAGTCACATGGGTGAGATCGAACGCGGCGAAACCAACCTCACCCTTTCCACCCTGCTGAATATTTCCAGCAAACTCGAAACCTCCATCTCTGTTCTTTTCAAAGGCATAGCGTAGCCAAGACCGCGCTGCAGTATGGCCGCCGTCATTTGCGGCGATGCACATGCGCATCTCCCGTGTTTGAAACCGAAGTTCATAACCGCTTTCTGATACCTGGGGACTTCCAGAATGCAGCAAAACCGGCCAGCGGAACCAACACTGGCCAGTTTGCGGTTTTATCTTCGACAATTACGGGACAAATTTTTGGGTAAGGCTGATCTTCGGATCGCCTCCGCCGAAGATGTAGATTGCATTTCCGATGGCCGAGACTCCGTACCCAAAATCACCTTGAGACAACGGGGCCTCAGCTAACTTTTCCCAGCTTTGCATGCTGTCGCGGAAGCGGTAAACAACCGGAAAAGGGTTTCCATAAACGAGGTAGATGTGCCCGTCTGATAACAGTCCGGCCCACATGAGTTCATCATCTCTTGGGAGTACCGGGCCGGAGAGCCATTGACTGGCAATTGGATCATAAATGTCGATCTGGGGCACGACTAGACCGCTTGTGAAGCCCCCGGCCAGCCAGATCTTACCGTCGCGAACGAAGACCCGCGGGCGGAAGCGGGCATGAGGCATGGTCTGGATAGGTGTGAAGGTTGGCTGTGGCGAAGTGGCATCGAACGTAAACGCCTGGTCGTAGCCACTGCCGTTATAGGAATTTCCGCCGAAGCAGTAAATCAGATTGCTCAGTGTGATGGTCCCGAGGTGTTGCACAGTAAGAGGATAAGTTGCAACATCCAAGGTCCACGAATCAGTAGCCGGGTTATAGCGGTCAACGGTGGTCGTAGCAAAGTTATCGAATATGTTTGCGCCGCCGAAGAAATACACATTCCCATTCACAACGGCGTTGCGAGTCAACCCGAGCCTGCCCTCAACCCTCGGATACGGAGCCTTTGAGTGCCATTGATTTGCGACCGGATCGTATTCTTCGTTTACCGTTCCCAATCCCGGGTTCCCATCATGGTCACCTACTACGACAATTTTGCCGTCCACCACAGCAATGCCTGCTGTACCCGCGAGCCGCGGGGTCAGCATGTCGGCCACCCGGCTCCAGGTTCCCAGCGATTTTGGCAAAATAGTATGGGAAATATAGTCAAAGAATGTTTCTGATCCATGCTTTGGCGGATATTGGTCTCCGGCGTCAGCAAGCGCTTCCAGTGATGCAAACACACTGTAAGGCACTCCCGAAACCGCAATCTGCATCGAAAGTTTTACAACACTGTCGATCTTCCACGTGATCCGGGAGGCGGAAGCATCCAGTGTTTCTACATTGATTTCGAACTCGTGCCATGAATTCGGCCGGATTTTTGCCACGCCGAAGCATTCGCCACCACTGCCTTCGATGCATTTAAGTGTATCGTTGAAAGCAGGCCCATTAGCCATCTGCACCCCAGCGGCAACAGACTGCAACCTGACGAAATGCCTTTGAGCGACCATGAAAACCAGCACCTCATCCGGCTTGGTTCCCAAGGCCGCGCGAACATTACTCTTTCCCGGATAAACTTCGAAGTCAAGCTCACAAGGTTTATGCGTATCGTCCATAGTGCAACTGCTATCGCTGCGATTGAATAAAAATGCGCCAAGGCTCACAGCGTCTTTGGCTGTACCAACCGCGAGTGAATCAGGCACAAAGGCATACCATTTGAAAATGCCTTCGGAAAACCGGGCAAAGGACGGTGTAGCAACTTTTTCCCGCGCAGTTGTTCCTGCCGTGGTCGTAAGACGCAGGCCGATATTGTCACCTGCAGGGCGCGGAGGAAATATGGCCTGATCGAAATAGCGGGTTCCATCGTGCGAATCAGTTTCCTGGAGATCAGTAAAGCTCTTATCAGCGGGATCGCTTCTATTCATCTCATAAATCAGAGTGTCTCCGGTTCCATGAACTGCAACCGCAAATACACTGAAATGCGAAATGCTCGTTATCAGTGAACCGTTTATGCTTGAGGAAGGAAGTTCCGCCCAGTTGATGCCATCTTCTGAGGTAATGGCCAGCCCCTGCGCCGGTAAATTCAAGCCGTCTATCAAACCGTCGTTATTAAGATCAGAAAATGGAAGTGTCAGTTCAACACTATTGTTCAAAGTGAGTCCTGCGGGTTGAATTCGAACGGCCCCTCCGGCCGCTAGATAGCCGGAAGGTGGAAATGACGTCACCCGGTCCATCCGAATCAAAGTAGGTTGATTGAGTGCGCCTGCAGGAATGGCAAGAGCAGTTCCAAATAGCGGGCTTTCCTGGTCCGTTATCTGGAGTACTCCCCCATCCCGATCTATTACGGCTGCAAAATCATTTGGCAATGACTCGACAACCGTGACAGACAAAAAGGTTTGAGGCTTACCTTCCACTTCAATAGCGAGTTCGTTGTAATCCAAAACTGGAATGGCTACCTGCAGGGATGGGGTCTTGCGATTGAACGCAGAAGCATCGAGTATCTGATTTCCATTGAGCGTTACTTTCGCCGAGGTCACCCGGGATTCGGCAAGGCTGGAGCCATTAGCTATTAAAAGCGATGCTGTTCCCGGAGCAGCCGGGAAGCTGAAATGGTATGTATTCGGAGATCTTGTGGTTCTCGTAACTACCTGTGCAGATACTAGGGTCACGTCAGCCGCCCAGGCGGAAATCGACAACAACCAGACAAATACTACCCCCCACATAAGTTTCATCGGTTCTCTCCTGATCAAAGTGATTTGCGAAGGCAAGATCTTCCTACCCAGAACTCCTGTTGGCCGTAGCCCCTTAACTTGCATGAAGCAAAAAGATCTTGCCTGTTCGGCTTGGTTGTAGATTGGAAAGTCCGAACCTACAAGCGAAGCGAGACGCAATGAAGCGCAATGAGTAGCAACTTCTCTTCTATCAATGTTTTCGTGTGATATATTCACCCGCCTATGAAAAACGAACTTAGTTCATGGAAAGAGATTGCTGACTATCTCGGGGTAACAGTCAGAACCGCCCAGAGTTGGGAGGGTACGCGCGACCTACCGGTACACCGGTTCCCGGGAGAACTGCGCGGAATGGTTCGTGCATATGTTAAGGAGATTGAGGAGTGGAAAAAAACACCGAGTGCCAGTCAAAACGGAAATAGCACTGAAATGCCAAAAAATCCCCAGCCCAATGGGCTTGAAACAGTCCTAGCGACCAAAGCACCTCCAACAGCAACTGCGGTCACCCATTTGCCACCATCCAACCTGATTACCCGGCGAAATTTCATCGCAGGCGTGACAGCAACTTTGGCTGTTGGCACTACCGGAGTATGGGTGAGCACCAAGACAAGCCGCCGTTCATCTTCCTATAAAGTTGAGCGCAATATGCTCACGGTGTTTGATCAATATAATCAGGTGATTTGGCAACACTCATTTGATCGGCCTCTGCACGCAGTTTCTTATGAACTGGAAACAAGGAAAGGCTGGATTGGCAATGTGAATGATGAAGGGACCCGGCGCGTCTTTTTTATCGCCGATCACAGCATGGAAGTGGGAAAGCAGAGCATTCTCTATTGCTTCGACAACCATGGAAATGAGCTTTGGCGCTTTCTGCCCGGACGGGAGATCAGTACCGCTAACGAGCGGTTTACGCACTCATACTATGGCAGCCAGATCCGTGTCATTACCATCAGGACAGGAGAAAGAAAAGTCCTGATTAGCAGTTGTCATACAACGTTTTATCCCAACCAAGTAGCGCTGCTAAATATAGATGGCCAGCTTGAATCGGAATACTGGCATTCGGGTCATCTGCTGCTCATGGAAGCTGTTGATATGAATGGTGACGGCCAGCCAGAAATTTATTTGGGTGGCGTTAACAATGAGTACAAAGCAGCGACTCTGGTTGTCCTCAACCCGGAAAATTTGCAGGGAGTCAGTAAGCAAAGCAATCCGAAGTATCAGTTCGAAGGCCCAATCAATAAAAACGCATTGGCCAGGATTCTACTGCCCCGGACCTGTATCAATCAAAGATTCGAAGACTACAATAACGTGGGGTATATGCAAATTGGTGATAGTCAAATCATTGTTGGAGTTGATGAACAATTGACAGAGACTATTCCCACCATGATGTATACGTTCGGTACAGATCTCAAGCTGCAGTCTATCTCGCCCTCTGATACTTTCCTCGCCTTCCACAAGCGATATGAGATCGAAAGGAAGTTAGATCATCATTTCCGCCAGGATGAATTGGACAACCTAAAACTAACTTACTTGCCTTGATTTCCTGCAGCAGCTATATCGCCGCACCCAGCTTCCAGGTATGCCGCGCGATCATGAGGTCTTCGTTGGTTTGAACAACGCGCACCGTGCAGACGCTCTTGGCGGTGCTGATCACGGATGCGTGGTTCCGGTTACGCTCTGAATCGATTTCGATGCCGAGGAATTCCAGCCCCCGGCAGATTTGAGCGCGCACCGGAGCTGCATGTTCGCCGATGCCGCCGGTGAACACCAGCGTATCCAGCCCGCCCAGCGCTGCCGCAAATGCGCCAATGAACTTGCGCACTGCACGACAGAACATCTCCACGGCCTGCGCAGCGGCAGGATTAGTGCTGCATTTTTCCAGCAGCGTCTTCATATCACTGGAAATGCCGGAGACACCCAGAAGGCCTGCCTGGCGGTTGAGCATATTTTCGAGAGACTCGGCGTTATAACCCGCACGCATCAGGTACACAAGCACTCCGGGATCGAGGTCGCCGGGACGCGTACTCATCATGAAGCCACCGGTGGGAGTCATCCCCATGCTGGTATCTACCGGCTGGCCATCGCGAATGGCCGCCATGCTGGCGCCATTTCCCAGATGAGCAATGATCACGCGGCCTTTGCCTTCCGTGCCCAGAACATTCAATACAAACTCATAAGAAAGCCCGTGAAAGCCATACCGCCGGACGCCCTGCTCCCACAAACTACGGGGCAAAGGAAAACGCCGCGCCACCTCCGGCATGGCCGCATAAAAGGCGGTGTCGAAGCACGCCACCTGAGGCAAATCTGCATAACGAGTGGCCATGGCTTCAATGAGTTCGATCTGGCCGGGCAGATGCAACGGCGCCAGCGAAACGAGCTTCTTCAACTCATTCAGCACGTCTTCATTGATTCGTTGCGGGCTGGTGTAGCGCTGACCTCCATGAACAACGCGATGTCCAACAGACGTGGGGCGCGGCAACGCTGACTTGTCGATGGCCGTAAAGACCGCCTCGATGCAGGCGTGAGCGTCAGCCAAACTGGCTTGCTGTTCAGTGATCTGGTCATCGCCTTTACGTATCCATAGGCGCGCGCCGAGACCGATATTCTCGACAGCGCCTTCGGCCAGCCGCGTTTCAGAAGCCGCTGTGATATCGAACACGGCGAATTTCAGCGACGATGACCCGGAATTAAGGCAGAGAATGACGCTCATCGATCAACCCTTGAACTTCTTCCCCGCAGCCGAGGGCGGCTGCGCTCCATAAGCTCTGTTCGCTCGCTTACAGCTGATTTACTGCAAAGAACGCCAAGGTCGCAAAGGAAACAAAGTCATTTAAAGGTCCCATTTCCAGTTGCTTACTTCCGGCATGTCCTCACCGTGTATCCGTATATAAGAGCGGTGCTCGACCAGCTTTTCCTGGAAACGATGAATCGCTTCTTCAGCCTTGGCCGACAGCGGCTTAACGCGCCGCAACGCATCGATGGACAACTGGAAGCGGTCCATGTTGTTCAGCACTACCATGTCAAAAGGCGTGGTGGTAGTGCCTTCCTCTTTATAGCCGCGCACATGCAGGTTGTCGTGATTGTGGCGGCGGTAGCTCAGCCGGTGAATCAGATAAGGGTACCCGTGATAAGCAAATATGATCGGCCTGTCGATGGTAAAGATGCGGTCAAACTCCATATCCGGCAGGCCGTGCGGGTGCTCCGTATCAGGCTGCAGAGTCATCAAATCGATTACGTTGACTACCCTGACCTTCAACTCCGGCACATGCTTGCGCAGCAGCGAAGTGGCAGCCAAAATTTCCAGCGTAGCCACATCTCCGGCGCACGCCAAAACGACATCAGGATTGCCTTTATCATTGCTGGCCCACTCCCATATACCTATTCCTGTAGTCGCGTGATGAATAGCTGATTCCATGTCCAGCCACTGAAGCTCAGGCTGCTTACCCGCGACAATCACGTTCACGTAATTGCGGCTGCGCAGGCAGTGGTCCGCTACAGAGAGCAATGTATTTGCGTCAGGTGGAAGATAGACGCGCACCACCTCGGGTTTCTTATTCACTACATGATCAAGAAAACCGGGGTCCTGATGGCTGAATCCATTGTGGTCCTGCCGCCAGACATGGGAGGTGAGCAGGTAATTGAGTGAGGCGATGGGCTTGCGCCACGAGATACGCCGTGTTGCCTCCAGCCATTTGGCATGCTGGTTGAACATGGAGGTAATGATGTGAATGAACGCTTCATAACACGAGAAGAAGCCATGCCTTCCGGTGAGCAGATAGCCTTCCAGCCATCCTTCGCACATGTGCTCGCTCAGCACTTCCATCACCCGGCCCGCAGGTGAGACGTTTTCATCATTGGGCAGGATCTTCGCCGTGGAGACGCGGTCGGTTACTTCAAATACCGCCTGGAGACGGTTCGATGAGGTTTCATCGGGGCCTACAAGGCGGAAGGTGTCTTGATTGGCTTTCACAATGTCACGCAGAAGATAGCCGAGCACGCGCGTGGATTCCGCAGTGGTGACGCCCGGCGTGGGAACATCTACCTTGTACTGGCGGAAATCCGGGATGTTGAGCGGCTTGAGAAGCAGACCGCCGTTGGTATGAGGGTTCATGCCCATACGGCGCGTGCCGGCAGGAGCGAGCTGCGCCAGGTCAGCAACAAATTTTCCATTCTGGTCAAATAATTCCTCAGGCTTGTAGCTCCTCATCCACTGCTCAAGAATTTTGAGGTGCTCCGGCTTTTTCGCCAGATCAGCCACCGGCACCTGGTGCGCGCGAAATGTCCCTTCCACCTGGACGCCATCCACTTCTTTGGGGCCCGTCCAGCCCTTGGGGCTGCGCAGGATGATCACGGGCCACTGCGGACGCGTGGTGAATCCCTGGCTGCGCGCGCTTTTCTGAATCTGCCGGATTTCGGCGAGCACCTTATCCATGGTTGCAGCCATGAGTTGATGCATGACGGGTGGATCATCGCCTTCCACGAAGTAAGGCTTGTATCCATAACCTACGAAAAGGTCGGTGAGCTCTTCATTGGGCAGGCGCGCCAGCACGGTTGGACCGGCGATCTTGTATCCATTCAAATGAAGGATGGGCAACACTGCTCCGTCTCTCACTGGATTCAGGAACTTGTTGGAATGCCAGCTTGTCGCCAGCGGGCCAGTCTCTGCTTCACCATCGCCCACCACGCAACACACCAGCAGGTCAGGATTATCAAAAGCTGCGCCATAGGCATGCAGGAGCGAATAGCCCAGCTCTCCGCCTTCATGGATGGAGCCGGGCGTATCCGGCGAAGCATGGCTGGGAATGCCTCCCGGCCATGAGAACTGCGTGAAGAGCCGCTTCATGCCTTCCGCGTCCTGCGTAATGAGCGGATAGAGTTCGGTGTAAGAACCCTCAAGATACGTGTTGGCCACTACACCAGGGCCGCCGTGTCCTGGACCGGCGATGTAGATGGCATCAAGATCGTGGGCCTTGATGAGCCGGTTCATGTGCAGATAGATGAAATTCAAGCCCGGGGTTGTGCCCCAGTGTCCAAGCAGACGGGGCTTTACGTGCTCCAGCTTCAGCGGTTCGCGCAGCAGAGGATTGCCATGCAGATAAATCTGTCCGACTGAAAGGTAATTGGCTGCATTCCAGTAGCGCTGCATCAGGGAGAGTTCTTGCGGGGAGAGGGGGTCTTGCATGCTTGCTCCTTGGATTCATTCTAATTGGGAATCAGCCGGGCGACATGAACGCGGCGTAAAAGGACGCACACATCCGGATCGGGTGATCTGGAGATCGGTAGATCGGGTCATCGGAACTGCCGGACATCAAGCGACGATCCAAGAGCAAGAACGAGTCTCAGGACTCGCATTCTCTTCTGGAAGCCTTATCTGTGCTGATCTGTCAAATCTGTGTCATCTGTGTTGAGGTGTTACGGATTGATGACCGCTCCGGCCAGAATGCCGGGATTCCTGCGGCGTTGTCGTGAGGCAGTCGTTTCAGCGGTGCGGTATTCCATATCGCGGGATTCCATTACGTACTTGCCCTTGAAACGCACATCCGCTACAGCATGAGTAAACGTATGGAGCCACATGCCATCGACATTGGCGAAGCTCATCACGATTTGCAGGTCGCGAATCCACCATGAAGGGCTTTTCACCGGATGGCCCTCGATGCGGTGGATGTTATAAGTCGCAGCATCTACCCACATCTTGCCCCGGATCAGGTCTTTTTCCTCGCGCCTGGGATTGAGAGAAATCACGTAGCAGTTGCGCCCTTCCAGCATCTCGCTACCAAGAAGCTGGAAATCGTAATTCTCAGGAGAGATTTCCTTGCGCTCGGCTTTCCTGGGTGATTCGGTTTCCTTGGCCAGGATGTCACGCAACACCTTCTCTCCCATGCCGCCGCTGCTGCTCTCAATGTTGTATTGCTTCTGATCCGGAGGCATGAAGGTGATGTTGGCAATCACCTGGGCCTTAGGCTGAGATTCTTTATCGAGAAGCTGGTAGTTGCGCTTGACCGTATAGGCGCGGGACTGGGCGCTGTTCTCCTGCCGGACCGCCTTCATGCGCGAGATGATCGTGCTTACATCGGGAGTAGCTCCCCCCCGCTGGGCAGAAGCGAACCCTGCCAGCACCATAACCAGACATGCCCAAATTGTGGAACGCAATACCACTGACCCACTCCCAGTAACTTCTTTGTAAATGATTGGAAGCACTTTGCAGGCCAAAGGATGGGCGGATATCAGGAATGGACTAAGATCCTCTAGATCGGGTGATCCGGTGATCGGGGGTACCGGGTGATCTGAGGAGCAACTTGGAAATTCTGGATTCAGCCGTATAAGAATTGCTCTTTCGGGCAATGCAGAGGCTCAAATACCTGATCCGATCACCAGATCACGTGATTGACCCGATTCTTATGCGGCTCCTACTGTGGCCCGCAGCTCTGGATAGAGAGGGAAGTCGTCCGCCAGCTCACGTACCTGTTTGCGGATGCGGCTGAGTACCTGCGCGTCTTTGTGGCTGTTGAGAGCCTCGGCAATAAATGCCCCTACCTTCAACATCTCCGCTTCTTTCATGCCGCGGGTAGTGAGCGCCGGAGTGCCGATACGGATGCCGCTGGGCTTCAGCGGGGGGTTGGTATCGAATGGAATGGCGTTCTTGTTGACGGTGATGCCCGCCTGGCCGAGAGCATTTTCGGCCTCGCTGCCCAGCATACCCTTGGAGAAGACATCCATCAGGAACAGGTGAGTGTCGGTTCCGCCGGAGATCACGCGGAAGCCTTGATCCATCATCTTCTGCGCCAGCACCTTGGCATTGGCTACTACCTGGCGGGCATAGCCTTGGAAGGCTGGCTGAAGCGCCTCGTGGAAGCAGACGGCCTTGGCGGCAATGATGTGTATGAGCGGGCCGCCCTGGATTCCGGGGAAGACGATCTTGTCTAAGGTTGCGGCAAACTCTTGGGTGCAGAGCACCATGCCGGCGCGCGGGCCGCGCAATGTTTTATGCGTGGTGCTGGTCACCACGTGGCAATGCGGCACAGGCGAAGGATGCACGCCTCCCGCCACCAGCCCGGCAAAGTGCGCCATATCTACCATGTATTTTGCGCCGACCTTATCGGCAATCTGGCGCATGCGGGCAAAATCGATAATGCGGGAATAGGCGCTGCCACCGCCTATAATCAGTTTGGGCCGCTCGCGTTCCGCAATCTGCTCTAACTCGTCATAGTCAATAGTCTCGGTATCTTTGCGGACTCCATAGGGAATCACCTTGTACATCTTGCCGGAAAAATTCAGGTGATGGCCATGAGTGAGGTGGCCACCGTGAGCAAGGTTCAAACCCAGAATCGGGTCGCCCGGCTGCAGCAGAGACATGTAAGCCGCCATGTTGGCCTGCGAGCCGGAGTGCGGCTGCACATTGGCATGTTCCGCACCAAAGAGTTTTTTGGCCCGGTCGCGCGCCAGTGTTTCCACCACGTCAGCGTACTCACAGCCGCCGTAATAGCGCTTGCCCGGATATCCCTCGGCATATTTGTTGGTGAAAACCGATCCGGCGGCCTGCAACACAGCTTCACTGACGAAATTTTCAGAGGCAATCAGTTCCAGGCCTTCATGCTGGCGATCAACTTCATTGGCAATGGCCTGGGCAATTTCCGGGTCGGACTCGGCAAGGGAACGGGACATCCAAGCGCTTTTCATAGCTATAGAGTTTACTAAAAACCTTGCGCCGGGATTGCAAGTTCCTGCCCGCCGGACATTCTTCATATAACTGTCCCGTCTGCCAGAGGTACGCCTATTATGCGGAAGAGTGTTGTGGCAGTTTTCTCTGCAGTTCTTTTTTCATTGGCTGCTTTGACGCAGCAGCAAGACCAGCCTTCTCTCACTATTTACAACCAGAACTTTGCCGTGGTGCGGCAGACCGTGCCGCTGGACCTGAAGGCAGGCGTCAATCACGTCACCTACAGCAACATTACGGCACATGCGGAACCTGATTCCGTGGTGCTGCGCGACCTGCGCGGCGGACGGCTGCAGATCCTGGAGCAGAATTACCGGAATGATCCCATCTCAGAAGGTCTTCTGCTCAGCCTCTTCGAAGGCAAGACTCTGGAGTTTGATACCGGAGGACGCGACAGCCAGGGCAAACCGATTACGATTACCGGGCGCGTGATCCGCAGCGGCTACGTTCCTCACTACGAGGCTTATCAGCGCTATGGCCAGCAGTATTACCAGGCGCAGATGGCCATGGTGCAAGGCGGCGCGGGGCAGCCTATCATTGAGGTTGATGGCCGGTTGCAGTTCACTCTGCCGGGACGGCCCATATTTCCTTCATTGGGGAGCGATACCATCCTCAATCCGACTTTTGACTGGCTGGTGCAATCGTCAGAGACAGGACATCGCGAAGCCGAACTGTCTTATATAACCGGAGGGATGAGCTGGCATGCCGATTACAACATCGTTGCACCGGAAAGCGGCGATGTCGCTGATGTGGTCGGCTGGGTGACGCTTGATAATCAGAGCGGCAAGAGCTTTCCGGAATCGCGCATCAAGCTGATGGCAGGCGATGTCTCGAAAATCCAGCAGTCGAACGGTGGCCGGGTCTATGCCAACCTGGTAACGCTGGAGGCAGCAGCCGCATCTGATGGGCGCGTTGTGACCGAGAAGGCTTTTGATGAATATCATCTGTATACATTGGAGCGGCCTACGACCCTGCGAGATCGCGAGGTAAAGCAGGTTGAGTTTCTGCGCGCGAGCAACGTTCATGCCAATCGTATTTATGTTTACGATGGCATCAAGATCAGCCAGCAATACCAGGGCTGGAATATGGAAAACATCCGCGATCGTGCGGATTATGGTATTGAGTCAAATCCCAAAATATGGGTGATGCTGGAATTCAAGAACTCCAAAGACAATGGCCTGGGAATATCACTGCCCGCCGGCGCTGCCCGGCTCTACCGCCGCGATCACGACGGACAAATGGAATTCACCGGTGAAGACAGACTCGACCACACGCCGGCGGATGAAACCGTCCGCTTCTACACCGGCAATGCCTTTGATGTAGTCGGCGAGCGCCGTCGAACCTGGTATAAGACCAACTCGCAGGAGCACTGGATCGACGAGAGTTTCGAGATCAAGCTCCGCAACCACAAGAAAACGCCGGTGGAGGTGCGGGTGGTTGAACATCTCTACCGCTGGTCCAACTGGACCATCTCGCAGAAAAGCGATGACTTCAAAAAGAACGACTCGCAGACGATAGAATTCCGGGTACAGGCGCCGCCGGATCAAGAAAAGACCGTCACGTATACCGTGCATTACACCTGGTAGCAGTTATGCCGGGTAGAGGTCCCGTACTTTTAGCCGGGGGAAGTATGGCATTTTAGACCAGCGAAAGCGCTGCCAAATAAGTGTTTTGGCTTAGCCCCGGCCTTCCCCCCGGCAACTTTCCTAGGCGAAAGCTATTGATGAAGCTCAGCTCTGGTACTGCCGTATCCGTACTCAGGCTTTCCGAAACTCAAAACCTGTAAATCACCCATTGCCTTTGCGGGCGTCTTGACGGTATCGTATTTCCCCCCGGAGAGAAACGTATGTCAAAACGCCTTGTACTACATGCCATAGTGTCGATCTTTCTTATGGTGAATCTGGCTCTGGGCCAGACCATCACCGCTTCGTTGCACGGACGCGCTTCCGATGCTTCCGGAGCGGTCCTGCCCAACGCAACCATTACGGCTACCAATACCGAAACGGGCCTTGTACGCTCAACGACGGCCGATGACAGCGGCCAATACAATATCAGTTCGCTCCCGGCAGGAAATTACAAGGTCGAAGTACAAGCAGGAACGTTTCAGCCCCAGACCCGTACACTCCCGCTTACCGTGGGAGAAAACGCGACGCTGGATTTTTCCCTGGCGCCTCGCCAGGTAGAGCAGCAGACCACGGTCACCACCGAGGCCCCGCTGGTGGAGACGGCGAGTTCGTCCACCGATACGGTCATCAGTCAAACGCAGATCCAGAACCTGCCTGTGAATGGCCGCCAGTTCATCGATTTTGCCCTGCTCGCTCCCGGTGTTGCGGTCGGCAATACGACCTCCGGCAGCACTGACGTGATCATTGAACCGGTCACAAAGATCTCTTTTGCCGGACAGAACATTCATTACAACTTCATCGCCATCGATGGAGCTGACAACATCTCTACCGCATCAGGCGTACAGAAGACCACGCCCTCCACTGACGCGGTGCGCGAATTCCGCGTGGTGAACAACACCTACAGCGTGGAAGCCGGACGCGCCGTCGGTGGGATCGTGAATATCATCACCAAGAGTGGAACGAACGATGTGCATGGCTCGGCCTATGAATATCTGCGCAATGATACGATGGACGCGCGCAGCGAACTGGCTGCTCCGGGCTTAAACAAGCTGCGGCAAAACCAATTCGGCTTTACCCTGGGCGGGCCCATCACGAAAAACCGCACCTTTTATTTCGGCAACTATGAAGGCCAGCGCCGCAGCGAAAATCCCTACTACAACTCGGTGATCCTTTCGAACCTTACCCATATCAACCAGTTCAAAACCAATTTCGGGCTGCCCAGCGAACAACTGAACGCGAACAGGCAGAGCGACTACGATAACTTCCTGCTCAAGCTGGACCATTCGTTTACCGATCACCAGTATCTCTTCCTCCGGTATTTTTTCAACGATGGGCGGCTTACCAACGTCTCACCGTTGAATGACGGATTCGATCTGCCTTCCGGCTTTAAAGACAATAACCTGCGCGACCAATCGCTTGTGGGAAGCCTCTCTTCTACCTTCACCACGCACCTGGTGAATGAATTGCGTGTGCAGTATGGCCACCGGACTTTTGACTTTCCCACGGTCACGACTCAACCGCACCTGGAGGTGCTCAATACCTTCACCGCCGGAGTAAATCGCGGTAATCCTGATTTTTACCAGGAGAGCCGCACGGAAATCGTAGATAACATAACCTGGCAACACGGCAGCCATACGATTGCTTTCGGTGGTGACTTCAGCCATGTGAATACGCTGGAATCATTTCCTCTGTTCTATCCGTTTGAGGCCGATTTCGGATGCCTGTTTGCATCGCAATGCCCGTTCAGCCTGGAAGCCGGAGCGCCGCAGGTGCTCTTCTTCGAACGGTTCCGCGCTCCGAACTTCACCGAACCCAGCTTCAACCCTTCGGTGTTTCAAGGACAGAAGATTTCCAGCGCTGTGCGTAATCAAGCCGAGGGCGAGACCCCGCACAACTACGGCGGTCTTTATCTCCAGCACAACTGGAAAGCGGCCAAGAACCTGAATTTGAACTACGGCCTGCGTTACCAGTTCGAGACTTTTCCGGAAGGAGTGCTGAACGGACCGAAAGCGGAATTCGATCCACGCGCGGGCTTTGCCTACAATTTTGGAACCAAATACAACATCGTGTTGCGCGGCGGCGGCGGCATCTTCCATGGCATCATTCCCATGCCCCTGCTGGCCTGCCAGTCGCCTTCCTGCGGCGGCACCACCGGCACCTTTCCCGGACGCAACAATGAAAACGCACTGAACTCAACCACGCGCCTGTTTGCCTTTGCCAGCGCGCCGAATATTACGCAGATTGCCCTTTCCAGCATGCTGGGTGGCATGTACCCGGATGCTGCTCCACTGGGTTTCTGTCCGGGTGGAACAGTGGCGGGCTGCGGCTTTTTCGGTGATGCCGTGATTGCGCGCTTCGATAAAGACCATAAAGCTCCTTATGGAATCCAGACCAGCCTGGGTTTGGAATTCCAGCCATCCAAAGATTCGGTGCTCAACTTGAGCTTCCTGCGTTCCAAAGGCGTCCATCTGGGAAGCTTCTTCAACGTGAACCAGCCTGATCCAAGCGGACAGATAACTATGCACAACTCCTCAGGCCAGACTGGAACCAAAAATAGCTATTTCGCAGCACCGGGAATTCCCGGTTCGCGCAGCGCCGGGCCGGGCTTCCCGACGCTGTATGCTGTGTACTTTGAAGCTGCCTCCCGGTGGAACTCGGAATGGAACGGCTTGCTGGTCGATTTCAACAAGCGGATGAGCCATCACTTCAGCACCGGCGTGAGCTACACATGGTCCAAAGGAATTGACGACGGCCCGAACCCGAGCTTTGTGCTGATCCCCCAAGACAGCGCCAACCTGAAAGCAGAGCGAGCTATCTCGTCTGACAATGTGGGCCAGCGCTTCAGCCTCAATGCCACGCTTGAGGGCCCCACTAAAATGAATGCGCTGATCAACAATTTCCAGTTGAGCACCATCGTGACGCTGCAGTCGCCCAACTACTTCACCAAGTTTGCCGGCTTTGACGCCAATGGCGATATCTTTGGGAACAATGACCGTGTAGGCATCGAACCGCGTAACACCTTCAAAGGCGACTCGTACCAGTCCGTGGATATGCGGCTCGCCCGCACCTTCAAGGCTACCGAGCGCCTGAATGTTGAAGCCATGGCGGAAGCCTTCAATCTCTTCAACACCGTCAACGTGAAGTACTTCAATACGGTCTATGGCGCGGCTGACTTCTGCAACTTCAATTCCAGCGCGCAGGGCTGTTCAGCCACGCAACGATTCATGGAAGGATCGCCAAACCCGAACTACGGCACGCCGCGGGCCCTCTTTAATCCGAGGCAAATACAGCTTGCGTTGAGGTTGAGTTTCTGATGGCATCAAAATAGCCGAGATGAAGCGGAACACGGAACAAAATCCTACTTTAACTGCAAAGGCAAAACCTTCTCTTGAGCCTTGAATACGATCCGAGCAGAAACATTGTCAGATTTACCGCAGAGGGCGCAAAGGACGCAGAGGAGCAAAAGTAGTTTTATGTGTATTTTCATCCGGCACTGTTTTAGTCTCTCAAGATTTTCCGGTGGCCAAAGCTGGATATGGAAGAGGTGCAAAACAGCAGTTGGTGAGAACTCTCCAATTATTCAAAGGTTTACCGCGAGGAGAAACTCGCTTATGATTTGCTGAGCGATACTAATTCTTAGTGGTAGATGAAGGGACCCGCCGCATTCATACTTACCTGAATCTGAGCAAGCCTACGCAACCCCCGGTATCAGTGTTGATCAGAGTCCGTAATGAAGAGCACGCGCTTCGCCGGCTCTTGGAATGCCTGCGTCTCCAGAAGCTCGACCGTGCTTTTGAAGTCGTGGTGATCGACAATGAATCGGATGACGGTTCCGCAGCAGTGGCCCGGACGATGGGTACAAGGGTCTACACGTTTCCACGATCACTATTTGGTTATGGCAGAGCCATCAATTTTGGAGTCAAGCTCTGCCGCGGAGACTTGATCGTTCTGCTTTCAGCACACTCCTGGCCGCAGGGAGATAATTGGTTGAGCCGCATGGTCAACCACATTGAAGAGTGCAATGTGGCAGCCGCCTACTGCAGGCAGCTCGCCGACGGTAAGGTCTGCCAGCAGGAAAAAGCCCGATTCAAAATATTTGCGAAGCAGAATTACACGCTGGACAAGGAAGCACTTCTTGAGCGATGCAACGCCGGGGAGGACGTATATAAGGTCTGCTGTTTTTCCAATTCAGCCGCTATCGTCCGGCGCGAGGTGGCTCTCCGTTTTCCATTCCGGGACCTGCCGTTCTCGGAAGACCGGGCGTTTGTCCTGGATTGCGTGATGGCCGGGCACTCTATCGCCTATCTCGCTACCGCTTCAATTGCTTACCAGCAACCCGCTACCTTCAGGAATTTCTACCGGATTGGGTGGGCCTGTAATATTTCCAAGCAGCTCATTCGTGAACTCGGCAGCGAGGCCATGGGCACTGACCTGCATAAGTCAGAGCTGGGCCGGAAGGTTGTGAGACTGCTATGCAAACCGCTGGAGATCACGGGCCGGACCTTGGAGGCGCTGCTGCGCGATTCGTCGCAACTGGGGCGGGCGGCTCGCTACGCCACGGTCTCAGGCGCAATGTCCCTGGGCTGTATTGTGGGTGAACTCACCTGGCATAGGTATCGAAAGACGACCTGCTGCGATTCCTCAGTTCTCTTGATTGCGGAAGAAGCATAAATCTTAAAGGAGTGGTATTGCCGCGTTTCGTCTTCATTAGTTCCTGCACACATCCCTGGGGTGGAAGCGAAGAACTGTGGGCAGGGGCGGCTGCTCTTTTGGCTGAGACCGGACATTTTGTAACCATCTTCAAAACCTGTGTTGACCCGAACCATCCGCAGATTCGCCGGTTGCTCGCGCTGGGTTGCCGTATTCGCGACCTGCACCAGGTTTGCCTGCCCCACTCGATCCGACTGCCCAGGCCGCTGGTGCGGCTGACGGGAAGAGGTCCGGCGCAGAGAGCGATGCGGCCCCTGGTGCGAACTCATCTTGCGAATCTCAATCCCGATTTAGTGGTGATTTCCCAGGGCGCAAATTTCGATGGAGTGGCTTATGGCGATCTTTGCCGTATTTCCGGCCACCCGTACGTCATGATTTCACAGAAAGCCACCGATTATCTTTGGCCATCAGATAAGGACCGCATCGTGATGCGCTCTGCCTTTCAGAACGCTCTACGCTGTTATTTTGTCTCGCAACACAATCTCCAGCTCACGGAGCGCCAGATCGGCGAGAGGCTCATGAATGCGGAAATAGTGCGCAATCCTTTTCTGGTATCGGGAACCCCGCTGCCTTGGCCTTACACCCAGGACCAGTCGATCAAGCTGGCTTGCGTGGCGCGCCTGGAGACAGGCGAGAAGGGGCAGGATATTCTTTTGCAGGTTCTGGCACGGCAGCGGTGGAGAAACCGCAATTTGTCCGTTTCGTTTTTCGGCGCAGGACACAACGGCGAAGCTTTGCGCGAACTGGCCCGGCGCTTAGATCTTACTCATGTCGAGTTCCCCGGTTTTGTGAGTGACGTTGAATCTATCTGGAAAACGCATCACGCGCTGGTGCTGCCTTCGCGCACCGAAGGACTGCCGCTGGCGCTTATCGAGGCGATGATGTGCGGCCGGTTTGGAATTGTCACCAACGAAGGCGGCAGCGCCGAAGTCGTGGAAGAAGGCCGCACGGGATTCATCGCGAACTCTGCCAAAGTAGGCGACTTCGATCATGCCATGGAGCGGGCATGGGCTGTGCGCCAGCAGTGGGAATCCATCGGTAAAGCTGCTGGAAGGGCGATCAGAACCATGGTGCCTCCCGATCCGGTTGCGTCTTTCACCACCAGGCTGTTGGACTTTGTGAAATCACCGGCCTCTCAGGAAAACTCGTATGCCTACACTCACAAACAGTCGCAATGACCTGGAGCAGGCCATTGCGCAGGGCATCGATTTTCTCCATGCCATGCAGTTGCCTTCCGGAACATTTCAGATCTTTTGCTCGCCGCATCCGCTCCTTGAGGAAAACTGCAAACCGGATTATTCGACTTTTCAGACCGCTCAAATCTCTTACTGCCTCAATTTCACAAACTCGGAAAAAGTTCAGGAGATTTTACGCAAGGCAATTCGCTTCCTTGTAAGTACCATGCAAGACGGCTGCGTATGGCGCTATACTTGTAGTCCTAACCCGGATTATCTTGCTCCTGATGTTGACGATACAGCCTGTATTTCCTTCCTGCTCAGGCGGCATGGTGTTTCTTTCCCAGACAACATCGGCGTGATTCTTGGCAACCGCGACTCCCGCGGGCTTTTCTACACATGGATTCTTCCCCGCCTGACGTGGACAACGCACATGTCTTATTGGCGGGTAGCGTTACGTCAGCTTCTGAAGCTGCGACAGCTTTACTGGTTCTACTCAGTCACCGAATGCAAGCCAAATGACGTGGACCTGGTGGTCAATGCCAACGTTCTCTATTACCTGGGTGAAAGACCGGAGACGGCCCCGATCATCCGACGCCTGATTCAGATCCTTGGAGAACAAGCAGAAGAAAGGTGCGATAAGTATTATGCGAACCGCTTCAACTTTTACTATTTCCTCTCACGAAACTACGCTGCCGGTGTTCGCGCGCTTGAAGCGGTGGGTGACACAATCGTGGCGAGAATCAAATCCTATGCACATCCAGATGGAGTGATCGGCAATCATATTTTGCATACGGCGCTGGCCGCATGTGCTTTGATGGATTGGAAAGATCATTCCCCTGTCCTGGACAACGCAATCCTGGCAATTCTTTGCGCCATGGACTCAAATGGCGGATGGAAAAAATGTCCTTTTTACTATAGCGGTCCGTCGAAGAAATTAGCATGGGGGTCAGAGGAACTCACTACCGGATTTTGCCTTGAAGCCCTTTCGCGCTATCGGGATCTGCAAGGCTGATCGAAGTAAGACTCACGGATGGAAGGCTGCGGGTTTCGGTCCGGACTTCAGCATGGTCACAATCTCGTGCACCATGTATAGTCCCTGGCGGGAAAACAGAACAGCGTGAAATAACAGCAACGACAGCGCTGCAGGTTGCTGCCACGCGGCTGTCAGAAGAAATGCCAGCGGATAGAGCACAATGTAGTACTCCGCCATGGCCGTGCGGGATGCCGGGCCCGGCTTAGAGACAGTCAGGCTAATTCCGAGAAGCCGCCAGCGAATCAACGCGAAAAGCCCGTAGAAAACCAGGAAGAGCGCGGCCAGAGGATTGCGCGTAAGCCAGAGCATTGCCATAAAAGCTGCGGACTCCAATGAAAAAGCAAGCAGTCCCAGCCGCTCAGCCGCCTTCGTCCCATGGAGACAGGCGAAGGTGCGCAATCCGATCTTTTTGTCATTCCCGGCATCCTCCACCTGGTGCAAGAGTATGCCTCTTACGCCTGCTGCAAACGACCATAGCGCGATGAGGATTGTCCATGCGGCAGGCCCTTCGCTTCGGTTCCAGTGATACACCAGAAACACTGCAAATAACATGGGAAAAAGATGGGCGCCGGATGCATCTGCCAGCACACCCCAGATTCCACGAACCTTGAGACGGAACGGAGGCATCGAGTAAAGTGCAAAGGCCAGCCAGCAAAGCAGGTATGCAGAGAAAAGCAACGTATCTTTACGCCAGACAATCAGAAAGCCACTGCCGGCAGCCACACAGGCGCCAAGCAGCAACGCCGGTGTGATGCGGGACTCTCCCGTCCATCGGCCAGGTTTTCCGCTGGCCTGATCGTCCTGGGCGTCGGTCAGATCATTGAGAACGCTTACATAACTCGCGCAGACAGCAAGCGCAGGCAGGGCAAGGGCCACCACCGGCCACAGAGAGGGAAAAGGAATTCGCGCAAGCGCCGCCGTGGCGTAGATGGTTGCCAGAATGGGCGAGAGTTTATGCTCCCACCAGCAGTCTGCACGAAACCATTCAAAAATCGACAAGCTATAAGTATATAGACGGGAATAAATCGCTGGCCGGAAACGATCTGTTGTCGTCGTAAGCCACAGAACGGAGCTGCTGGATTTGTTTTTCATATACTTCATTCAGGCAGGCTGCATCGGCACAAGCATCGCGAACGTTGCTCCGCCAGGCCGCTTCGTCCAGGGACATTGTTGCTACTTCATTGCGAGTGCGATAGAGTTGCAAAACGGTCAGAGAGAGAGGTTTGGACCTGCGACCACTGTCCCGAACCACATTCTAAACCTCGTCGTGCTTTGTGGAATTCTGTTATTTGTAAGTGATTATATTGAACGCGTTATGAGCGGTTCGTTGAAAGCTATTGAGCTTTATTTGAAATTGGTGACTTTGACCGCTACCTTTTTTTCTACAGCCCAAGTTCTCTTCATAACATTTAGTCAGTGTCGCATGGCTAAACCTGTTATCCATATCTCTGAAATTGAAGGAACCAGCGCAGTTTTGCTGCGTTCTTGGCGCAAGTGAAATCAGCGTGGTCTGCGGCGAAACAATTTTGGTTTGTTAATCCCTAATCTCTGTCCTATTCCTAACTACGCTTCAGCCACCGCAGGCATTCCGATTTGTTTTGTCGCGAAAATCTGGAACGCCTGAGTGTAACCTGGGCCGTACTTGTGCCACCCTTCCCTGATCACATCGATCAGCGCCCAACTCTTGAAAATGTCCATCCAGCCCTCGGCAAATGGGTGGTTGAGGTTTTCCGGATAAATAAGCTTGAGCTGCAGGTAAACAACGAACATGAACTCAATCAGCTCAAAAGATATCCGGACCGCATGATCAAACTGCTCTGCCTTCTGCCTGGGCCAGCTCTTGAAGCCGGGCTGGCGGTCGAACAGCATTTCAAAGAAACCGGGAAGATCGGCATCACCACGAATTCTTTGCAGCAGTTCTCCGTAAGCTTTCGAATGGGCGGCAGAATACTGTTGCATTTCCGGCGTAAACGCAGACCAGATTTTCTTTAAGTTCAGGAAATAATTGTGGCGGCCATCGAGATCGGTGCAACGAAGGTCGCCCGGGCTGGCGGCGGCAAAGGTGGCCATGCCAATGTGGTGCCCGAGCCTGCGATAGCTTTCAAACTGGGATTCACTGAACCACTGGTTCACTGTGCTGTCATGCGGGAAACAAGGATCTCCTCTCTTGTAATTCAAAACATCAGCGGGCTCATCGCCGGTGAGCGATGATTTGATATAAACCACGATTCCCGGGCTGCGTCTGGCTGTGTCCTCCTGATACTGAATCGTTCCCACGACACAATGCGCATTGCTGTTCCCGCCATTGAGATGCTGAAGCGGGCGCAGGTCGAGCGAGATTTCCGCGCCAAAATCAATGCGGCACTTTCTGATCGCCATGCCAATGCCTTCAAACGTAAGCTCGCCATCCGCCTCGGCGTCACAGATCACAATGTAGCGGCAGCGGCGGCGGACCAGTTCGTAGAGGCCCATATTGTCGAAATGGCCACCATCGGTGAGATACAGGTAGGTGCTGGTGTCATCGGTGCGGCCCAGCAGCTCATTCGTCAGGGACAACAAAGAAAAGTGCGGTGAAGGCCATGGGTAAGGATCGTGGAAGAACCCGACTTTATCGCGTTTGCTGTTCATGTCCGGCTTGCTGTTCGCGTTCTCAACGCTCACCCGTTTTCCATCCTGTGCAATAGTACGAGGATTCCGCAGCCACCAGCCGAGACGGACGTTGAATACTGTGAGCAGAAATGCCGTCGCGGGATTTGTGTGATATCCCATATTGGGGCTCACAGCTGCGCCGGAAATTGCGGCCGCAGTGGAGATGTGAATTCCCGGCGTGGGATAAGCGTAGGTGGCGGTTTCGGCGTATCCATTGAACCGCAAATTTTGATTGTGGTATTTGGCTGCTGTCCAGCCGACGTCGTACCCGGACAAAAGAGGAGTGAAGGCGAAAGAAGCCCCTTTGCGCTCCTGCCAAGCCAGGTCTTCACCGAAAGTGAGGTTGAGCGTGGTGCAGAAAATCGGGTAAGGACCGAAGTATCCGTTCGACGCTGAGAGCGAGCTTACTGCTACGTTGGCGTCTTCTTCGTCGAAACCGGTAAAGGGATTTGGCTTACGACCAGGATTTGAGGCTCCAAGGTAGCAGCGTGCGAGCCGGTCCCGATAATAGGCATGCATCGAGAATTCATTGATATCAACTCTCCAGGCAAAGAGCAGACAAATCATTGCAGCCATAGCCATCGCGACAAACAGATAAATCGCACCGTGTCCGGCGATAATGAACCCCGCCAGCGCGGAGAGCAGAATGAGAAGTCCGGCGACAAAAACGTACGGGCCGATCTTCGCAACTATCTCTAATGCGCTGAAGCTGGACGGCCCTTTATCATCCTTGGCGCCCGCTGTGTGGGAGCTGTTTCCGGCAAGAACGCTCCATCCCGAAGTTCCCAGCCAGGCCGCCAGCGCCGGTATGCCTGCCCAGAGTCTCGCCACCAGCCATTTCAGAATTACCATACCAAACAACGAGCCGCCCACAAACACCAGCCAAATCAGCATGTACAGTCCGGCCCAGGCGCCCAGGCGCGCAAGCCACTCGCGGCGCGAGTCTTTGAAAGTGCGGCCGATAAGCCCGATTAAAAGTAAAACGCTGAGAAGCGGACCAAAGAGATAAAGCGGTGGAGCGATCAGCAGCTCAAGCCGCCACAGATTATGCGGCGAGAGACGCGGCAGCCACATCGTCATCAGGCTGATCAGAAGATGCCAGGCAGTGCCCGCAGCCGCGACGACTACGGCCGTCAGAACCAGCAGCACGAACGCAATCACTCCTCGTACATGGGCAAAGCACCAGGATCTTCGCCAGAAAAAATTTCTGGCATTTTCTTCCCGGGTTATGAAGTGATGCGACCTCAGGTAAGCCGTCAGGGTGCCCCCGGCGAATGTGACTGTGAAGGCCAGGAGAAAGAATAGTGCCGGAACCAAAATTAAACCCAGCACATATTGGAATCCCGCGAACTGAATTGGGAACAGCAGTGTAATCAGAAAGCTCGCCGCGAGAAGCGGCATCACCACCAACCCTTGCACGCTCGACTGGTCGAGAAATCGCCGCTTCTCCGGTTTGATCGCGGGCGGGCTTGTTGTGACTGCGGCAACGCCCCGATCATCGTCCGGAGCAAACTCCAGCCGGGCAAGGTCTCTCCCTATCAATGCTACGGCGAGCAGAAAAAGATAGACAATGACTGCGGTGGTAGCGGCGACCGCCCATGTGCTGCTGGGGACAAACAGATTCAATGTAACCAAATGGGGAAGCAGCATCACGAACAGCAAGCCGCTGATAAGAATGATCTGATTCAGGATGGCATTCCGGAGCCAGGTCGCTATCGTGACCCAGGTATCGGCGGTGAAAAGGCCCTTTTCCGGAGTTAAATAGTTGCTGTACCGCCGCAACCAGCGAAGGGGCTCGGGATGGCTCTTCGGACTGCCCGTTTCAGGTAAGGGAATCAGTTCTTCTCGTACTGTGGAAAATTCTTTGCGTTTGCCCCATGCTGCCAGCCACTGGTGAATGTATCCGCCGCCGGAAACACTGGAGAGATAATCGAAACAACTCAGCAGATCGAGTTCTGCCAGCCCTTGAAGGATTCCCAGGTTGAAGGTGGCGCTGCGGATGCCTCCTCCGGAAAAACAAAGCCCCATTAACCCCATATCGGCTGCCTGGAAGTATGGGTCCTGGTTTGCCTTAGCGGCTGGGCTTGAGGACGCAGTTTGGGCAGGGACCGGCCTTTTGCGCATGCCGCATTTGTCTCTTCGCACCTGTACATCTACTAATTCATTTTCCAGAAGCCATTTGCTTGGCGTGTAGCCAAGGCGCCATGCGACCTCGGCCTGAAGAGGCACATTCGATTCCAAAGCCTGGGCCATCTTCGCCGCATCGGCAGGTTTTTCCGCTAGATACCGCTCAAGCTTTTTAAAATTCTTCCATTCATCTGGCGTGATGCTCTCGAAAGCCCGAGTGGAGAGCTGATTAATGTAATCTGTTGTCATGGCACACATGCTTTAAGCGAGCCGTTACACTCGAACAAATTCCGCGGGCAATTCCCCTGCGCGATATACGTCCTAGAAAGTCTTTAGGAACGCAATCAGGGCCCGTTTCTCTTCGTCACTCAAGCCCGGCTCTCCTCCTATGAATTTTTTGGTTCCAAAGTAATGTCCGCGGTTCACAATCAGGTCCGGACACTTGCTCAGCTCAAGCATCTGTTCCAAAGCGTCGGAAAATACCGCCTCGGCTTCCTCGTCGCTTGCGCCTTTCGGCAGCTTGTGCAGGTCGCGGCCGAGTTTAATGACGAGATCAAGCAGCTTCTTGCCGTGTGCAAGGCGGTCTGCGGGATCTTTGCCTTCGGAAAGTGGATTGATATTCGCCAGCAGGCCTACGGGAGTGCCCTTGGGAATCGGCCCAATCACCAGGTTTTCCTTTTTTTCGTCCAGCAGGTCCGGGAATTGTTTCGCGATAGGTTGCAGCGGGTCCGGAAGGAAGCCGATGGCGATCTTCAGATAGCTGGTCTCCGTAGTCCGGTCAATCCTGCCCGGAATCTTGTCGCCCAGCAGCGTATCTTTCTCCCGTTTTTCCGGCCACAACATCTGCTCGATCGAGTCCTGGAAGGAATCCATGCGGGCCTCCACTGACGGGCTGTAGTTAAACTTTCCCACACTGTTGTTCAGGAGGAAGGGCGCGGTGGACCACAGACTTACCAAAGACGGAGGCCGGGTAAAGCCGCGACCGCCTGCCGGCATCTGATAAGTTCTGGCTTCGCCGGTGTAGGGCTGATACCAGGTGATGGTTCCAACTGAAGGCAGGTTCTTATAAGACTGCGATGAGAAGTTGTCCCAGATGTTTCCGCCGAGCGCGTTGGTCGCCAGCGGACTGCATGCGTTGGTCTGCAGCAGGGTGACAGGAACGCGAAGTTCGCTGGACAGATAATTATGGTCCAGGAAGTCAGGAGCCAGGACGATCTTCTTCATCTTTTGCTTGAAATCGCCTGTTTTCGTCCACTCCCAATACTGGTTCCAGCACTTGAGGTAATCGGCTCCATTGCACCCGTCCGGATCAAGGCCGGGCACAGGCGGGTCGGGCCGTTTGCTGGAATGGCAGCGGGCGCAGCGTTCGGCAAAAACCTCCTTGCCTTGCTGCACCACATTGGGAGGATCTTTCAGATACTTTGCTCCTTCCGGCGCGTCTTTGAGATGATGCGGGTCGGTGCTCACCAGGAAGTAAAGTGCCGTTCCGGGCGTCTGGCTTTCAGTGGCTGCGAAATACGAGGAATTTTCGCGGGCCACCGAAATCTCGATGGGAGAAATGGGCTTGCCGCCAACCAGCGCGTTGAAATGCAGCAACCATTCCTCAGGGAACGTGCCGATGTTCAGATAGACGCGATTGAGAGCGCCCAAGGCACCTACAGAATCCGCGCCATCTTTTAACACCCGCGGAGTCCAGACCGTATCGGGCGACTTGTAGTAATTTCTCAGGAAATAGGCCGGGGTTGATGGGTCATCGGGAATGTAGTCATTAAATTGTTTGTTGTTTTTCTCGCCGCCGCCCAACGTTTCCTTGCCCCAGCGCCTCGCCTCTTCCAGGCGGTCCTTCACCAGATACAGCGCGTTCATGGTGCGCGGGTTGTTGATGTTGTCGGTTGAGACGAACGAGGTATCCAGCGAGCCGGGCCGGGAGGTGTGGAAGAGCTGCCACGCGAAGTTATCTTTTTCCCCTGCCCAGTAAAAGATTCGTTCGATCCAGAAATATTGCGCGCCCACATTGGCGCTCAGGTTTTCCCACTTTGGGTTTTCAGGATCCTTGGGCGGCTTGATGGGATTAGGCCCCACATGGCAAAACCCGCAGGACATGCCTACCCGGAAAGGTCGTACCAGACTTTTGTCGTTGTAATATGCCGGATCGGTATAGAACTTGATCGGGTCCCATTTCTTTGCGGCCGCGTCATCGAAGTTAGGATTGGGGAAGAGCCTAAGACCTACGATGCCGGTTTCATAGCCATAGAAAGATCCAACTGGGAATTGTTTGCCGTCAACGGTTGCGCCGCGTGATCCGATCTTCACTCCGGGATACTTCTGCTCATTCTCGAACGGGTCGGGTTTGCAGTCGGCGCGCCGCTTGTCCAGCCAGAGTCCCCAACGTTCAGGGTCAGGGCCAGTCGCTTTTTCAAAGCAGGGATCATTCACCAGTCCGAGATATTCCCATCGATGATCGCGGGTGAAGCGAGGATCAATCTTCAGGAGTTCCGGATGGGATGAGAGAATCTTGAGAAAATCCAGGGCACCCGCACTCTTATAAACAAGCGTGTCCCACAGCTTGTCATTGCCACCGGACCACACCATCCAGGTGTTGCGTCCTTTAATGAGGGCGTCATCCGGAACCTTCATCTGGCGCGCAGCCGCTGCCAAGTCGAGGATGCCGTCCTTAGTTTGGTCCATATCGTGAAAGACGTCTTCATTAGCGGCCACGAAGCTGTCAGGTTCACGGCCTGCAAGCTTGGCCTCATCTTTTACGTGCCCAGGCCGGGGCTGATTGAGCCACCAGAAGTAGTAAATTCCCACGCCGACTGCAACTACCAGCAGCAACAAAATCAGGATATGTTTGATTGAGCGACCTTTGCCAGCCACGGTATTGACCTCCGGAATGTTTTGAGCCTTCTCTGTTGTTTTTCAAAAACTGCTGTCAAAATTTTCAAATCATGCGCCGATGGTTGCCAGGTATCGTATTGCCCTCTTACTCGGCAGAAAAAAATACGCGCCACCAACCACGGTGATGAACTGCGGCACATCCATCATGCGCTGACGGACGCGCCCCTCCTGCGGAAGAGAGAACGTGTTGGTGAATGGGCAGCCGGGCACCGGCTCCCGATTTCCCAAAAGCGGGTCGCTCTCCTCCGTCATGCCATCAAACTTTGTGCGCATCATCCAGGCATTCTGGACGAACTCAAACTGGCGCTGGATGTTGGCACTCACCGCAAGAAATTGCAGTCCGCGCTCGGAATCGTTCTCCGGCGCGGTTCGCAGCGCGTCGTCCGGAGACAATTTCTCTCCATACTCTCTGCCGCGGCGCAAAATGCGGTGAAAGCGAGTGGACGCAATCTGGTCGGCCCGTACATTCTTATTGCCGAATCCCAGGATGTGGAGCAAATGCGTGAACCATCCCTGCGGTCCGCCGGGAATATCGGCATTGCGCGGGTTAGCGCGGCGAATGTGCGCGCCAAAAGGACAAGCAGTTCCGGCAACATCTGAGTCGTAGGTGAACTGATTCAGGCGAACATCCTGTTTTCTCGCGGCCTGGTCGCCGTTGTTGCCCACGCCCGGAATAAGGCTGCGACTCGCGGGGACAAGGGGCGCACCATCTCCAAGGGTTCTTCCCACCATGGCTTCCGCCAGTTGATAGCGTTGTAAACGCGCGGAGCCTGTGGCCTTGTCTAGAAATTGCCAGAAGCCGCGCACATCCTGCCTGAGTTGGCGAAATACGACATAGGTGCCATTCAGGCCAAGATCTTTTTTGCCGGGCTGGTCAGCGGCCGGGAGCAATTGGTTTGCGCCGGGCTCGGTGGGATCCAGCAGTGGCCGGTCGGTATATCTGTCGTACTCATTGGTGTAGCCAAGCAGAAATTCTCCCAGACAAACGGTATTGCCGTAGGTGAGTTGATCGCAATTGCGAGAAACTTTGCGGAGTTGCTCCCAGTCGAGATCAGGCTGGCTGATGCCGTCAACAAATCCAAATGCCTCCCGTCCGCCCATGTCCTGAGTAGGCAGGCACTCCATTTCCTGAAATGCCTGGCTCCAGAATTCTCCTTTGACGGATTGCTTCCATCTTTCCAGTTCACCGGGATAAGCGAATACCATCACGACTGCGTGGGGCACCTTGTCCTCATAACCCCATCTCCACTTGCCAGGAGAATTCGCTCCAACGTCGCCAAGGCGTCGCGAGCGGCTCGGGTCACAGGTCATGCCGGTCATGAATTCTGTGGAGAATCCGGCTATGACTTTTTGAGGAACGCCCAGGGCTTCGAGTCCCTGCCGGGTAAATGCAACCTGCAGCGCAGTCCGGAGCGATGGAGTGATTTCCGCCGTAGTGACAGGCGCCCGGAGGAGCCATTCTTTCGCTGCTGCTGCATTCTTTACGTGGACGAGGTAGTAGCAGGCCTCCGTCATTTTGCCAAAGCCAAAGCGAACCATCGCTTGTACATCTTTGTAGTCCACAACAGGCATTTCTCAGTTCCTCAAAATAACGCCACCCATTGGCACAACTCTTCGTCGCTCATATGTGCTTGTTCAATGCCCTGGCGAATGAGCGTGTTCCTCTTCAGATCAAAAACGGTCAAGCCTGGATATGCCTTGTACCAGACATTGGTCGGGAGCTGATGCCGCCGCAGCACATACTTGTACGGCTGTTCATTCTTGGAGCCATTCAGCACCAGCCAATCCGTCCTGGGATAACTTATTCCGTTGCTGAACACCAGATTGAGTCCCCATCCTACCTTGTTGATGAAATCGTCCATGTAGCTATCCAGGCTGCCGTCATAGTTGCTGGCGAAAACCATGCGCTTCTTGTCGTTCATGAACACCCAGCGAGCCGCATGGATGGTGGAAACCCGCGCCAGATGGCCACGAATGAAAATGTGGCGCGTGGTGTACTCCATCAGCCACAGCAGGTAGCTCATCAGCCAGCGGCGAAACAGACCGGGCTTGATGCCACCGACTACCGTGAACTGGTTGGTAACGTCGTAGTCTTCCAGATTGCCCAGCTTGGCTTCTTCGCAGGGCGAAACTCGCGGCGCGTATTGCTTATCGGTCTTCTCCCGGCGGCGGAGCTGGTAGATGAGGATGGGGGAATAAAGAACCAGGAATGGAGTAAGCACCAGCAGAATGATGGGCACGCCGATGAGGTGAATAAAATTTCGTATCCACCAGCCGAGCGGGGTCCGTTTTGGCCTGTCAAGCTGGATGCGGCTGCGGTAAATTTCCGCCGTCACAAGCTCCCGCAAAGCCTTATGGATTTGCTTCGGCGTCATCTTGCCGAACGCTTCCTGGTTCTGTTGAATGTGCTCCTCCAGGTCCAGGCGAAGGGCATTCTCCTGCCGAATCTCAATTACCGTTCGTCCGCGCCAATTCATGTACATGGTGGCGGCGGGACTTTCGTGCTCTTTCATCCAGCGGGCAAGGTCGGCGCCGGGTGTGAAATCCTGGCAGAAGGAGAAAATGCGCTGTAGCCCCTCTCCCGCCCGCGCTGCCAGGTCCGATCGAAAATCATCCGCAGTTCCATCAAAGTCAGCAAAGAATGCCAGTGCCACCGGGTAGTGCACAGCCGGCAATCCGTAGAGCATGTGAATGTCCTCCTCGGTTTTGTCCGTCAGAACAACAAAACGGGCAAAGTGGATTTGCTCGAATTGGCCAAAGGGAACGATAGGATTCTTGGGATTCGCCTGCCCCGGCTGCGAGTTCATTGACCCGAGCAAACTCCGCAATTCGGCTTCGCGCTCCATTTGGATAGGAGCGATTACCAGCACGTGGGATTGCGGCGTCATAGAAGAGGCAGACTCCTTTGTCGTCGTTCCATTCTGCTCAGCGTGAGAGTGTGCGCTTTCAGCCTTGCGCCTGGGCCGCAGCGCCAAACTGCAGGCTGAAATGAATCAGCGGCTTCTTTCCCCAATACACGCGGCCCAGATAGAAATCTGGTCCAATCAGGCGGATTTCATCACGAATCCAGTGCGCGACTACCGAAGTATCCGAGTAGTCAAGGACAATGCACTCCTTGTTATCGAACCAGCTCGGGGCTTTGTAGACTTTGGCAATGATCGCGCTGATTCCAAAGATAGTGATTCGATTCCGCAGGACACCTTTGGTCCTGTCAAAGGTCTTTCCCTGCCAGCCAAATATGTTGACGAATTCCGCGATTTCCTGACTGAACTTGGTGCCGGACGCAATAATCGCCGTTCCTTTGGCAGGACCATCCGGGATGTCACCGGCCGGGCTTTGGGAGAAGAGATTGTCAAGATCAGTGTTCGACATTTGCAGCAGTTGCGCCACATCGTATGCCATAGCGTTGGTGCTCCTTAAGGACTATTAAGGTTACTATTACGGAAATCCCAGTGAACCAGAAGGAAAATGGTTTGGTGTTCCTAAAGGTATTAACGTAGTTTGCAGAGAAATCCCGGTGAGCTGGAAAATTAAAAATCAGGAAAATGGTATCCGTGCTCCTTAAAGACTATTAATGTTGCTATTGCAGGGAAATCCCACGGGGCCGGAAAATTAAAAATCAGGAAACCTGGAATCTTCTTCGACGATCATTTTTTAGTGGAGAACGCCTGCAACTATGAAACCAGAATATTCATTTGTCAATCATTTTCTGGCGACACAGGGAAATGGACTATACCAAAGTAGAACGTGTATACCTTATTCGATCGCGCAGGTACAGGACGCATGGTGGCCCCAGGCATTATTGCGAACAAATTCTTTTAGCTTTTCCGGCGTGTCCTGCTCGGCGCGCGGGCACTCTTCTTTTGCGCCTTTCTGGTCTGCCATGATCTTGCGCACGAATTGAATGCCATCCACCATGGCATCCAGATCCTTATCCCCGCCTTGTTCGAAATAGTGGAAATCGATCTTCGGAGTTTCTCGCGGGTCATTCGAGCGCAGCGTCACCCGTCCGGCACAATTGCGCGTGTGGGCTTTCAGCACGACCCATGTGAGGCAATTCAGGTCCTTAGGAAAAGATTGAGTATAGTTGGGACGGTAACCCTGGAAATTGGTCAGCAGCGCCATACAAAAGAGGTCCGGCACGTTGCCCTCGGCAACCGGTGAGCGCCTGAAGACGGAAAGCACCGCGCCGTTAGTGGCGTAAACCCCGGAACGACAAATAGACCACTGACGGTATTGTGGGTCCTCTGTGGTGAATTTCACGTTTTTGTAGACACCCCAGGCAGGACAGTCCATCCGGGTGACTACCCCGACTTCATAACGGTCCTGCAGGTTCATGCCTACACCCGGAAGATCAACCAGAATTTTGATCTTTACTGCCTCCAAAATATCGCGCGGGCCGATGCCGGACAGCATGAGCAGTTGCGGGCTGTTAAAAGCGCCGCCTGCGAGTATCACTTCTTTCGAGGCATAGAGCCGGCGGAGTTCCCCCGGGTGTTCACTGGGTTTAGCGGACGCGCGGTAGAGATTCTCGCCGTGTAAATATTCCACCCCGATGGCGCGCTTGTTTTCATCGAAGAGTACCCTGGTGGCGAGGGCATTCAGTTTAACCCGAAAGTTACGATACACTCGCGCAGTTTCCAGCACGCGTTCACGAGTTCCCATGCGGGTGTGATTGCGAGTAGTGAGAGGGGTGTAGCGGGCGCCAGTCGCATTTTTCGTTACCAGCCGCCAGTCGTTCGGGTCGCCCCTGCTCTTCAGCATCCACCGCAGGCGCTTGAAGAAACGATCACCTTCGGTCTCGAGGTAATCGTGGGCACATTTGGCAAGCGTGTCAAACAGCTTGCGATCATCCATCATGGCGGCCTTGGGAATGGCGGCTTCTGTGTGCAGCCATCCTTTCCAGCCGTGCCGCGACGGATTCAGGCCTGCTTTCGCCAGCCATCGGAGGAGCGGCCGATGATGACAGTTCTCCAGCCGCTCAAAGTAAGCGCGCATCTTCTCTGGTTCCCAGCTTGGGTCCCGGGTCACCTTGGCGATGTCCTGCCAGTCTTCATCGTGAGGGTAGATCAGGATCTGAGCGTTGTGGGCAGTGCAGCCACCCAGCGTGCCTGCGCGCGGATACAAAACCCCGTCAACATCGTTGCCGTTGAATTTCTCCACGTATTTCCGGTCCCGCTTTTGCTGATCGTCGCTGGCGTAGTGGCGCACAAAGAAGTCCCACCGGATTGCGTCATTTTCAGAAGCAAAAGCATGAAATGCAGGAACGTCGTAGTCCAGGGGCAGGCGATTTCTATGGGGTTCCACAGGATCTGAGCCGCGCAGGACACGGGGATCACCGCCTGCTTCAAGCAGAATGACAGAGCGGCCGGCTTGCGCGAGACGGGCAGCCACTGTACCGCCGCCCGCGCCCGAGCCGACGACAATGTACTCACAATCTGCTTGTCGTGGGATTTGCTGATCCATTTCTTCAGACCATTGCTTTTTCCAGGAATCAGGAACCGCTAAAAAATTGATGGGGGATTCCTGCCGCATAGTATACTTGCAGCCCTCCACCGTGCCTGCGAAAATCGATAACGGCTATAGTTTGCCGCCTGCTGATAGTGGGTCGCGGCTTCTTAATTGGATATCCAATGCGGCGATGTTCTTGGTGCACGTCGAGCGCCGTATTGATCCTTTCTTCCGTACGCCCTTCGACTTCCTCTTCCGCGAGCTGCTTACATTGCTAACCAATGCTCTCATCAATCTGCAGCGCAAGAATGAAGGTTACAAGCTGGCGGAGGAAAGAATTCAGCCGGATGAGGAAGAGCATCTGAATGACATCATTGACACCATGGCCAACCAGATGCGCCGGCTTTGGCAGCTTGGGGATTACCAGCGTTGCGGCAACACCAAGACGCACGGGATCGTGCGTGGGGAATTGATCATCCGCGATGATATTCCCGAACACATGCGTCATGGTATTTTCGCGAAGCCACAAACATTCAAAGTGTGGGTCCGCTTTTCCGGCCCAGGCCCATATATAACCCCGGACATCGATGATGTAGGTTTTATGAGCATCAGCCTGAAGATCATGGGTGTGCTCGGGCCCAAGCTGATGGATGATGAGAAATTTACGCAGGACATGTTTGGCGTTTCCACGCCAACCTTCGTAACGGCAGACACCAAGTCGAATGCCGATCTACAGCACTGGAGTTATAAGAACGCGTCTATTTTTCATTTTCTGAAGTTCAGGAAGTCGCATGTGCTGGACTTTATCATGCAGGGACTCTGGCTCAGAACGCAGAGCAGCCCACTCGAAAGCCAGTATTTCAGTTGCGTTCCGTATCTGCTTGGCGAGGGGCAGGCGATGGTGTATTCGTTCTGGTCACGTCTCAAGACCAGAACGCATATACCGCGATTGCCGCTGCGGCCCCCTGATAATTATCTGCGTGACGCGATGATCGCAACCCTGGCCAGACAGGATGTCGAGTTCGATATCAAGGCTCAGGTGCAGACAGATTCTTTCCGCATGCCCATCGAGAACAATGCCGTGTATTGGCCGCCACGGCTTTCACCGCGAGTACCAGTCGCGGTCCTGCGCATCCCCAAACAGAAATTTGACTCGCCCGAACAAATCGCGTTTCCCAGCATCTTGTCTTTCAATCCCTGGCACTGCATTCCCGAGCATCGTCCGCTGGGCAACCAGAGCCGTGCGCGCCAACGAATGTACAAAACGCTCTCCACTTTCCGGGAAACAGTGAACCACCTGAAACATTACGAGCCGACGGGCGACGAGACTTTTCCGTCTGCTGACATCGCGGCTCGTGAAAAAGTGCGGCGAACTGAGTAATGATCCCCCGTATTTGCCTACACCCAATTGGGGGTGCGCTGCCAAACCACCTACAGCCCGAAAGTTGATTCACGCCATCACCGAGTGACTGAACGATGAACCATTGAATTCAAGCTTCATCTAGCCACTCTTGGAAATTCGACTGGTCAGCACGTCTATGTGTATTTGAACCTTTGCTGCCGAGCATTGGTAGTCAAGTTGATTGATATCAGTTTGGATTTCATCTTTGCGACACTCCTTTACCAGATAGAGGCAGTGAGAAACCATTGGGAACCACTTTGAATGTTGATATTCTGACTGCCCTATCTGAATAGTGATCTGTCCCTTAGATCGTTTCAAGTTTGCCATGAGGCCGCATAGGCGAGCCGCAAATCTCACTGAGACTGGCACTTGATGAGTCAGAGAATAAGTGAGCCTTTGCTGAGTTCAACAATTGTGAAATAGATTTACGGTTCCGCAACGTGAAACAGAACTTCCAAAATTAGGAAACTGAAACCAAGCTTTGCTAGAGGATAGTGGAAGCACAGTTTTGTGTGAATCTCGAACGCCTGATGCAACATCAGGGGGGCTAGATGCTAATACCGGTACATATCCTTGATGCTCAATGAGTTCTACGAATGATTTCGCATGGCAAGCAGATACTGTAGTCGTTTTGTAGTTGTGAAAGCCTCAGAGTTCAACAGTCTGCAAGAGATTAAAGTGAACCCCTCAGGTAAGACAGTTGGCTCCAGGGCTCAAGCCCCTTTAATCTCATCCTGTAACGCGGGCCTAAAGGCCCGCTCTTCCACCAAGTCCTCATGGACACCCCTGATCCCGTCTTAAATTGGCAGATGATGCTGCCAGCTTCGTGTGTTCACCGAGCGAGGGGCAACCTTGTGATTGGCCTCTAACCGGGAATCTACGAACAAACGGTGCAGTTGCTGTTGCAACTGATGAAGTTGATATTTTCGTAAAACCGGCGGGAACATAGCAGCGAGGTGCTCTGCGTTTTATTCCGGCGTTATTCTGGCGTTCCGGCCTTCGAGTGAGGTTCTTGAGTATCTCCTGATGGAGTCCGAGTTTCTTAAGTGTCAGTTGGTAGATGCCCGGATTCAACCACAGCGTAGCGGAGCCACAACCAAAGGCTTTAACCGCAGAGAACGCAGAGAGCGCAGAGGAAGGCAAGTAAGCCGCGAATGACGCGAATCCCGCGAATTTACGCGAATTTTTACGTGCAAGTTTCGCTAATAGTTCTCCGCACCTTGAGACGAATTTGATTGTTAGCAATGCAGAGGACCCAAAGGGCGCAGAGGAAGCAAAAGTAGTTGATGTGTCTGGCACTGTTTTTGTTCCTCAAGATTTTCGGTCCGCCAAAGCTGGCCTTGGAAGAGGTAAAAGCAGCATGAAAATCTTCGCAGGAACAAGAACTTTGGATATAGCAACGCAGAGGACGCAGAGGGAATTTAGGGATTCAGTTCTACCACGAAAGCACGGTATGGCGCGGCTCAAATAGCTTTATCAAATTCCGGCGGCCAAAGATTCTCCCGCGTAGCCGAGGGCGGCTATGCTCCATAACGATTTTGGTGTTACGAACTACTTCTTTTCTACTGCAACTTCGATCTTGACTCTTGCAATTCTGTGTCCTTCCATCTGCAATACCGTGTAGCGGCGGTCCTGGTATTCGAATGACTCTCCGCCTTTGGGAATCTTTCCGAGTTGTGACAGCACGAATCCCGCCAGGGTCTCGAATCCCTCATCGCGAGGCAGAGGAATTTCATATTGCACCTCAAGATCGCGGATGTTGGCTGAACCATCCAGTACGATTGCGCCGCCCGCTCCTACGGGGATCCCCGGGCGCTGGCTCACGTCAAATTCATCTTCCAGTTCGCCGACAAGCTGCTCGAGAACGTCTTCCACGGTCACCACTCCGGAGGTGGAGCCGAACTCATCCACCACCACGGCGAGATGGCGCTTACGTTTCTGGAATTCAACCAGGAGATCGGCAACCGTCTTGGCTTCAGGAACAAACAGAACCTCGCGCATGATGTTGCCTACTTTTACGCGCGAAGGAGTGCCACTCAGGGACATGCCGGCCATGAGCCGCATGTGCATCTGGCGCGAGAGGTCCTTGGAATAGAGCACGCCAATGATGTTTTCTTTGCCCTTCTCCGGATCGTAAACCGGCACGCGTGAATGTTGCTCTTCCACTACGCGCGCCATAGCGTCTTCCAGCGACATACCGGCAGGCAGCGAGAAGATGTTATGGCGCGGCACCATGATCTCGCGCACGGTGAGATTACCCAACTCGAGCGCGTTGTGAATCATGTCTTCCTGGGCTTCGGGCAGGAGTCCAACCCGGCGGCTGGCGGTCACAATCAGCTTCAGCTCTTCCGGGGAATGGACGCCGCCTTCCCGCATCAGGCGCGATCCGAATCCGCGCAGCACAAGGTTCGCCGACTTGTTCATGAAGAGCAGAAACGGATGCGCCAGGGTCATGAAGAAATCCATGGGCCCGGAGACGGCCAGCGCCACCCGCTCCGCACGCTGCAAGGCAAGTGATTTGGGAACCAGTTCGCCCAGCAACACGTGCATGTAGGTAATCACAATGAAGGCCAGGGTTGCCGCGATTCCATGGGCATAGATGCGGCCAAAGGGAATTCCCTGCATCAGCGGCTGAAGCAGGACAGCCAGGGTACCCTCGCCCACCCAGCCCAGGCCGAGGCTGGCCAGGGTGACGCCGAACTGCACGGCAGGAAGAAATTCGTCCAGCCGTTGCTGGATCTTCTGGACGGTGCGTGCCCCTATGCGCCGCTGCTCAATCAGTTGCTGAATGCGGGTATCGCGCAGGCTGACCATGGCGAATTCGGCCGCAACAAAAAAAGCGTTGGCCGCCACCAGCAGGACCACCAGGATGATCCGGAGCAGCACCAGAGAGATCATAGGAAGTTCATTTTACCTGTTGGCTGGCGCATGGTTAAATAAACGATCACGCATCAGTAATAAGTTTGGTAAATGGGTAATTTGGTAAATGGGTAAATGAAGTTGGCGTTTACATTTTCTTTTACTCAAAGGGCGCATGTTTCGCCTAGGGACTGAACATTGGAAATTCAATTACTCACTTACCAAATTACTCATTTACCAAATTGCACGAGTCATCGACGATCTCGAAATGGCGAGTTCGATGATTTCACGAGCGTCATTGTCCGAACATAGGCCAGTGGCTTGCGGCTGCCATGAAGAACAGCATCGGGAATGTCAGAACGAAGTTGATGCGCGAGGCGAGCATTCCCAGGCGCGCCAGTTTGGCTGCCTCCGGCGGCAGGGGCTTTCCGCTGGTAATACTTTCATTGGTCCAGCGGATGATCTTCTTTTGTATCCGCCAGATCAATCCCCATACGTTGAGCAGCATGAACCAGCCCAGTCCTCCGCCAATACCAATCGCCAGCAGACGATTACTCTCCCAGCCATGAGAGTTCAGCGACAAATAAAGCCAAGCCGCCGCAACCACCACAATTCCCATGATGGTTCCCAGCACCGGCCCGCGCCTCAGGGCCTCCGCAGGTCCCATGAGTAATGCCATCTCAAGGATGAAGGCTGCCGTCCAGATCATGAAGAAGGTGCCAATTGCCTGACCACCGCTGGTCTGGGCGTTGTGGGCATCGGCAGCAACGATGGTCATCCAGTACCAGATTCCGGCCAGCACGGTTACCACCGCAGCCCAGCGAAACCACCAGAGTGCGCGGGGCATGAGCGTGACTACAACCCTGGGACGGACGTTGGGATCCATTTCCTGCAGCACAGGCGTATTCACCAGCAAAAAGAAGTAGAGCAGGCCCACCCAGGTGATGCCGGCGATCAGATGAATCCAGCGCAGAAGAATGAGAAGGTTAGCCGAGCCTCCCGGCAACATCACATGCGGCAAGTTCATGAGGGCCAGAATTAATTCCATTCAGATTCCTCTATCCGTCTGAAATGACTGCTTTTCCAGGCACAGCCGAGGCTACCGAAAACACCCGGAAATGGCAATGTGTGCCTGAATTTCCTGCTCTCCTTTCCACCGGATACGCGGTCTAACGCAATGCAGAGGAGCCGGGAATAATTCTGCCATCCGGGAACTTATTTCAGCCGCCGCGCGTATTTACAGGCAGACCAGAAGAGAAGGGAGACTTCCGTGGCAAACGGCAAAAAAGGCAAGAAGCGGCTGATCTTCATCCTCAGCTCTGTAAGCGTAATCATTCTTATTGTGGTTGGGGCAGTAGCAGCCACCCGGGGTGGCAACCGTATTGATTCCTCCAAGCTGGCCAAAGTAGAGCGCGGCGACTTGGCTAAGAACGTTGTAGCCACAGGCAAAATCCAGGCCATTACGCAGGTGGACGTGAAATCGAAAGCCAGCGGCATCGTCAAGAAGCTGCTGGTGGATTATGGCCAGCCAGTAAAGCAGGGGCAGGTGCTGGTAGAGCTGGACAAAGAAGAAATCCAGGCGCGGGTGAACCAGCAGCGCGCCTCACTGGAAGCTGCCGAAGCTGCGGCTCACGCCGCCGCAGCAGATTTGCAGCATGCCCGGGTGGATGCCGAAGGCCCCGATGTGCCCATGCTGAAACGCGCTTACGAACGCGCCCAGCAGATGGCCAAAGATGGAGTCGTTTCCCAGGCTCAACTTGATGATGCTCAGAAAAACTATGAGATGGCCGTGAACAAGCAGCGGTTGGGCAAAGCCAATGAGGTTGTGGCAGAAGCCAAACTCAGGCAGGCGCGGGCTCAGGTCTCACAGGCTAAAGCGCAGCTTGCCCAGACGGAAGAGGAATATAGCAACTCCACCATCGTTTCTCCCATGGATGGGATTGTGCTCTCGCGCAATGTAGAGGTTGGCGACGCTGTCAGCTCCATTCTGGTTGTGGGTTCTTCAGCCACGCTGCTCATGACCGTGGGAGACACACGCGAAGTTTATGTAAAGGGCAAGGTGGATGAGAGCGACATCGCCAAGGTTTATATAGGCCAGCCTGCGCGAATCAAAGTGGAGTCATTCAAAGACCGCACCTTCAATGGAAGGATCACCAAGATTTCTCCCATGGGAGTGGAAAAGGACAACGTGACCACCTTCGAAGTGCGGGTCTCGATTGACAACTCCAAGGGTGAACTTAAATCGATGATGACTGCCAATGCCGAAATCCTGCTGGAAGAGCACAAGAACGTGCTGATGGTTCCGGAAGGCGCGCTGATCTATGACAAAGACCGCAATGCTTCCGTCGAGGTGCCCGACCCGAATGCAAGGGACGGCAAGCGGAAACTGGCGGTCAACGTGGGAATTTCCAACGGCTCCAAGACAGAACTGCTCTCCGGACTGAAAGAGGGCAATGAGGTAGTTCTGCAATAGCTAGGATCAGGAGGGAAAATGAAATCCAGGAGAATTCTTACTCTCGCTCTATCGCTTTTTGCTTTCGGCGCTGTGCAACTCCACGCGACTGAAACCGGCGGCTTTGATAAGACGCTGCAAGTCAACGGAAACGTGGATCTCAATGTAGTTTCCGGCTCCGGGAATATCACTGTGCATACCGGGGCAAGCAGCGTGGTGCACATCTCGGCAAAAATTCGCGCTCGTGATCAATGGTTTGGCGGCGGCATGAGCGCGCATGAGAAAATCCAGAAGATCCAGGCCAATCCTCCGATCGAACAGACCGGAAACTCCATCCGTATTGGCAGGATTGAAGACCACGAACTGCAGCAGAATGTTTCCATCGATTATGATCTTACAGTGCCCGCGCAAACCAGGCTTACATCCGTGACCGGTTCGGGAGACCAGAACATCAATGGAGTTCAGCTTGCAGTGAGCGCCAAGACCGGCTCGGGAAATATCACTCTGGATAACATCGGCGCTGATGTGCGGGTGAGTTCCGGCTCCGGCGATTTAAAAATCAATTCCATCAAGGGAGCCCTGGCTGCTTCGGCGGGCAGCGGAAATATCCGTGGTGGCGGTATTGCAGGGGAGATCAACGCTAATACCGGCAGCGGTGAGGTTGAGTTGGAACAAGCGGGTTCCGGCAACGTAAAAGTTGGTACCGGCTCCGGTAATGTTAAGCTGCGCGGCGTAAAGCGTGGATTGAGAGTCGAAACCGGCAGCGGTGATATCCGTGTTGACGGTGAACCCACCGGCGATTGGCACGCAAGCGCGGGCTCAGGCAACATCGATCTACGCGTTCCCGCCTCAACTTCTTTCAATATCGATGCTAGAACTTCGTCAGGCACTCTGCGGATGAACCGCCCAGTCACCATGCAGGGAAATCTCGGGAACAAGCATGTTCAGGGTAAAGTAGGAAATGGGGGGGTATTGGTCGACCTGCATACCGGGTCGGGCGATATCCAAGTTGAGTAAGCTCCTCTAGCTAGCTGCAAATGCGCGGGAATGGATCTTTCCATTCCCGCTTTTTTTGTGCTAAGGCATACCAGGACAGCTTGCTGACAAACTTTCACAGATTGCTCCAATTAGACCACCGACTATCCTAAATAACGTGCTTTGACTTCCAATCGGCAGCTTATAATATCCTCGCCACAAATGCATTATGAACCGCATCGTACACCTGATCGAAGAACATAATCTTTTTACTCCAGAGTTGGTGAAGAACTTTGTGCTTGGACGACCCTTGACAGAGCTCAGAGATTTTTCCGTTAAGCTGGAACAAGCCATTGCGGATGAGCTGCCCGACGCTGGTGCTACTCGTGACCCACTGTCGTTTTACAACTTCATGGCGAGCGCATGTCTGCGTGGAGACAATTGTCCCAAATGGAATTGCAGGCTGAGTAAAGCTCAAACTCTGGCTCGCTATGCTGTTTTGTATTGTGACGAGGTTCTTCTTCCGCTTTGGTTCAAGCCGGCTAAGACCGGTGCTCCAGAAAGTGTTGAGCGCGAGCTACTTGGAGGCGCTCTCCTTACTCTAATAGAATTGAGAGCAGTGATTGAGAAGGGACTTGTCAAATTAGTTCCTCATGACCTTCATTTATGCACTGAACACTTAGAGGAAGCTGTTCCCGGGTTTCAGCAAATGATTTCCCGCGCGAAGCGCAGAGTAAGCGGAATAGCCTCCAAGTTTCGAATTAGGTTCGATAATTTTGGACCCTACGGCGGATTATTTATTACAGGGCCGGAAGACTTTATCGAACATGGTGCCCAAGGTATCATTTTTCACCAACCAGCCGAGTGGACTGATAAGTTAAAGCTCAAATCTGATGGGCAAAAAATTCTAAGTACCCGTTTTGCAATCGAAAATGAATTACTGGAATATATTTTTGATGATCCAGCGATGGATGCTGCTTTACAACAATATTACTCATTAAGATTCAGGAATAAATATCTGACGAATCTTCCTGCCGAGGCATACTTGCTTTCCCAATTAAACAAAAAAGAGGATGAGCCACCCCCATCTACTGTAAGCGCGGACTTAAGTCACAAATTGCCATTATTGAAAGATCTTCCGATCGACGTGCTGCTGAAAATACGGGCAGAAGAATATGATGGATTTCTTCTCTACAGAAATGCCTTAGAGAGGGCTGCCAAAGAGCGATTCAAGAATAAAACCCAAGTCACAGAGGCAGAGGCGGCTGAGCTTTATAATGACTTATTGCTGCCTGAGTTGTTGCAATTGCGCGCCAAGATCAGAGCGAGTCGGAGAATGAGCAAGAAGCGTTCATTTTTGAAATCGACTGTAGCATCTGCCGTGGTTCTCGGACTTGGTGTTTTTTCAGGTCTTCCAGCGAAGCTCGTTGAATGGGCCGGGTCAATTCAAGGAGTAAATTTGGCGAGAGAGATTGGAGAAGCAAAGTTAAGTACAACGCAGACCGATGCAACATATCAGGCTCATGAACTTTACTTTTTGCTGAGAGCGAGCGAATACTTAGGCGATGAATGAGGAGTGCACATTTCAAATATCTTATTGTCGCGAGGCAGGAGCAGGGCCGGGAGGGAGAATCTCCGGTTCAGCACTGCGCACGCGTTGACGCGTGACAAAGAAAACAGCGGCAGTCCAGGTGGGAAACAGATCGACGCCGGGAATCAGTTCTGCGCCCAGGCTTGGCAGGAAAGCCCAATGCCAGCCGAGCAGCCGCGTAAGAACAAAGGCCACGAGGAAATCAAGAACGGTATCAAAGGGCGAAACCAAACCCTCGGCAAAAACCGGGAAAGCGACGATCTGCAGCGCATCAGCCATGATGGCGACCAGCCAGGCCAGCCGGTGCTCTGGTGCTTTGATGGCTTTCAGGAAATCAAAATTGAACATGAGGGCCCTCCGGTCTGCGTAGGTTTACAGTTTAGATGAATTGAGGTGCTGTGTGGGTTCGGAAATTAGCACTCAGCAATCAGCACTCAGCAATCAGCGCTCAGCAATCAGCCCCTGAACATTCTTGAAAACTGGAGAGGTTTCGCCAGGAGCTAAGAGGCAATCCGGTGCTTGATCGAGTTGTAGAGTTCCTGCGGCACGACCATGCGGCCCAGCAAATCCATCTTGGTTGGATATGGCCGGTGCTCGACAATGCGCTCCGCTATCTCCGGGGTAAGTCCCAACCGGCGGACGATTTCACTTTCGCTGGCTTGGTTGATGTTCAGCGGCTGCATGGCGGCAATGCGCTTGTGCCTGAGTTCCACCAGCCATACTCCGGCAAACAGACCAAATCCTACTGCACCCAGAAATGAGAGTACCTTCATGCCTGCTCCTGTGAACGAACACTTATTGGAGGAGGAATCTGGGAGGAGGGTTTACTGGATTCGAGCAATCATCTGTGCCGCCCTGACGGGATTCTTATCTTTTACTTCACCTTCTCCCACGTCTTCCGACGTGGGCTCAATAATTCCGCACCTCCGGCGCTATCACTACCCGACGCTTAGCAGGGCATCAGCTACTAAGTTTTGACAGGGGTACATGTCCGGGAGTAAATGTCCGGGACCAAGTGCCGAATGCTTACAGGTTTTTTACCAGGAAACGGATGATGTGGTAGGCATCCACGAACTTGAACGGAGTCTCCCCAGTGGTGTAATGCCCGCAGGGGAGCACCACGCTTTTCAGATCGGTTCCATGGCGGCGGAACTCCGCTTCCACTTGGCGTGAGAATTCCGGCAGGAACGTCAGGTCATATTTCGCGTAAATCAGAAGACATTTTTTAGAGAAGCGCGCAAATTTGTCAAAGTAGGCCATGGGGCTGATGCACAGCCAAGCCTGGCGCAGCCGCTCCAGCGTGAGGCCACCCTGCTCCAGCCCTTCACGTACATGGCGCGTCGATTGTCCCGTCCACACCACATCGGCAAAGTACGTAGACGCATGGTTAAACACATTCACCTTCAATCGCGGCTCATGCGCGCTCGCCAGAAATCCGTAGCAGGAGCCCAGGCTGGTTCCCAGAATTCCAACGCTTTCTTTTCCCTGAGATTGCAGCCAGTCCACACACGAACGGATGTCGGCAATTCCCTGCCGGGCGGCATCGGTGGTGCGGCAGATGTTGGAGGAAACAGCATAGTCGGAGCGCTGGGTCTCCAGCGGACGCCGTATGTCATGATACGGCTTGCTCAGGCGCAGCATGGAGATTCCAAAGCGGTTGAGCATCGGCCCCAGTGCGTTGTAAGCGATGCCGTTGGCGTTCCAGTGCGGCAGAACAATGACTGCGCGTCTCCCTTCCACCTCGAACCAGCGGGCATTCACCAAGTCGTTTTCAGGATGAGGAGTGCGCACCGGCGAGGTGAACCGCAGAAAGGCTCCGTCACCTTTGGGAACCTTGTCTGAGGCGTTGCTGCCGGTGGGAAAAAGCTCGATCTTGCGCTGCTCCAGGCGGAAGTCGGTAGGCGTCTCGTAGGAAAAGAAATCATCACTGTGAGCGACGATCTCGTCGTTTAGCTGGTGCAGGAACTGCTCGTACTCTTCCGCTGAATGCGGACAGTTGCCGTTCACCAGGGGCCAGCGCCGCGCCCATTCCATACCCCAGTCGAGTGGACGCACCAGACGATTGGTGTCGCGGGTGGTGAGACGCGTCTCCCACGCATACATCCATTTTTCGTATAAACCAATCATTGCAGAGTGATGCTTCAATTTTAGCGCACGCCGGACTTTCTTGGCCGCTGAAACACGCTGAAAAACCTCAACACAGATAACACAGATGAACTGATTTACACAGATGAAAACAGGGACAGGAGAATTAACAAGATTCAATGGAGAAATAGCATCAGCCGCCAACAGCTAAATGTACAAAGTGAATGTTCAGGGGCTGAGTGCTGGGTGCTGAATACTAAGTGCTACTTCAGATACCTTCTCGGCAACCTGCTGGAGATTCCGCACAGAATGTCGTAAGGGATGGTAGACGCCAGGTTGGCATGCTCCCATGCGGTGATTTGCCGCGTGGCAGTTTCGCCGATGATCGTGACTTCGTCCCCCACTTCCACGCCGGGAATGCCGGTGATATCGATGGCGGTGAGGTTCATGCTGATGTTGCCGACGATCGAAGCATAATCGTTGTGGACAATCACCCGTCCACGCGAAGAAAGCTGACGATTCAGGCCATCACTGTAGCCTACTGTCAAAACAGCTACCCTGGTGGGAAACTCGGTGACATAGCCGCTGCTGTAGCCCACCACCTGACCGGCTTCCACGTCGCGGATCTGGATAATGCGCGTCTTCCATGAGAGCACCGGCTTCACTGGCAGTTCCAGCGACTGGTCGGCGCGTCCTGTGACTACGGAAGTTAAAGGCAGGTAATACCCGAACAGCGAAATACCGGGCCGTACCAGATTGAACCACGAATTCGAACGGCTCACGATGGCAGCGCTGTTGGCCATGTGCCGGATTGGAGGTTGAAGCCCTGCGGCTGCCATTTTGTTCAGGGCCTTCTGGAAGCGCTCGACCTGCTTGTCACCCTGGGGAGAGTCAACCATTTCTGACGCAGCAAAGTGGCTGAACGCCCCTTCCAGTTGGATATGAGGCGCCGACTGGATGGCCTCCAGCAGCCCGTTAAGGTCTTTCATGTCGACCCCCAGGCGGTTCATGCCAGAGTTGATCTTCAGGTGAACCGGAATGCGCCGGTTGATCTTCAGTCTTTCAGCGGCATTCTCCAGCAGCTCAATATGATTCCAGTCCCAGATCGTAGGCGTAAGCTCGTACTCGACCACGGCTTCTTCTTCGCCGCGCCACAGACCTTCGAGCAGCAGGATGCGCGCGGTAATGCCCGCCTCGCGCAGCTCAATGCCTTCATCGGCGCGGGTCACGGCAAACCACTTGGCGCCTTCTTCCTGCATGGCCAGCGCACACCGCAGCAGGCCGTGGCCATAAGCATCGCTCTTCACCACAGCGCAAACCGTAGCGTCCGGCTGTACGTAATCAAGAACAGTGCGGAAGTTGTGGCGGAGGGCCGTAAGCGAAACTTCAACCCACGAGGGGCAAGCTTGCATCGCAATACCTTGAAATGTCTGAGTGGTAGACAAACTGAAGCCTTTGTCCCCGATTATAAGGCATATAAAAGAGGGTTATTTACTAACGAAAGACGGTGAACCTCGGGAGACACAGGGCAATCAAAAAACTTAACGCTGATCCACGACAGGCCGGGACAGGTGACACTGATCTTTACTGATTAACGCAGATAAAGCCAAAGTCATCAGTAAGCGTCTGGCGGCGTGGCGTCATTGGCGAGGTTTTCGAAGCGGGTAGAACGCTTGATAAACGCGAGATGCACCGTGCCGGTGGGGCCGTTGCGCTGCTTGGCGATGATGAGTTCGGCTTTGCCTTCGAGATCAGGATCGTCCTGCTTGTAAACCTCTTCGCGGAAGATGAATCCCACCACGTCGGCATCCTGCTCGATGGCACCCGATTCGCGGAGATCAGACAACTGTGGACGGTTGTTGCCCGTGCGGCTTTCCGGAGCGCGGCTCAACTGGGAGAGAGCAATCAGCGGGCAGCGCATCTCCTTGGCCAGCGCCTTCAGTCCACGCGAAATGGTGGAAACTTCCTGGGTGCGGTTTTCATAGCGCCTGCCGGTGCCGGGAGAGGAAGCCGAAGCAAGCTGGAGGTAGTCCACCACGATGAGATCGAGGCGTCCCTGCGCTTGCTGCAGACGCCGGCACTTGGCCCGCATCTCAGAGATTGAAACTGCCGGTGTATCGTCAATGAAGATAGGGGCTTCCACCAGCGCGCCCAGACCGGCCACCAGCTTGCCATAATCTTCGCGGCTGAGGAAGCCGGTGCGCAGCTTGTGAGAATCCACGCGGGCCTGGGAGCAGAGCAGACGCAGCAGCAGCGACTCACGCGACATTTCCAGAGAAAACACCGCTACTACTTTATGGTCATTCACCGCCGCATTCTCGGCAATGTTGATGGCAAAGGCCGTTTTTCCCATCGAAGGGCGTCCGGCAATGATGATCAGGTCGGACTTCTGCAGTCCACTGGTTATGTTGTCGAGGTCTTCAAAGTGCGTCTCAAGGCCGGTGATGCGCTGGCCCTGTTCGTAGAGCTTGTCAATGGAGCCAAAGGAATCTTTGACGATCTCCGGAATGGAAAGGAATCCCTGGCCGACGCGCTTCTCGGCGATCTGAAAAATGGCTGACTCGGCCGACTCGATGATCTCTTCCGCCGGAGCATCCTGCTCGTAGGCTTTTTGTATGGCGCTGGTAGCTGCATGGATCAGCCCGCGCAGCAGCGCCTTGTCTTTCACGATCTTTACGTAATGCTCAATATTTTTTACGCGCGGCAGTCCATCGGTAAGACTCATTACGTAAGCCGCGCCGCCTACGGCCTCAATTTCTTTGTTCTGACCCAGTTGTTCGGTGAGCGTGACGAAATCAATGGGGCGTCCGGCTTCGCCCAGTTCCATCATGCGCAGGTAGATGCGGCGGTGTGAATCAAGGCAGAAGTCGTCGGCGTGGAGCAGTTCAGCCGCCTGCGGATAGGTGGAATTGTCGAGGAGAATGGCCCCCAGGATGGCCCTTTCGGCTTCTACGCTGGCGGGTAAGCCACGGTCAAGACTGTGGTGGGTTGTGGCCATTCAGAGTACCTATTGTGTCATATAGAACAGGTATTTCAACCAGCGAAAACACCATGAAAGTTCTGTAGATTCAGGCAGTAAAATGCCCGGCCTTGTACCAGCCATACAAGGCCGGGCTTGTTGAGTGGGATATCTGCAGCCGTGTGTTGCCCCACGGCACTTCAGGTGAATACGCAAGCTTCTCTCACGCTCCTCCGCCACTCAAGGCTGAAGGACTTCCGCCCTCAAGGGGCCACGCAGATTAAGCTCAGACGCAGCTTCGAGTGTCTGCATCTTTCGACTATTTGCGAATCGAACGCATTTCCTGTCAATCAGACATCGCACGTTCGCGTTGCAAGCATCATCCACAAACAACCGGGCTGGCTCAAGCAGGAACAACTCTGGCCGGTGGATAACCCTGTGGATATTGTGCGAATCTTGTGAAAGCCAGAGGAAATTTCGTCTTAAACCTTCCTTTGGTAACTCAAGCTGCAACTCTCACGGTGCAGCTTAAGCGGATACAACCCGCTCTGAGCCTCTCTGTTCCAACTGAACGATAAGCGAAAACATCAAGGAGCAAATATGGCACGTGAGCATTTCTGGTCTGGTTTTGCATTGGGCGCGCTGGCCGGTGTGGGTGGAGTGCTGGCGCTCAAAAGCTTCAGCAGTGACACAGACAGTCACATTGTGCGTCTCGAAAAGGGCATCAACGTAGGCCGCCCCGTGGAGTTGGTCTTCGCGGCGTGGTCAAACTTTGAGCGGCTGCCGCAGTTCATCAGTTTCGTGAAAGAGGTCGAGCGCTTCGGCACACATACCCGCTGGACCGTAAACATCGACGGCAAAGAATTCGAATGGGACGCACAGGTCACCCAGGTTGTCTCCAATCAGTCCATTGGATGGAAATCGCTGACTGGCCCCAAGCACACCGGCCGTATCAATTTTGCGCCCTTGGGCGATCAGACCGTTGTTCATGTAACGATGAACTATGCGCCACCGCTGGACAGGCTGGTTTCCGCTCTGCCCATTGAGCAGCACCTTGAAGACTGGATCGAACGTGGCCTGCGTGAATTCAAGACTGCGCTGGAGAGCAGCAGCCCCGAACTACGGACCGGCACCAGCAACGAGCCGGTACGCTCAAGCACCGGCCCGATCGGAACCCCCGGTGAACACGCAGCGCCAGGGACTGTACGATACACACGTCCTCCGCAAGACAAATACTAGCCGGATTAACCACAGCGTAGCGGAGCCACAACCAAAAGCTAACCACAAAGGGCACAAAGGTTTCACAAAGGACACAGAGGAAAGTGTTTGAGATCTGGAAAGCAAGCCGGTAGAGTAGGAGAGAGGGCAACACAGTAGTGCGACCCACTCTCCCCTCGTCGAACCCGACGTGCAGATTTCCCGCATCGGGCTCTCCTGAAAACTTCTTGTCATTGGCGTGCAC
>QHVI01000064.1 GCA_003223515.1 Candidatus Angelobacter sp. Gp1-AA117
AGAAAACCGTCAAAAGATGGTGAGGCCAACTGGCTCACCCGCGTGCCTTCACCAATGCCCAGGGCTTCGGCTTCCCAGCGGGCAAAATGATCCATCCCTTTCAGCCGCCCCAGTATGGCTTTGGGCTTGCCCGTGGAACCGGAGGTGAAGTAGATCGAGCACGGATCATCCGGCTGGCTCTCGGTAGCCAATGCTTCTGCACTGCTCCATGCTGGCTCACTCACGCGCACGATTTCGAAACTGCTACCAGATGGGACCGGGCCACCATCAAGCACAATCACTTTTCCTGTAGTGATTATTCCTGAAGTGATCTCCACCAGTTTTTCAACCAACCGCGAATCGCCGATGAAGAACTGTGGCTGCACTCCTTCCACCATGACTTGCAGACGTTTCAGCGGGAAGGTTGGATCCAGCGGGCAGAAGACTGCTCCAGCTTTGAGCGTCCCAATAATGGCCATAATGACCTCGATTGGTTCACCGGCCAGAATGCCTACAATGACGCCTTTTGAAACACCCGCTCCGCGAAGCGCGCGCCCGATTCTGTCACTCCGCGCATCAAGCTCGCCATAAGTGATGCTTCTGCGGCCCGCATCCACAGCAGTGGAGCCGGCAAGCCTGCTGGCTGTGCGGCTGAATAATTGATGAACACTCTCAAACACGAATAAAAAACTCCAAAGATTAAAGGCTGGCGCTGGTTTCAGGCTCTCAGTTCAGGGAAGGTAAATGGAACAAGTCTGTGAGCAGGCCGAAGGTAAGCACGACGATCAGCAGGTCGTCTTCCAGTGCCTGATTAATGGTGAACCCAGGCTGTGAGTATTTCGACTTCAGGAACTCAACTGTATCGGGATTGAAATACCCCTGTCTCTTGATTCGGTCATAGGAAAGCTGGTCATAAACCCATGCAATCTTCTGCTGCAGAAGCGAGGGCGTGCCAGGAGCAACAAATCCAAACTTCTCCCGCTCAATGATCTCTTTCGGGACCAGATCCTGTGCGACCTTTTTCAGTATGGCTTTCTCCACGAACCCATTGAGCTTCAGATCAGGAGGAATCTGGCGGCAAAACCCGACCAGGTCGATGTCTAGAAATGGATAGCGGGCCTCAATGGAGTTTGCCATCGCCATCCGATCACCGTGATCCGCAATCAGGTGGCCTGCCAGCCTGAGTTTAAAATCAAGATAAGAGCGCTTATGCAGTGGATGCCTGCCTTCCAGCCTCTCTTTATTCACCACCGGAAAATTCGAGCACTCGAACTCATCCATGCATTCGCTTACCTGTTCGGAGTAGAGCATGGATTTAGTCTCGCGAAAGGCATACTCATCTTTCTCATAACGCAGGTCTGGATCGCCCCATAGCTTCTCGCGAACTTCATCACCAAACACCGTATCCAGGTCAGTCTTGCGCGGCTCTGCCGCCCGTCGCTTATCGAATCGGTAACCGACATAGCCGGCGAACAGCTCATCTGATCCTTCACCATTCAGCACCACCGTGATGCCGCTTTCCCGCGTCTGTTGCGAGAGGGCCAATGATGCGGTGTTGTAGGTCTCTTTCAGCGGAGACTCAGCATGATAAATCACATCACTGAGGCGGGCGGCAATATCGGTCTCCTTAAATGGAATCTCATGATGAATGGAGTCCACCGCCCTCGACATCAACTGCTGGTACTTCGCCTCGCAAATTCGCCGGTCTGAAAAGCTGATTGAAAATGAATGCCGTTGAATATTTGGCGAAACCTGCCGGATCATTGACGCGATCATCGACGAATCAAGCCCGCCGCTCAAGAAAAATCCCACCGGCACGTCCGCCTGAAGGCGGTAACGCACTGACCGTGAGAACAACTCTTTCAATGTGTCCGCATGGTACTTTTCAGGGCGGCCATCACTAGCCTCAGATTCTTTCGGGTATTCAAGGTCCCAGTATTCGGCGACTTTTACGTCACCATTTTTTACGGTGATGTGGTGGCCCGGTGGCAGGCTCTGGATTCCTTTGAATACGGTCCGCGGACTGATAGCTCCTGGAAGAGTTAAAACCTGGTCCAGCCCGGTGAGATCCACCTCACGCGGCGCCAGCGGATGCTGCAGGATGGCCTTGATCTCTGAAGCGAAAATCAGCATGCCGCCTGCAATGGTGTAATACAGCGGACAAATTCCAAACTGGTCTCTCGCAAGAAAAGCCATTTGGGCCTTCAGATCGAAAATCGCAAAGGCAAACTGGCCGTTGATCTGGTTCAGGAATTCCGTGCCATGGTCTTCATAGAGATGAACAAGCACCTCAACATCTGTGCGGCTGCGGAAGGTGTGTCCGCGCGCCAGCAATTTTTCTTTCAATTCAGGGTAGTTGTAGATCTCGCCGTTACAAACCAGGACGAGCGATTGGTCTTCATTGAAAATAGGCTGATTCCCGGTGTGCAGGTCAATAATGCTGAGCCTGCGGAACGCCAGCCCGGCGTTGTCATTCATGAAGTATCCGCTGGAATCGGGTCCCCGGTGAATGATTGCGTCCGCCATTTTTTCCAGGATGTCTTTTTCGATCCGGCGCTGGTTGCGCAGATCAATGCATCCCGCGAGACCACACATCTGTTTCTCTCTCCTGTATTGCTATTGGTTCGTTTGAGTCAGTAGACTTCCAGCCCCTCATTAAATGCGGCGATCAGATCGCCGCGCTCCTGCTGGGTGCTTGCCGAAAGTGAGGACAACGGCTGTTCCGGTGCCGAGGCCATTTCCAATAACAGGCGGTGAAGTTGCCCGGCCATCCGCTTGATGGTGGAGCGCAGGAACCTGCGTTCGTTATAGACCACTTTGAGAAGCCATTCTTTTCCGGGTACGACCAGGATCGTGAGCACGTAATTATTGCGCTCGATGTTCCTCATGGCTTCCAGTTGGATTCCCCGGCCAGGTGCAAGCAGTTCCGGATCGATCGGTACATTCTGGAAGACGACAACGCTCTCGAAGAGCGGCTGGCTTCTGGGCACCGGGCTCCATCCCTGAATGTGAACCAGCGGGCTGAATTCAAACTCGCGGGCCTCAGCTTGTTGCGCCTGCAGCTCTTTCAGCCAACCTAAGACTGAAGCCTCAGGGGCAATGCGGACCCGAACTGGCAGCGTGTTGAGGAACAGGCCGACCATAGCTTCCACACCTGGCAATCCCGGCGGACGCCCTGAAGCTACAGCACCGAAAACCACATCTTCCGAGCCGCTCCTGCGTGCCAGGTGCAGCGCCCATGCTCCCTGCACCAGTGAATTCGGCGTGAGCTGATTACTCGCCGCAAAGCTCTTCAAAGTATCTGTCTCGGCTTCGCTGAACAGCAGGGTCTCTTCACGATACTGGGCTTCGAGTTCCGCCAATCCTATCGAGGCACGATCATCTCCAAGAGGAGTTGCCCTGGAAAAACCTTGCAGCGCTCCCTGCCAGTAAGCTCTCGCTCTGCTTTCGTCCTGGCGCTGCAGCCACTGGAGATAGCCCGCCGGCGAGACCGGCGGCGGCAGTTCCACTCGCGTATTGCTGCGCAGTCCTTCATAGCAGCTCAATGCTTCGCTGAAGATAAGGGGTATTGACCAGCCATCGAGCAGAATAAGGTGGCAGCTCCAGACCAGGTGGTATTTATTTCTTCCCACATTGATCAGAGTCAGCCGCACCAATGGCGATTGAGAAATTTGAAAGCCCCGGTGGCGGTCAGATGTGAGCAGCCAATCGAGATTTTCTTCCTGCTCCTCAGGCGTCTGCGCCGACCATTCATGCTGCTGCCAGGGCAGGATCACATTTCTGAAGACGATCTGAAATGCCTCACCCTGCGAGGTCAGCACAAAAGCGCTGCGCAAAATCTGGTGACGATCAACCACTCGCTGGAATGCCTGGAGCAAAGTGGCTGCATCCAGGTCGCCGTGGAATGTATAGACCTGCTGGTTCAGGTACATCCCGGCTCCCGGGGCATCCAGCACATGGAAGAGCATTCCCTGCTGCAGCGCGGTGAGAGGATAAATCTCGTCAATGTCTTCTTCGCGCCCGGCAATCACCAATTCGAGCTCTCTCTGACTGATCCTGATGTGGGGGAAATCCTCGGGCGCGCGCTTTTTCTGCCCTGCAGTTCTGGAAGCCACCACAGCGGCTTCCGCTGGAATTTGAATATCTTCAGCGACCGCAGCCAACGCTGCGAGCGTCTGATGCTGAAATACCTGCAGTGCAGAGAGCTTCAACCCGACACGCAGTGCGCGGGAAACAATCTGTATGCTCAGGAGTGTGACAAAGGCCGACGGCACCATGTACTCAGGCACACGGTCTCTCAAGTACGCAGCCAGTTCGCCGGCAGAAGGCGAGTCCTTATCCGGAACTACATAGGCGATCAGGCGTTTACTTGCTCCCGGCGATTCATGCGCTAGAACTACCGCTTCACGAACGCATTCATGTTGTTGCAGCACAGACTCGATCTCACCCAGTTCGATGCGAAAACCTCTGATCTTCACCTGATGATCGATCCGGCCTTTGTATTCGATCATGCCATCTGCGAGATACCGGCAAAGATCTCCGCTGCGGTACATACGCGCTCCAGCGCGTCCGGAGTACGGATCAGGAATGAAGCGGTCGGCGGTCAGTTCCGGACGCTGCCAATATCCGCGCCCCACGCCATCGCCCCCGATCAAGAGTTCTCCTGCAACTCCCACCGGGTTAGGCTCCAGAAATTTGTCGAGAATATAAAGTTCGGTGTTCGCGATGGGGCGTCCGATCGGAGGATCTCCAGGGAATCCGGTATCCACTGGTGCGGCGCTGGCGACTACCGTAGCTTCGGTAGGTCCATAGTGATTCACCAGGGTGAAATTGAAGGTTTTTTCTGTCCGGTGCAGGCGGTCGCCACCGGTGAGCAGGTACCGCAACGGCAACTCCGTTTTCAGGTCACTGATAGTCGCTTCAGCCAGCGGCGTTGGCAGAAAACAAATCGAGATCTCATGCATCTTAAGCCACTCCGCTGGAGCTTCTTCTATCTGTGTGGATGGCAGATGCAACGATGCGCCCGCGAAAAGGTAAGGCCAGATTTCCCAGGTCGCCGCATCAAATGCAAACCCCGCAAACTGGCTGGCCTTGTCCTCCGGCGTGACTCCGTATGTGCCGTTATGCCATGAAGCCAGATTCACCAGACTGCCGTGGCTGACCATCACGCCTTTGGGCAGACCCTGCGAGCCAGAGGTATAGATCACGTAAGCCAGATTATCGCTGGTCGCGCCTGATGCAATTGGGTGTGTGCTCTCTCCATCGATCACACTGGATTGAGTATCAAGACAGATAATTTCTGCGGCGTGCTCCGGCAGCCTCTCAAGAGAGCGCTTGTCGCTGAGCAGCACCTTCACGCCTGCATCGTTAAGGACATAAGTCAACCGTTCACCAGGATAGCGGACATCCATGGGAAGGTATGCGGCCCCGGCTTTCAGCACACTCACGAGCGCCACAAGCATTTCCGGGCAGCGTTCCATGCAGATGCCCACCAACTGCTCCGAACCAGTTCCCAGCTTCTGCAGATAGCGCGCCAATTGGTTGCTTCTTCGATCCAGCTCTTTATAAGTGAGGTAATTGCTACCGTATGCAACCGCGATCGCGTCAGGCGTCTGCTGCGCCTGGCGCGCAAACAGATCATGAACACATTCTCGATCAGGATAAAGCCGTGATGTGCAGTTCCACTCCTTCAATAATTGCCGCTTCTCAGCTTCGCAGAGCAACGGCATCTCGGAGATGCGCTGCTGTGGATCGCTGGCAATAGAACCAAGCAGGGATTGCAAGTGCGCAGCCATGCGCTCCGCAGTTCCCGGATTGAACAGGTCAGTGCTGTATTCGAGTTTTCCCTGCAATCCCTGTTCGCACTCTGTAAATTGCACCGTCAGGTCAAATTTCGCGGTTTGAGTTTCAATTTCTTCCAACTCAAGGCGCACTTTCTGCAGTTCCATCTTTCCAAGGGGCGCATTCTGCAGCACCAGCATCACCTGGAACAAAGGACTGCGGCCCAGATCACGCGAGGCATCCGTTTCTGCAGCTATTTTTTCGAACGGCACATCCTGGTTCGCATAAGCCTCCAGCGTCGTGCTCCGGACGTTCTGCAGCAATTCGATGAATATGGGATCACCTGAAAGCTGTGTGCGCAGCACCAGAGTATTCACAAAACAGCCAATCAATGGCTCCTCTTCTACACGCTTGCGGTTAGCGATTACCGTCCCGACAGCAATATCGGGTTGACCGCTGTATCTGGCCAGAAGTATCTTCAAAGCACCGGCCAGTACCATGAACAAGGTGGCATCCTGCTGCTGTGCAAGTTCGTTCAACAATGCAGCCGTGCTGCGCGGGACAGAAAACTCCAACGATGCGCCCCGCCCGCTCTGCACCGCAGGCCGCGGGCGGTCCAGCGGCAGATCAAGCAACCCGGTCATGCTGCCCAATTGTCTCTTCCAGTATTCGAATTGCGCCTGGACTGCTTCTTCTATCCACTGGCGCTGCCACACGGCAATATCGGCATACTGCACGCTGAGTTCAGGTCCATTTGCTGGAGTACCTGAGGAAAACGCCTCGTAGTTCGAAGCCAACTCTCTCATGAAAATTCCCAGCGACCATCCGTCAGAAACAATATGGTGCATGACCGCAAGCAGCGCATATTCCTCTTCATCTTTCTGCATCACTGCTATGCGCAGCAGTGGGCTTTCCTGCAGATCAAATGGGCGCTGCGCTTCCGTTTTTGCCAGCTCTCGTGCATGCGTCTGCCGGTCTTGCGCCGCTAAATGCCGCAGATCCACGTGTCGAATGCACAAAGAGATTTCAGGATGCACTACCTGTCGTGGCTGATCTTCAGCCTGGATAAAGGTTGTTCGCAGTACCTCATGCCTGCTCACAATCCCCCAAATACTTTGTTCGAGTGCGGCGATGTTCAACCGTCCCCAGAAATGTGCGGCATAGGCAATGTTGTATGCAGGACTCTCCGGTGCAATCTGGTGCAAAAACCATAGGCGCTGTTGCGAGAAGGACAAGGGGAGGTCCTGCTCTCGTGAAACACGCTCAATACACCGAATTGGTGTGCTGGAGCTCAGAGCAATGGCTTGTTCCACCTTCCGGGAAAGTTCTTCAACAGTCGGCGACTCAAAGACCGCCCGCAGCGGCAGCTCTACGTCGAACCGGCTTGCGATCCGGGTGACGACCTGCGTGGTCTTCAATGAATGCCCACCCAGGTGGAAGAAGTTATCAGTTACGCTGATCTGCTCCACATTCAGAACGTCCATCCAGATAGCGGCGACCGCCTGCTCCATCGCGGTGCGCGGTTTTACAAATTCCTGACTCTTTGCAGCGCTTTGATCCGGCGCCGGAAGAGCGCGGCGATCAATCTTTCCATTGCGGGTCAAGGGCATGGACATGAGCGGCACGAAAGCCTGCGGCAGCATGTAATGAGGCAGAAAGCGCTTCAATTTCTCGCGAAGCTCCGCGATGTCGAACTCTTCAGCCCGTTTCGGAACAACATAAGCGACAATCTGCTTGTCTCCGGATCGGTCTTCTCTGGCCACCACGACAGCTTCTTTTATGCCATCATGGTCCTTGAGCGCCGCTTCAATCTCACCCAGCTCAATGCGGAATCCCCTTACTTTCACCTGATGGTCCAGGCGGCCGAGAAATTCAATTTCTCCATTGGCACGATGACGGGCAAGATCACCGGTTTTATAGAGGCGCGTCCCTGAATTCCCGCTGACAGAATCGGGAACAAATTTCTGTGCGGTCAGATCAGGCTGGTGCAGGTAGCCGCGTGCCAGACCTGCACCGCCGATGCACAATTCACCTGCGATTCCTGCCGGAAGCAGCAGGCCGCCATCACGCGCGATGTACACAGCCGAGTTAGCGATCGGACGGCCAATCGTCGGCTGGTTCTCGCCGGCCTTCTCTACCAGGGCATAAGTTGAATACGTGGTGTCCTCTGATGGGCCGTAAAGATTGAAGACTCTGCGGATATTGGGCTTCTTGTATGCTTCCTGTACGAGATCGCGCAGGAGCGGCTCGCCTGCGAGGTTAATGGTCGTAACTGAACCAGGAATGGCGCTGTTCCGCACCAGCTCCCATAGCGCCGACGGGACAGTATTGATCAGTGTGAGCGCACCAGCATACGGTGATTGCAACAGCTCCAATGCGTCCTGCACGACAAACACCGTACCGCCGCAGCTCAAGGGCACGAACAGCTCAAACACTGAAAGGTCGAAGCAGATCGAGGTGGAAAACAACACCACGTCCAGCTCACGGCGCTCATAAACCTCTTTGGCCCAATGCACTAGCGTGGCAGCGCTCCTGTGCTCAATCGCTACACCCTTCGGCCTGCCCGTAGACCCGGAGGTATAAATCACATACGCAAGATTTTGCTCGTGGACCACCGGGCAGCCCAATATTGCCGGGCTGGGTGACGTCTCGTCTGCTGAATTGATAAAGACTTTCGCTCCCTGATATTGCGGTACTACCGCACCCAGCTGTGGCTCAGTTATCAGGGTTTTTACTTTTGCATCTTCCAGGGTGAATGCAAGCCGTTCCTGGGGATAAGCAGGATCAAGAGGTACGTATACACCTCCGGTCTTGAGAATTCCCAGCATTCCCACGATCATGGGAATTCCGCGTTCCAGCAGGATTCCGACCGGAACCTCTGCGCCAACTCCCAGACGCCTTAAGTCGTGTGCCAGATTTTCTGCCTGGCTGTTTAGCTGCCCGTATGTGAGGTGCTCGCTCCTGCATTGCACTGCAATTGCATCCGGCGTCTCTTCTGCCCGGCGCTCAAACAACTGGTGCAGGCAAATTCCGGCCGGATAATCCTTCGCAGTTGCATTGAATTCGCCGAGCAGCTCTCGCTGTTCCGCTGGAGTAAGAATTGGCAGATCAGAAATCTGCATTTCCGGATGATAAACAATCGATTCAGCCAGGACTTTGAAATGCTCCAGCATCCGGGTAATGGTTGCTGCTTCTAATAACTCAGTGTTGTAGTTCAGCGAAATCGCCAGCGTGTTGTTGATTTCCGCTGCGCCCAGAGTAAGGTCGAACTGGGCCGCATGCTGGCGCAGTTTGATCGGCTCCAGCACCAGCCCGTCGAGATCGCATGGTGTCCCCTGTTCTCCGAGAGCAAAGGCCGCCAGAGATGCGTGGCTGGATTTCGGCACACTCTCAAAAGCGAACATGGTCTGAAATAAAGGCGTGCGGCCGGGATCGCGCTCAGGCTGTAAGCGGTCAACCAGCATCTCAAAGGGGTAGTCTTGGTGTTCGAACGCTCCCAATACTGTCTGCCGCACATTTGACAATAATCCATGAAATGTCTGGCCAGGATGAATCCGGCTGCGAACAACCACAGTATTCACAAAATATCCGGCAATCGATTCGAAGCCGGCGCGGCTGCGTCCCATTGTGGGATACCCTGTCAGAATCTCCGGCTGACCTGTGTACTTTTGCAACAGCACTTGGTACGCAGATAGTATGAGCGTGAAAAGCGTAGCGCCGTGATTGTGCGCCAGCTTCTTCAGGCCAGCCAGAACTTCCGGGCTGATCGTCATGCTTTCAGATGCTCCATGATAACTCTGCACAGCGGGCCGGGGATGGTCCGTGGCCAGATCAAGGACCGGCAGTTCTCCGGAGAGTTGCTGCTTCCAATACGACCAAAGCTGTTCGCCTTCACGTCCCGCCAGCATCTGCGCTTGCCATGCTACATAGTCGCGATAGCTCAGCTTCAACCTCGGCAACTTAGCATTTCTGCCGCTTGCTTCTGCGTGGTAAATCTCACCCAATTCCCTGAGAAGCACTGCCAACGACCACAAATCAACAATGATGTGGTGTGCCACAAGCAGGAGCACCTGCTGCCCTGAATCATCTGCAAACCAGCGAACCCGGAAAAGCGGGGCTTGTTCCAACCGGAAGGGCTTCTGCGCTTCTTCTTCAATCGTCTGCTGTAACTTCTCTCCAGGCCATCCAGAGACATCTGCCTGCTGGAAATCGAGAGCGGCGCCATCTTCTATGACCTGCACCAGAGCATCCTGACCCGATTCAAACCAGGCACGCAACTGAGAATGGCGGGCGGTAAGTTTTTGAAATGCCTGCTTCAGTGCTTCAACATCAATTGGTCCGTGAACGCGCGCCGCGCCGGCTACATTGTAGGCCGCGCTTTCCGGGGCCAACCTGTGCAGGAACCACAGGGCTGCCTGTCCCCGCGAAAGAGAAAATTGTTTCTGGCTGCTGCTAGACGTGATAGTGTCAGCAGGCACGTTGCCGCGAGCTCTGGTTAGCCCGAACACCTGCGCCGCAATCTCTGAAATGCTGCTGTCCGCCAGCAGCGTGGAAACAGGAAGCGATACTCCCAATGCAGCTTCAATGTTGTGCGCCAGTTCCAGTGCCGCCAGCGAGTCTGCTCCATAGCGGACGATTGGCTGTCCCATATCAATTTCTGCACCCTTGAGACCGAGTCGTGCAGCCAGTTGGGACGCAATCCACTCCGCTACCTGTTCGCGAGTTTCAGGAGTGGCAAGCTCGTGAACCTCGGCTGTCTCTCCTGCCTGCGACTGGAAAACCACCTGCAGAGCTGCGTTGTTGAATGCTTCGCGGATCGCGCGCCGCTGGATCTTTCCGCTGGACGTCTTCAATATGCTGCCCGGCTTAATCAGGCTTAGCGCGTACACTTGCAGCTCGTGTTTTTCTGCAACAGCCTGCCGGATTGTTTCAGCGACTGCCCTGAGGTCCTGCTGGCGGTGATTCCGCGCGACTTCCTGCACAATCACCAGTCTCTCTTCACCGGCCACATCCACCGAAAATGCGGCCACCTCACCTGCCCGCAAGGATGGATGGCAGCGCTCCACGGTGCGCTCTATATCCTGAGGATAATGGTTGCGACCGCGAATGATGATCAGGTCTTTCCAGCGGCCCGTAATAAAGAGCTGCCCCTTCGCAACCAATCCCAAATCTCCGGTGCGCAGATACGGACCATCATTCTTCAAAAGAAAGTTTTTAAATGTATGGCTGGATTCCTCCGGCCGGTTCCAGTAGCCCTGTGCCACACTCGGCCCTGCAACCCAGATCTCGCCAACCGTGCCTGGCTTGCAGGCAATCATCATGTTTGGATCTACGATTCGAATGCGCTGATCCAGCCATTCCTTTCCGCAACTGACCAATTCGGTTGCGTTTTGACTTTGTGGCAAAGCCTCAATGGAATGATTGGACTGGAGGGAATTTTTTTCGAATGCGGTAACTACCGGCCCATTCTCCCTTGTCCCGCCTGCAACAAAGAGTGTGGCTTCCGCCAGCCCATAGCAGGGATAAAAGGCGCTGCGCCGGAAGCCACAGGCGGCAAACGCAGAAACGAAACGCTCAAGTGTTGCCGGCTGCACCGGTTCAGCTCCGTTGAAGGCCACTGCCCAACTGCTCAGGTCCAGTTTTTCGCGTTCTTCGCTGCGGATCTTGCGGACACAGAGATCGTAAGCGAAGTTAGGTCCGCCACTGGTCGTGGCCCGATACTGGCTGATGGTTTGAAGCCAGCTCAACGGCCTCTGCAGGAATGCCATGGGCGAAAGAAGAATGCAGCGGGCGCCCACATACAGCGGTTGCAGCACGTTGCCAATCAGCCCCATGTCATGGAACAAAGGGAGCCATCCGGCTATGATCGACTCGGCACTCTGCCCGAATGCCTCCTGAATCATCTTCTGATTGTGCAGCAGATTTCCATGGCTCACCATCACGCCTTTTGGCTTTGCCGTGGAACCCGATGTGTACTGCAGAAACGCCAGTGTCTCGCCATTCACCACCGGCTCCCGCCATGCTTCAGCCAATTCGTTGCCAATGGTATCAACCGCTCCCCAACGCCTTCCTTCCAGGAGCATGTGATGATCGGCTCGGCTCTCGATTTGCGTCAGAATGGCAGAAGTCGTCAGCACAGTGAGCGGAGTTGCGTCTTGAATGATGGCTTCAAGACGGTCAAAGCCCCGATTCATCCGCGGAGGATACGCAGGTACCGCCACCACCCGTGCATACAGGCAGCCGAAAAATGCGGTAATGTAATCCAAGCCTGCCGTAAACAGCAACAGCACCCGGCCGTCTGTAGCACCCGCCTCTTGCAGCCACGCAGCCACAGCACGCGCCCTGCGGTCGAGTTCACCAAAACTGAGGTCCGTTTCCGGGTCTGTATCTTCCGCAAGAAATGTATAAATGTTCCGCTCCGGCTGTTCAGCCGCTCTGCCGCGGAGAAGCTCGACCAGATTGCTTGCCATCTGGCGGCTTACCGCAGGCCGGATTTTAAGAGTAGGAGCATTCATACAGATATATGCCAAATCAGAACACGCGAATGTTGCCCGGTCAGGTTACGTAGCAGCAACTAAAGCTATCTCATCGACATGCTTTAGCGCATCGGTGGAAGATCGGGCCTTCGGCAGCTTACACGCCATGAATAGGGCTATAGGGCTTTAGAGTTGAATGGAACTGCCGCGCCAGCTTTACGGGATGAGCTGTAGCTGAATTGAAAAGAAAAACTAATTTGCGGCGTTGCTTCTCGCCCTGGGCGGTGCGATGAGCTCAAGATCATCCGGTACGCGAAACTTCAACACGGCCGTGCAGAAGTGCTTCCACTCTCGGGTTACATCGTTGAAGATCACGTTCTCTTCCTGCCAGATGGACTTTGTGACCACAAAATTCTCATGCAAATACACGATTGAGCTGTCGCTGAGTGCCTGCTCCGTGCCGCTTCCATTTTCGTTCGTGTTCGCGGCTACAGTGTTCTCTTTCCAGTTAGGAAACTGGCGCAGGTCCTTCAGATGAACGGCCATGCAATATTTTCTTTGTGGTTGCGCAGGCTTCTCACCGGGAACAAGCTCCTGTGCTTCGCGCAGGAACTTTGCCGTTTCTGCCTGGCCCGCAGCCAGTGCAATCATTGCGGGAGTACGCAGGTCGCGCCCGGTCTTAAACACGTCAGCGCCGCTTTCCACCAGCAGCTTTACGGTGTCCAGGTTTCCCTTGGCAGAAGCCCAGTTCAGGGCCGTCCAACCTTGTTTGTCTAACTGGTGGATGTCTGCACCCGCGGACAGGGCCTGCCTGATCCCCGCCACGTCGCCGCTCTTTACTGCTTCAATCAATTCCATCTCGCTCATGATTCTTATTTCTCCTAAAATCTACCGTTTTGCGGAACATCTTTTATGACTCGATAACCTGCAGATGCCCATGGCCTGAAAGCGTGGTCAGGTCAACATCGGCAATACACCGCACATCTTTGTAATTCAGCTTCAGAGTGCCTTCCAGGTGGACAGTGCCGACGCCCTTCGCAAAATCTGCTTTTTCCACCCGGACTGATTCCTGATCCAGCTTGATTCCGAGCTCCGTGCCGCCCCGTGTTCCGGTGAACTTGATATAAATATGGCCTTGCTGGATGCGCTTGTGGAACGCCTCGACGCTCTTCTCCGGCCTGAGACTCACTTCTACGGATTGCTCTGGACGCGACAATCTTTTCAGCAAGTCATCTTCGGCAGGAACGATCCCAGCAGCGCTCGCCTGCTCACGTGGCATGGCATTGAATGGCGCAGCTCCTTCCATTTTCTTGCGCAGGCTGAGCGGCCTCATGTCCGTCCATACTTCGCGGATATGAGCAAGGCATTCCTCTTTCGGCCCGGATTTGCCCGCATCGTGCCAGCCCAAAGCATTGGCGCGGCCCTCCGGCCAGATCGAATACTGTTCTTCAGCATTGACCACAACTTTGTAGGTACTGCTCTCTTCTGTGTTGCTGCTATGCAAACTCAAAGCGATCTCCTTTTTGAAGCTATACGCGCGCCAGCGGGCGCACTTGATGATTGAACCAATGAATCTACGCGGATGCTGTCTTTCCGGCTGCCTCGATCACTTCAGTCCCGCACTCGATTCTGGAAACGTAAAACATTGCCAGGCTCTCCACCTGGGAGACGGGAAGCACCCTGGCCCGGCGCACACCATGCTTGAGCGCATGGCGGCAGGCCTGAAGTTTTGACAGCATCTCCTGGGCAATGGCCGACCTCTTAGTCAACTCCATCAGTCTTTCCGCCTCCAACCAGCGCACCACCGAGCCGTCGGCATTGGTCAGCCCTTCGGCTGTGGTGAGAAATATCAGGGCGTCAACATTCCATCCGATGGCAAACGCGCCCGCCATCTGGTCAGGATCAAGAGTGTAGCAATTCTGATCAGCTCCCAGCCCCGCATTCTCGACCACGGGAACACCTTTGCTGTTCGAAATGATATCGAGCCAGAAGGGATCGACTGCTGCCACTTCTGCTCCCCATGCCTGTCCGGCATGGCCGTTCAATTTGCGGACGCGCAGTATGTGTCCGTCAGCGCCGCATAACCCAAAGGCAGCCACGCCTACGCCGGAAAGTATGGCGACCAGTGGCGCGCTGGCGCGTTCGGTGAGCAGCGGCAGTGTGGCATTGTGCATCTCTCCATTGACAGCAGCTTGAGTGCCATTTCCATTCAAATGGTTTTTCTGCGTGCAATAAGAGCACTCATGTAGCGCGGACTTGGTTTTGAGAATAGCATTGCCTCTGCTGAATACAATCGTGATGCGGTGGCCTTCTGATACCAACTGGGATACAACTTTGGCAAACTGGCGCAGTGCTGGTTCGTGTTCTACACCGCTGCTGCTGATTTGTATGACAAGTTTCACACCTGGCCTCGAGGATAGGAATTAGTTGATATGGTCATTGCGCAACAGAGTGAGTGAAATATCTGCTCGATGGTTGATATGGACCGTTGCTCCAGCTACGGTCACTGAAACCTGCATGACTATCTGGAATTTAGCCGGATACTACAACAAGGCAGGCTCGCGCCATTCTCAGTCCCATTCGCATTTTGCAGGTGACTGAGTAAACTTCTGAATGCCGGAGCCGGTCGGTTACGCCGGCTCACGGGAATTTGTCTGGAGTTTGCTGTTTAAAGGGTTGCCTATGCCATGCCGACGGCCACAGGGCCGTCATCTCTGACGGGAACTACGGCGTATCCTTCAATTTCCACTGACATCGATCTCTGAATCAAATCCATCGAAAGGATCAATTTAAGATTGGCTCTATGTTCAACAAGCATACCTTCGCATCCAGTCAATGGTCCTTCCTGCACCCTCACCCTGGAACCTACAGTCAAGTTCAGATACGGGTGCGGTTCAACACTCCTGCCGGTAGCGGTAATCTTTTGAATGGATTCGATCTCATGATCCGCAATGGGTATGCATCCCTTGCTGGAACCAACTACCCGGATCACTCCGAAAGTGGTGACGATTGGCACTTTTTGATTAGGATCAAAGCGGCAGAAAACGTACCCGGTAAAGAGTGGCAGGGTCACCGTCTTCTTACGGTCAGACCATTGACGGTGGCTTTCATAGAGAGGAACAAATTCTTCAAACCCTTTGTTCCGTAACATGCTGGCTGCCTTTATTTCATGCCTGGGCCGTACCTGAAGGGCGAACCATGCATGATCTTGCTGATACAAGTGCATTACTGCTCCTGGGGGATGTGTATCGTGTGTAGCAATCATCATCGTTCGCATAGTTCCTGTACAGTTAATCTAGGTGAGCACAATGTTAATGGAATGTTAAACTCCATGATTGTTGCTGCATGCCTGCTTTAAGCGGCGCGTTTTGTTCCATTTTCAGGAATTTCAATTCCCAATTCGGGAATTTCGGCCTTCCAATTCTTTAATCCCTGCATCGAAGTTGATTGGTTGTCGATATAAGTTTTAAGTTTTCTGAATGATTTCTTAAGAAGCACACCTGCTGCGCTTCGTGTGCGGGTGTCCCTGAAGATCTAAGATAAGGGGAAGGTCGAAGCGGCCGGCCCATGAAAGTTTAGGGAGTGGCTGTGTTATTGGCTAGAGAAAAAGAAACAACCGTTCCAACCCACAATTTTACACTTCATAGTACACAACAGCGTGTCTGGGATTATGTAGAAAAGATAGTTACCAGCAAATCCTTTTCCGGATCGGAGTTTCTCAGGCGTTTTCTGAAGATGCTGGTGACCAAGGTCCTGCGCGAAGAGGAGCATGAAATCAAGGAATACTCTCTGGGCGTGGAGGTTTTTGGCAGAGAAAACTTTGATCCCCGGATAGATACGATTGTCCGTGTCCAGGCGCGGCGTCTAAGGCTTAAATTGCAGGAGTACTACCGCACTGAAGGACAATATGACGCAGTGCGGATTGATGTTCCTAAAGGCTCGTATGTTCCAGTCATTTCGCATCTGCCCGCCAACGGCATTACGCCTGCCAATGAGGTCTGTGCCAGCGGAGACAAGTGCCGCATTGCGGTTTTGCCATTTCTGGATCTCAGTAATCCTGATGCCGCCGACCAGACTCTTGCTGATGCGGTGACTGAGACCCTTATCAGCGCGTTGACGCTCGCAGGCAACTTCGATGTCATCGTGAGGACTTCAGTCTTTAGTTTCAAACAGAGTTTCAGAGACATCCGAAATATCGGCAAGCGTCTGAATGTGGAAGTAATTCTTGAAGGCAGTATTCAACGCTCAGGCAATCTGCTGCGTGTGAATGCCAGGCTGGCCAATGCTTCCACCGGGTTCATTCTGTGGGCCAACACTTTCGATATAAAAGCCCAGGACCGCATCGCCACCCAGGAACAGATTGCCTCCGCTATTGTGCCGCGCATACGCGACCGGCTCAGTAGCTTTTCTGCCAAGTCAGCGTGATCCGCGAGGAGGATGGCCCCATCATGCGATGAATATAGCGTGGAACGTTGCTTTTCTGCCACAGCAGCCACCCGGTTTGCCGGAACCATGGATTTCCTGAAGCGACCTCACATTGACTTCATGCAGTTGTAGCGCTGCAATGCCATCAGCCGCTGCCCAAGCCGCAGACATGGTTGTAATGGCCGGAATCCGGTTTGTTATCGTGGCCCGGCGAATCGCTTTTTCATCAAACCACGGCTCCTGGCCCTGAGGTGTATTGACCACAAGCTGGATGCGTCCACCTTTGATCAGGTCCACAACATGAGGACGGCCCTCCTGCACTTTGTAGATGCACTTAACCTGCAAACCGTCCCGCTCCAGGCAGGCTGCTGTTCCCTGCGTGGCCACGATCCTGAATCCCAACTCCAGGAACCGGCGGGCGAGTTCCACCACGTCCCGCTTGTCGCGGTCATTTACGCTGACGAAGACCGTTCCGGTCAGTGGCAAGATTTGCCCGGCCGACAGTTGCGCTTTGGCAAAAGCCTCACCGAAAGTTTCCGCTGATCCCATTACTTCGCCTGTGGATTTCATCTCCGGGCCGAGGATCGTATCTACACCGGGAAACTTTGACCAGGGAAATACCGGCGATTTCACAAAGTATCCCGCGCCCGTCGAAAGATCAGCACCTTGCGCGATATTCTCCGGCAGGAACTCGCGGAGCTTGCGTCCGCTCATCAGACGCGCTGCGATTTTTGCCAGGGGAACGCCGGTGGCTTTCGACACATAGGGTACTGTGCGTGACGCGCGCGGATTCACCTCAATCACAAACACTTTATGGTTCTGCACGGCAAACTGGATGTTCACTAATCCAATCACATTCAAAGCCCGTGCCAGCCGCACGGTGTAATCGCGGATTGTATTCAGTACCGTTTCCGGAAGATCAACCGCTGGCAAAACACATGAAGAATCACCTGAGTGTATTCCTGCCTCCTCAATGTGTTGCATGATGCCCGCGATCACCACGTCTTCGCCGTCAGCGAGCGCATCCACGTCTACCTCAATCGCGCTCTCCAGAAAATGGTCGATTAAGACAGGCCGCTCCTGCGAATATTCGACCGCTTCTTTCATGTACCTGACCACGCTGGCCTCTTCGTAAGCCATGACCATGGCCCGGCCTCCGAGCACGTACGACGGCCGCACCAGCACCGGGTACCGCACCGTGCGTGCACCTGCAACAGCTTCCTCTACATTGGTGGCAATCGCGCCTGCTGGTTGCGGAATGCTTAATTCCTCCAGCAGTTTGCCAAATCGCTTCCGGTCTTCCGCCAGATCAATCGATTCGGGAGAAGTGCCTATCACAGGCACACCCGCGGCCTTGAGAGCCAGGGCCAGGGTGAGTGGCGTCTGGCCGCCAAACTGCACGATGACTCCCATGCAGGCCCCTCTCTCGGCTTCATGCTTGTAGATGGCAAGCACATCTTCGAACGTGAGCGGCTCAAAATACAAGCGGTCGCTGGTGTCGTAATCGGTCGAAACAGTTTCAGGATTGCAGTTGACCATGATGGTTTCATAACCGTCTTCGCGCAGCGCAAATGCCGCGTGACAGCAGCAATAGTCAAACTCAATCCCCTGCCCAATGCGGTTGGGTCCGCTTCCCAGGATGATGATCTTCTTTTTGCTGGTGGGCGGAGCTTCATCCTCATCTTCATAGGTGGAATATAGATACGGTGTGAAGCTTTCGAACTCCGCCGCGCAGGTGTCCACCAATTTGTAAACCGAATGCAGTCCATGGCTGTTCCGCAGCCGCAGGATTTCCTGATCGGTCGTACTTAAGATCAGCCCGAGCCGCTCATCGGCGACACCCATACGTTTTGCTTTACGCAGCAATTCCGGTGGAACAGATGCGGCATCATGCGCTGCCAGTTCTGATGACAAATCGGCAATTTCTTTCAGTTGATACAGGAACCATGGATCGATGCCGGTCATCTCATTTAATTCCCTCGGTGACATCCCTTGGGCCAGCGCATAGCGCAAATAATTAATACGTTCCGGATGAGGAGTCACCAGACGCTGGGTCAGGATAGAGGGTTCAATCTTCTCCGCACCTCTCCGTTTTCCAGATTCCAGGGATCGCAACCCCTTCATGAAAGCTTCCTGAAAGTCCGTCCGATGGCCATGGCTTCGCCCACGGACTTCATCTGCGGGCCCAGGGTCTCATCAGCGCCGGGGAACTTCTCAAACTGCCACTTTGGAATCTTGACCACCACGTAATCAATTGTGGGCTCAAAACAAGCCGGCGTCTTGCGGGTAATGTCATTCTGAATTTCGTCCAGGCGGTAACCTACTGCCAGCATCGCCGCAATCTTCGCAATCGGAAATCCAGTTGCTTTGGAGGCGAGGGCCGAAGAGCGCGATACCCGTGGGTTCATCTCAATGACTACCATGTGTCCGGTGTCGGGGTTTACGTCAAACTGAATGTTTGACCCTCCCGTTTCTACCCCAATTTCGCGAATAACCCGCATTGCGGCATCGCGCATGTGCTGGTATTCACGGTCTGAAAGGGTCTGTGCCGGCGCCACAGTGATGGAATCACCCGTATGCACTCCCATGGGATCGAAGTTCTCGATCGAGCAGACAATGATGACGTTGTCGGCTATGTCACGCATTACCTCAAGTTCGTATTCCTTCCATCCCAGCACGGATTCCTCGATCAGGACTTCGTGCACCGGCGAGAGATCGAGTCCGCGGGCCACGATCTCCAGCAACTCTTCGCGGTTGTAGGCAATGCCTCCGCCCGTCCCACCCAGCGTGAACGAAGGGCGAATAATTACGGGAAATCCGATCTTCGCGGAAAACTCCAGGCCATCTTTGAGATTGTTGACCAGAGCAGAACGCGGAACATCAAGGCCGATTTTGAGCATCGCATCCTTGAAGAGCAGGCGGTCTTCTGCCATCTTAATGGCGGGAAGCTGCGCCCCGATCAACTCCACGTTATACTTTTCCAGTACACCGCTGTCGGAAAGTTCCACCGCAAGATTGAGCGCTGTCTGCCCGCCTACTGTTGGCAGCAGCGCAAACTTGCCTCGGCTCCTTACCTCCATCATTTCCACTTCTCTGTGGATGATCTCCTCCAGGTAGGCAGACGTAAGCGGCTCAATATAAGTGCGGTCCGCCATCTCCGGGTCCGTCATGATGGTGGCCGGGTTGGAATTACACAGCACCACCTCGTATCCTTCATTTCTCAAGGCCTTGCAGGCCTGTGTACCCGAGTAGTCAAATTCGGCAGACTGGCCAATCACAATAGGCCCGGAGCCAATGATCAATATTTTGGAAATGTCTTTACGGCGCGGCATTTAGTTCTTCCATTCCTTCATCATCTTCATGAAATCGTGAAACAGATAATGTGAGTCGTGCGGGCCTGGAGAGGCTTCCGGGTGATATTGCACGCTGAATAATGGCATGCTTCGATGGCGCAGCCCTTCCAGAGTGCCGTCATTCAGGTCAATGTGCGTATTCATGACTTCAGAGTCCTTCAGAGAATCAGGGGCGACAGCAAAATTGTGGTTGTGGGCCGTGATCTCGATCTTGCCGCTCTCCATCTGTTTGACCGGATGATTGCCGCCGTGGTGGCCAAACTTGAGCTTATAAGTCTTTCCATGTAGGGCCAGGCCGATCAACTGGTGCCCCAGGCAAATGCCGAAGACCGGCACTCTTCCCATGAGCCCACGTATATTTTCCTGCGCGTAATTGCAAGGTTCAGGATCGCCGGGGCCATTTGAAAGGAACACTCCGTCAGGGGCCATTCTCAGCACATCTTCCGCACTGGTCATGGCTGGAACGACCGTCACGCGGCATCCTGCATCCACCAGCATGCGCAGGATGTTCTGTTTGATCCCGAAATCATAGGCGACAACATGGCGGCCCGGTTGGCCGTCGATGACCGGAACTGGTTGAAATTGCGAGCCCGCTGTCCAGTCGTAACGGTGTCTTGTGGTAACGATTTTGGCCAGATCGGTTCCATCCATTTTGGGAATAGAGCGGGTCTTTGCAATCAGGATCTCCACGCTCGTATCCATTGACGAAATTACGCCGCGCATTACTCCTTTGGTGCGCAGGTGGCGCACCAGGGCGCGCGTGTCGATTTCAGAGATCACCGGGACTCTGAATCTGTCCAGGTACTCGTCCGTGACCTGCTGCGAGCGCCAGTTCGAACTGATGCGTGAGAACTCGCGGACTACCAGTCCTTCAATATATGGATGGCTGGCTTCATTGTCTTCGAAATTGGTCCCATAATTTCCTATCTCGGGATTGGTGAGGACGACAATTTGTCCAGCGTAAGAAGGGTCAGTGAAGATTTCCTGGTATCCAGTCAGTGACGTGTTGAAAACCACTTCTCCGTAACATTCACCTTTGGCGCCGAAACCTTCGCCGCGGAAGATCTTTCCATCTTCCAGCGCAAGGACTGCCTGCATTAGGGCTCCTGGGGGACGAAAAATTTTCCTGATTTTAGCATTAACTCGGAAGTAAACAGGAAGTGAACGCTCCGCATTTTTTCTGTCTACTTTGTGAATTGCGGCCGGGGCAAATGTTAAACCAACGTTTCACCCGCGGGTTAACTTGTGCGGGCTCTCACTCCTCGAATATAACTTGAATGAGAACTCAGCCCGTGAGGATTTTGCGTCAGGGAAAAAGCTTCCTCTATCTCAGTCTTCAAATGCCCCTTTGGATGGCTCTTCATCGCACTGCTGGCATTCACATCGACCTGAGCACTGTTTAGCAGCCTGAACAATTCGTGGGGTCTTAAGGAAAACTGGAAATTTCTGGTGCCGAAGAAGGGACTCGAACCCCCACACCCTTGCGGGTACATGGACCTGAACCATGCGCGTCTGCCAATTCCGCCACTTCGGCTTGAAGGTGCGCCGGAAAACCGCTCGGCGCTGTGAAGGAAGGCTTGCCTCTCTATTTTATAGAACATCGCCAGACTGTCAAACTCGCCGGTTCCCGTCAGAACGCGTGGAGAGCCCTTCTCCCGCTGGAACTTCGCTAGTCCCAAATCCCCGCTGCGTCTGGGTCTGCGGGCAGACGAGCAAAGTGGTACTTTATCTCGTTGTATGAATCTGCAGAAGAAATTTGAGGCGCTGGCACAGTACCGCTTTTACGGCATTCCTGCTGAAAACTTTGAGCTCTCCGGCTGTGAGCAATTCATGTACCTGCTGCGGGCCGGACTCAATCCTGACTCTAGAGTGCTCGACATCGGCTGCGGAGTGCTGCGCGCCGGTTATTGGCTCATCCACTTTCTCAACCCCGGCCGCTACTGCGGTATTGAACCTCATCAGGAGCGGCTGGCACTCGGCATGTACAAGATCCTGGAACCGGAGATTTTGCAATGCAAGTGTCCCCGCTTTGACGGCAATGCCAATTTCGACACTTCGGTGTTTAACGAAAGATTCGATTTCTTCCTTGCCTACTCCATCTGGACACACGCCCCCAAAAAGCAGATTCAGGTGATGCTCGATAATTTTGTCCGCGATACCAGGCCCGGTGCGGCATTTCTGCTGACCTATCAACCTGCGAATTGGAGATATCCGGACTACCAGGGCGATTCCTGGGTGGGAACCAGCCACGAGTCTGAAACGGCGGGTACCATCGCACATAGCTTCCGCTGGATCAAAGAGCAATGCCGGGAGCGCGGGTTGAGGATTCGGAGACTCCCCCGTGACCGGGCACAAGGGCATCGATGGCTGGAACTCAGGAAGTTTCCATAAATTGGCCAGAGACCAGATGAGCAATCAATAGTCGGACGGATAAACTCTGCCTCTAAACTGCATCCAATTTAAAGAATGCAGAGAAGAAGGACACATCGGACCCGCAATGAGCCGTCTGCGCCCATCACTTTCCCGGAGACTCCGGAGGGTCAGAAGCTGTCGCGTAAGGTTAACACCAGATATGAACGTACTCCGGAAACCGGACCGCCACAGAGGGATTCCCAAAAGATATCCCACAGGCGGCAAGGCAAGGCTGCACGACCTATGCCTGCCGCGCCAAAACCTGTCTCGACACGTGGACGATATGCAGGTACCACGCAAGAAACCGTAACTGCTCCTGTAAAGCCGCTGGCCGCGCCCATGAAGCAGCAGGCTTTGCCCTTGCGGAATCCAATGACCGCACCCGTTTCCAACTCCAGGAAGCTGCGAAAAGTAAGCACCACCATCCGTCCAACTCCGTTGCCGATGACGCCTCCAGCAGGTTTTCAGAAAGATGAAAATGGGCTTCGGGAGATGGCGCTCAGGCACATCAGTTATGAGATCAAGATGCTGCGGGAGCTCGCAGACGCCCTGCAGGGCAAAGGCGTAGGACCACGCACGCTCAACAATGCCCTGCTCGAATCCTTCCTCATCCATTACCGTAATCTCTATGACTTTTTCTATCCGGAATTCCCTTCGCGGAAGCGCCTCCCGCATGATGTCGCCGCTTCTGACTATCTGCCCAATCCGAAGCAATGGCGTAAAAGGCGTCCTGATCTGGATCGCAAGCGCGTCGTGGAGAACCGCGAACGCGTGAACTGCCTGCTGGCGCACCTGACTTTACGGAGGCTCAAGTATAAGAATCGTTCTTGGCCAGACAGGAAAATGGCAAATACCATAGAGGCGCTGATTGAAGAATTCGTGAAGGAATTGCCCAGAGGACGGCGGCCGTGGTTCCGGTCAGTCATTGCCAGGACCCGGAATGTGCCGCAATTGCAAGCCGCTTGATAGCGCAACACAGCAACACACAACCAGCCAAAACTTTCATGGATCGCAGCCTTCCCCGGCTGCGCGGAAAGGTCTATTTGTTCGGGCTGTTGCTTCCGGCGGCGCCGTTGGAGGCTATGGCGTCAGTAGCGGGCTTTTCGAAGTTGAGCGTTTCCTGGGAATAATTCGGTCCAAGCCCCAGTTTGATCAGGGCGCGCGAATCAGGAATCACTTTTGCCTGCCAGCCATTGGCTGCCTGGTATTTGACCAGGGCTGACTGGGTCGGTGCGTCCCATTTACCGCTGGGAGCGCCATCAAGATACTTTTCGCGAATCAACGCCTGCTGAATTTCCCGTATGCGATCCGGGGCTATGCTCTGCTGCCCATGCCGCTTCCATGAGCTTTTCCTGGCACGGGCTCCATGGCGTCTATGGCTTTTGCCCGATGATGAGACAGTGTGGTGCTTTGCCGGCGTTTGGGTACGCTTCGTCTTGGCCTGGCCCAAGCTCGCAAACAGCACCAGGAATGCGCTCCCCAGAACGAGTTGTCTCATCAGTAAACGCAAAGTTATCACCTCACCTTAGAGCGTGATGCCGGAGCATCTTTTCACAATTGGATGCTCCGGCGCTAGCTGTATGTTTTACCGCAAAGTTACGGAAGGGTACCCGACAGAAAAATATTACCTCCGTTCCGTCCAGGCCCGGTCCGTACCAAAAATGCTACATCCTGTCCACTTTTAAGCGCGGAAGTGGCTTTTTTGTAGTCTTCTTCGTTATTGGTGGGCTGGCGGTTAACCTGGAGAATCACATAACCGGACTGCATGCCGATATCCTCGGCAAAGGAATTGGGCTTTACATCCACCACCAGTACGCCCCTCCCTTCAGGAATGCCCAGCCGTTGCGCCTGCTCGGGTGAGAGAGAACGCACTGTAATACCAAGCTTCGAAGGCGCCGGTTCATTGTCTTCAGCAGTCTCGTCGCTGTCGTCAGTGCGGTCGCCGAAGAGTTTGGCTCGATCTGCCACGGTGACTGCGGCCTGTTTTTGCTGGCCATTGCGTGTATAGGTCAGGTTGATCTTGTTGCCTGGCTTGGTGGCTGAGATCGCGTTCACCATCTCATCGCCGCTCTTAATCGGTTTATCGTTAATAGCGGTAATGGTGTCGCCGGTCTGCAATCCTGCTTGTTCTGCAGGGCTTCCCGGACGAACATTGGAGATCGTCACGCCATTTTTTACGCCATAGACGCGGGCCAGCGCCGGATTGGGGGCTGCATTGAATTCCACGCCGATAGAACCACGGGAAACTTTGTGGCTCGGACCGGTGAGCTGGTTATAAACGTCACGTACGGTATTGGATGGCATCGCAAATCCAACACCCTGATAACCGTAAGACTGCGTGTAAATCGCGGTATTGATGCCGATGACCTCGCCCGCCATATTCACCAGTGGGCCGCCGGAGTTGCCGGGATTGATCGCTGCATCGGTCTGGATGAACGACTGGAAGCTGCGTTGCGGGTTGATGTTGCGTCCCTTCGCCGAAACAATGCCGGCGGTAACCGTCTCCTCCAAGGCAAAGGGGCTGCCGATTGCCAATACCCAGTCGCCTACTTCCATTCCTTCTGAATCGCCCAGCCGGGCTGGGGTCAGCGCATGGTCTTTCGGAGGTTCGATTTTGACGACGGCAAGATCGGTCTCGCGGTCGCTGCCAATCACCTTGGCGTCATGCAGAACGCCCGGCGGATCATCCTTGAGCTTTACCCGAATGCGGTCAGCACCGTCCACCACGTGGAAGTTGGTCACAATGTAGCCGTTGGCGTTCATGATCACGCCCGAACCCAGGGAGCGCTCGCGCCCTCCGCCAGGACCTTGTGGACCTTCACCATCATCTGGCCCCTGCCCGCCAAAGAAGCGGTCAAAGAAATCTTGGAAGGGATCCTGCCCATTGTCATCAGGGTTATTCGGATTATTCGGGTTATTTGGATTATTCGGATTATTGCGGTCGTTGGGACGACGCATACGGCGGCGTGGCGTCTTGGGCGTGCTTTCCGAGTTGATATTCACGACTGCGGGCTCAAGCTGCTTGGCTACCTGCCGAAAGGTATTGCTGAGCTGCTGCGGTGACTGCATGGGTAGCAGGGTTGCATCGGCAGCGGGCGTGGAGCTGCCTCTCACCCCATTTCTGCTGATCACCGTTCCAATCAGAATACCTACTGTAAGGGTAAGAAGGATAACGAGAATGGAAAGCACCCTCTGGGCTTTCATATGTGCCACCAGGGCGGCAAAGCGCGAGTTCATACCTGACTTTCCTCCGGCCTTTTGCGCAAACAACAATTATAAATGGAATGGTTTGACGAAGTTAAAAGAGTCATAAACGGAGAGCACACCGGTAGATTAGACGCTTGCGCGGGAACTTTCGTTATCCCGGTCTCCGGCCTCTTCGGGTTCAACCGTCCTGCCCGGATCTAACACCTCCGAGATAAGCACCCCGGCCACGATCAGCAGCGCCCCAACCCCTGCCCGCGTCCCCAGCCGCTCGCCCAAATAGACCAGGGAGGTAAGCCAAGCAAAGACCGGTTCCAGGGTAAAGATGAGTGCGGCATGGCTTGCCGGAGTAAATTGCTGTGCCCACGCCTGCACTGTAAAAGCCACCGCCGTACACAGCACGCCCGTGATTACGATTGCTGCCATGACCGTCGGCGTAAGCCGTAGGCGCGGATGCTCCACAACCGGCGCGGCAATCAGCATTAACACCGCGGCCACGGAAAGTTGCAGCACCGCAATCTGCTCAAAGGGAAAGTGGCGGGTGGCGCGCCCCAGGAAGATGATCTGGAAGGCGAATGCAACGGCACAGCCCAGACAAAGCAGATCGCCGGCGTTTATTTTGGCAAAATCGGCCATGGCTTCCTTTCCGGCAGGCACCGTCATCGAAAACAAGCCAACAAAGGCGCAGGTGATCCCCAGCGTGCGCCAAACGTGCGTGCGTGCTCTCCAGAACAGGATCAGAAAGAGAGGCACCAGTACGGTCGAAACGCCGGTGAGAAATGCGGATTTCGAAGGCGTAGTGAACTGCAGGCCGGCAGTCTGAAGTTCATATCCAAGAAAGAGAAAAACTCCTACGATTACTCCGGCCCGCCAGGCTTGCGGGGTCCATTGAATCACCTGCTTGCGGTAGAGCACGGCCATGATGACAGCGGCCAGCGTCATGCGAATAGCGTTGAACAGCAGAGGCGAGATCGAGACCAGCGCGGCCTTGATCAGCACAAACGTGCTCCCCCAGATAAACGTCATCAGCACCAGCAGGATGTGGGCCTTAAGCAAGCGGGCGGAATAGGGGACGCGGAGCACAAATCACATTGATATTTTGAAATGCGTAATTGACAATTCTAAATGCAGCAGTCACAGCACATCCGATTTGCCCCCTGGTGTGGCAAAGACATGCGCAACCATGAATCAGAATTTTCTTTCTTTGCCTTGAACTGCCCTTCACGTTGTGGTTGAGTTTTGCTTTTGGTTGCGGCTCCGCGTTGCGCTCTTTGCATTGCTAACATTCGAATTCTTCTCTGTTTGCGACGAATTCTCCCGCGCAGCCAAGGGCGCGTGCGGTCCAAAGGAGCAACACACCGCCAAATTCAATACACATCAACTACTTTTGTACCTCTGCGTCCTTTGCGTCCTCTGCGGTTAAAAGGTTTTGGTTGTGGTTTCGCTGTGGTAAATGCACCAGGACTTACGCCGCGCTGCTCTCTTCTTCAGCTTCGCGAACCGCGTGTTCTGTCGGCTTGGGAAATTCAAACACGCACTCGCGCGGCTTCTTGTCGAGGCGCAGTCCCTGGAAGATGGGCGCCCGCATCTTGATCTCGCCGCTTTCGCCTTCGTGAGTCCATTCTGAGAATTTGATCTCCGCCACCAGTTCCAGTTTCACCCAGTTAGGACGGCGCGAAGTCTCGATTTTTCGCCCGAAGGGATTCTCATTTCTCCTGAGTTTCTGCAGCTTCTTCCACATGGTGGCGTGCGATGTCTGGTTGAATCCGCTGCCTGCCTGTCCAACATGAACGAGCTTTCCTTGCTTGTCGTACAAGCCCAGAATCAGTGATCCGAAATGTTCCCGTGAACCACGAGGATCGGTGTATCCGGCAATCACGCATTCTTGTCTGCGGGTGATCTTAATCTTGAGCCACTCGCGTGAGCGCTTCTGCAGATACAATCCTGAACGCAATTTGCCTACAATGCCTTCAAGCCCACTTTCGCGTGCTACTTCAAAAAGGGCCGTACCCTGGGCAAGATGATGATCGGAGTAGCGCAGCAATCCGGTGCCGGAGGGCACAATGTGCCGCAGCATTTCCTTGCGCTGCTCCAGCGGCACACGCATCAGGTTGTAGCCGTTCAGGTACAGCAGGTCGAAGATGTAATAAACAATGGGAACGCTGGTGTCCCGTGACCGGAACTTGCCCGGATTGGTCATCCCGGTGCGCTGCTGCATCAGGCTGAAAGAAGAGTGCCCATGTTCATCAAGAGCGACGACCTCGCCATCCAGAATCGCGCTCTCCACCTTCAGCTTTTCCAAGGCGCGGGCAATCTCCGGAAATTCTTCTGTCAGCTCATTCTGGTTGCGCGAGACCATGCGGGCATCACTTTTCTTGAGGAAGGTGACCGCGCGGTATCCATCCCACTTGATCTCATAGAGCCACTGATCATCATTAAAGGGCCCGTCCACCAGAGTAGCCAGCATGGGATGGATGACTGAAGGCATGGCGCTGCGATATGCGCCTTCTATCGCCGTGGCCTTTGTTTTATCCAGCTCGCCTGGCTGCTGATCTTTTTTTTTACCGGCTGCTTTCCTGCCCGCCGTGGAAGATTTCTTCACCGGCTTCGCTTTGGCTGCGGCAGTCTTTTTGGTTTTGGCCAGCGTCTCACTGAGCCATTCAGCGCCTTTGCGTGTTGCGGCTTTGCGATTGCTCTGCCATTCCGCCGAGCCTTCATCTCCCGCAATCTCATCGAGGCTGCGCCCGGTCAGTACCGAGTAATCAAACTTGTCAATATCATAGCCCGGTTGGACAGAGTGATCCTTCTTCTTGATGAGCAGCCATTCTGTGCCTTTCGAGCCCGGACGGCGGGAGCGCATCCGCGCCAGCACAAATTCGCCCTTGAGTTTCTCGCCGTTAAGCTGGAATTTCAAATCGCCCTTTTCCAGCATCTCTGACGGATTGCCGAGCGGCTCCCATGTTCCGGTATCCCAAACCATCACATTGCCTGCACCGTAGTTCCCTTCAGGAATATTGCCTTCGAAGTGAAAATAGGAAACCGGATGGTCTTCCACCTGCATGGCCAGCCGTTTATTGGCCGGATCGAGTGACGGCCCTTTCGGTACCGCCCACGATTTCAGAACTCCGTCCATTTCCAGGCGAAAATCGTAGTGCAGGTGAGAAGCACGGTGCTTCTGCACCACAAAGCGCTGCCGGTTGCCGCGTTCCACCTTGCCCGCCGGTTCAGGCGTCTGGTCAAAATGCCGCTTGCGGTTATATTGCTCCAGTGCCACACCTACTTAGATGCCGGAAGACGGCTCTTGGCTTTGGCTTTCGGGTTCTTGAGATTTCTGATTGGTTGTTCGACGAGAACCTTCAATAGCTAATCCGTGAGTCTTCCACCGCGTGTGTGGGTTTAATTGGGGTGCATATTTTTTGAACGACGAGAATTTGAACGCATTCCCGTAAATTTCTGGTTTAGCTAAGAGCTAAGAGCCAAAAGCTAAAAGCCAATCGCCAAGGGCTAAAGGCTTATTTACAATTGATCCTTCATAAAAAGGAGACCCCAAATGGCGAAAGTTGCCGGTGAGAAGCCCTTCAGTGAAGTCATCAAAGACCGCCGCGCTACCAACAATTTTGAAGAAGTCCCCATACATGCGGCTGACCTGGAAAAAATCATTCGCGCTGGCCTGGAGGCTCCCAGCGGCTACAACCTGCAGCCCTGGCGTTTTATCGTAGTGCGCGAACGCGAGCAGAAGAAGAAGTTGCGGCAGGCAGCATTTGGGCAGCCCAAGGTAGAAGAAGCCAGCGCCGTAGTCGTAGCTTGCGGCGATCCCAAAGGCTGGAAGGACGGCGACCTCGAAGAGATGATCCGGCTGGCCCAAGAGCATGGCATGAACGATGACAACCTGTTTAACACCATCCGGCAGAATGTAACGAACTTTTTGGGCGGCAATCCGGGAAAACCGGGCGGCACCGAGCCAACGTGGGACTTGTGGGTAAACCGTCACGTGATGATCGCCTTTACCACCATCATGTGGATGGCCGAAGCCCTGGGCTATGACACGGCCCCTATGGAGGGCTTCATGGAAAACCAGGTAAAACAGCTATTGCATATCCCTGAGCGTGTGCGTGTTGTGGCCATGCTCGCGATTGGCCGCCGCAAAGGCCCGGACAAACCTTATGGCGGACGCTTCGATACCTCACGCACCATATTTGCCGAGGAGTGGGGGAAGAAGATTGAGTTTTAACCAATCGGGGCATCTGGAGATCGGGTCATCGGGTCATCGGAAAACCGGCGAGTACTGTCGTGTTCCCCGATTTCTCGCACTGATCAATATTTTTTTACTGCTGGCAATTTCAACCACTAACTCTCAAAACAGTCAGGCGAAAGACAATTCCTTCACCGAACAAACCGCCTCGAAGCTCCTCAATCAAGTTGCAGAGGGCCTGAATGGCCGCACAGTGAAAAAGATGCTTAGCGCTTTCGATCTGACCAGGATGAATGGCGGCGTTGCATTCAAAGACCAGATCAGCGCGTTCTTCAATCAGACTGATTCCATCCGTGTTCATTTCAAGCTGCTGGAAGTCACAGACAACGTTACGGTAGTGGATGCCGAGATGGATATAACTCCGCACAGCGATCTTGCTCCACCGCAACATAAATACGTGCAACTCCGCTTCATCGCCGAAAATGGCCCCCACGGCTGGAAGTTTACTGACGTGCAGCCCAGAAATTTCTTCTCGCAGTCGAGTTGATTCGTGAAACGTGAATATCCTGACCGGCCCATCGTAGGTGTGGGCGCGGTGATCGTTGAAAATGGCCGGGTGTTGCTGGCTCGCCGGGGCAGGCCTCCGCTGCAAGGTCAATGGTCTTTGCCCGGAGGCGTGGTGGAACTGGGAGAGACGCTGCGTGCCGCCGCTGAACGTGAAGCACTGGAAGAAACCGGATTAGTGGTTGAAGCCGGAGAGGTGCTCGAAGTTCTGGATCGGATCATTCCCGGCCAGACTGGTGCGCCCCAATATCACTATGTGCTGATCGACTTCCTGTGCTGCCGCCGTGGAGGCGAGTTACAAGCAGGAGGCGACGCATCCGAAGTGGCATGGGCTTCTGAAGCAGAGCTGAGCCGGTACCATTTAGAACAAATTGCCATTGAGGTAATCAAGAAGGGGTTTTATCTGGATAAGTCTCAAGGCTGAACCCGATCACCCGATCCCCCGATCACGCGCGATCTCCCGATTCTTATCCCTTCCACTCATACGCATCCGGCTGGGGCAATCCAATAAACGCCAGCACGCGGCAGGCAAACTGGTGGGCCATCTCATCCAACCCTGCCGGACGGTTGTAGAACGTGGGGATCAGCGGATAGATCGTCGCTCCGGCCAAGGCCGCCAGATCCATGTTGCGGATGTGAATGCGGTTCAGGGGCGTCTCGCGCGTACACAGCACCAGTGGACGCTTTTCTTTCAGGCAAACATCCGCAGCGCGATCGAGCAAGTTTGAAGCCAAACCATTAGCAATACGTGCCAAAGTCCCCATGCTGCACGGCAGGATGATCATGGCACCTGCAGGGTACGATCCGCTCGCAATGTTAGCGCCAATGTCATCGTTGTTCTGCTGCTGAATCTTTTTCGCCTTGCCACCCAGAATCTGCTGCACCAGGTTATTGCGTCCTTTGATCGAAAGTTCTTCGGCAAAGACCCGCAAGGCATTATCAGAGACGATGAAGTTGACGTGCTTGATGCGCTGGTCGCGCTCCGCCGCCAGCAACAGGGCGCGGGTAAACGCCGCTCCGCTAGCGCCGGTGGCGGCGATGGTAAGGATTTGCGAAGGCTCTGGCATGCACTCGTCACGACCTTTGACTCCGGAAAACCGAAGAAGCACAAGGTCAAAATCTGAAGACAGTATATAAGGGACAGTCGTCTCGACGCATTCACCCGAGTAACAGCTTTTCCGGCTCAAGGTCCTGGCTTCCATCTGGCTCCCATCATTCACAGCACCTGCTGCCGGCAGAGAATTTGGCCCTAAAATTTATTTGACAATAGAATTCCGAAGAAATCCTCGGCCTGCCGTGCTTTGTCGCTTGTTCGAGCGGGTTCAGCATTGCTAACTTCTTTGCAGCCGCTATTGCGGAGCATGCTCATGAATCTGAGATTTTGCGCGTTCCTGCTTCTTGCCGTTGGCATGATTGTATCGTTTCAATTTTCCGCCCATGCAAAACATGAAGACTTCCCCCGTTTGCCGGGTGCTGAATTGTTGACGGGATATCCTGGCGATGATCTTGCAATCACCACTCCATCATCAACGTTGATTCTCCAGAAAGGCCACAATTCGAAGAGCGTCTTGCCCAGTATGTCGCGCGATGGCGGCATCATCGCAGCCAGTCAGTGGCGTCGGGATATTTCCCGGTCAATCTTTACCCTGGCTCTGGCTACATATTCGGTGCCGGATAAGCAATGGCGAGAATATGCAACATTGGAGTATTTCGGCTTTTTGGCCATTTCACCTGATGGCTCCAAAATGGCTTACGCCACAGCAAAACCGGATGCTCCTGGCGGTGTGCGCATATTTGTGATTGACCTGAAGACAGGAAGGGAAACTGCTAGTCCGGTCATTGGTCATCATGAGTCTATTGGCATGAGTTGGTCGCCCGACGGAAGCCGAATCGCCTTCGGCATGAGTCAATCCCCTTTTGCAGCCCCTGATCGGCCTGTAATCAAAATCCTGGAGGTGGAGACCGGCAGAACTTCTACAGTTGCGGAGGGCCAGATGCCAGCCTGGTCACCATCAGGAGAATGGATCGCCTATCTCGACCCTGAAGACCGGCCCAATCGTGTATTGATGGTCCACCCTGATGGCTCCGGGGGCAAAACCCTTGTGACTCTTGGAGGTGACAGAATATTTCACCATGCTGCGCCTATTGTCTGGTCGCCGGATTCAGCCAGGCTGCTGCTGAATGAAATTGATAATCCTGACACATATACTTTCAAAATACATCTCTTCGATCTTGCCACGCTGAAGCTGAAAACAAAATTCAAGAATACAGTGCCTGTTTATGGGTGGACAGAACTCAAATAACGACCGCCTGTTTGCAATTGCGGCCAGCAACACCCTATCTTTAAAGAGATTCCTCGCGCCCTTGGAATCCACATAAGAACAGATGGACGCTGCCACGCTACGCAAACTCATGCAGGATGTGAAGAAGGGGTCTCTCAGCCCCGATGAGGCGGTGGCCCGCCTGCGTCATCTTCCTTTTGAAGATCTCGGCTTTGCCAAGGTGGACCACCACCGCAGGCTGCGCACCGGCATGCCGGAGGTAATTTTTTCACGGGGCAAGAGCCCCCAGCAGGTTGCCGGAATTTTCAAGAAGCTGGCGGCCAAAGGCAGCAACGTGCTGGCCACCAAGGCTGACGCTGCTCATTTCCGTGCTGTCAAGAAGGTTTTAAACAAAGCTGAATACCACGAATTGGCCCAGGCCATCGTCCTCAAGCAGGACACGACGAAGTACGGCAAAGGAATGATTGCCGTAGTCTCGGCAGGAACCAGTGACATCCCGGTTGCGGAAGAAGCGCTGGTTACGGCCGATGTGATGGGCAATGATGTGGCCCATGTTTATGATGTCGGTGTGGCCGGAATTCATCGCCTGCTGGCGAACAAAAGCGTTCTTGAAAACGCGCGGGTCGTAATCGTTTGCGCCGGAATGGAAGGTGCGCTGCCCAGCGTTGTCGGTGGACTCGTGGGCGTACCTGTGATCGCCGTTCCTACAAGCATCGGCTACGGCGCAGCCTTTAAAGGACTGGCCGCGCTGCTGGGCATGCTGAATTCCTGCGCCTCCAACGTCAGCGTGGTCAACATCGATAACGGCTTTGGGGCGGGATATGTGGCCTCAATGATTAATCGTTTGTAACCGGAATGGGTAAATGAGTAATTTGGTAAATGAGTAAATGAAACTTACATCGTCGGCAACCACATACCCCTTCACTCGCCCAATTTACCCAATTACCAGCTTACTCATTTACCCATTCTGCTGCTTCCCAAACACCCGCTCGAAAATCTGGTCTACGTTGCGCAACTGCCGGTCCAGGCTGAAGGCCCGCTCGATCTGTTCTTGTGGCACACGCGAGGTGATCTCCTTGTCGTTCATCACCAATTCGCGGAAATTCAGCTCTTCTTTCCAGGCGCGCATGGCGTGGCTCTGTACCAGGCGATAAGCGTCTTCACGTGACATGCCGTGCTCGGCCAGATCGAGCAGAAGCTGTCCGCTGAACACCAGCCCTCCGGTGCTCTCCAGGTTCTTCATCATGCGCTTTGGATACGCCAGCAGCGTGTCGATGAGGTTGGTGGTGCGGTTCAAGAGGTAGTCTGTGAGAATCGTGGAATCGGGCAGGATCACGCGTTCTACCGATGAATGCGAGATATCGCGCTCGTGCCAGAGCGGCACATTCTCATAAGCAGCCTGGGAGTTGGCGCGCACCACCCGCGCCAGTCCGGAAATCTGCTCGCAGTTCACAGGGTTACGCTTGTGCGGCATGGCCGATGAGCCCTTTTGCTTTTCACTGAAATACTCTTCCGCTTCACGCACTTCTGTCCGCTGTAAGTGTCGAATTTCGGTGGCGATCTTGTCCAGGGTGGCAGTGATGACCGCGAGCGTAGCCACATAGTAGGCGTGGCGGTCCCGCTGGATTACCTGCGACGAGATAGGTGCGGGCTCCAGCCCCAGACGCCGGCAGATTTTCTCTTCCAGATCGGGTTCCAGATGGGCGAATGTGCCTACAGCGCCTGAGAGCTTGCCTACGCGCATCTCTTCGGCGGTACGTTCAAAGCGCGTGATATTGCGCACCATCTCGGCATACCAGTTTGCCAGCTTTAACCCAAAAGTGGTCGGCTCGGCATGGATGCCGTGGGTGCGTCCGATAATCGGCGTGTGCTTGAATTCGTGAGCGCGGCGGTTGAGTACATCCCGAAGCCGCTTTAAGTCTTCCAAAATCAGTTGGGAGGCTTCTTTAACCTGCAACGCCTGAGCCGTATCCACAACATCATTGGAAGTCAGGCCATAATGCAGCCAGCGGGCATGAGGGCCAATTTTTTCAGCCACTGCCGTAGTGAAGGCAATCACGTCGTGCTTCACCTCAGCCTCAATGTCCTGAATGCATTGCAGATCGAAATCGCCGCGTTCGGCAATTGCCTGCGCGGCCTCCTGCGGTACGATTCCGGCCTCTGCCAGGGTCAGGCTGGCGGCGGTTTCTACCTGCAGCCAGCAGCGGTATTTATTTTCGTCACTCCAGATGCTGCCCATCTGTGGGCGCGTATAACGGGGGATCATATTTTGTCGGTTCCCAAGAGGGAACACCGATGATAAATGCTGGAAGATAAGTGTGCTACCTTCCCGCTTGCAGCATTAGGACGGGCACCGGATAATGTAGAGCCCACTTGAATCAGGAGGCCCTTTGGCGGGTGAAAAGTTTCCGCCAAAGAGCCCAGGCTCGAATCTAGCAGATAGCCAAATTGTATCGCAGAGCGATAAAATGTCAAAGGAAAAAGCGCAACCCAAACCGTTGACCGAAACTGAATATAAAGCATTGGCGGAATTCCGTTACCAGATCCGCAAGTTCCTGCGGCACATGGAAGAGCACGCGCGCGAACTCGGGCAAAACCCGCAGCAGTACCAGGTTTTGCTGGCCATTGAGGGACTGCCCTCGGGAGCCAGACCGATGATCAGCACGCTGGCAGAACGCATGCAGCTCAACCACAACAGTATGGTGGAGCTGGTGGACCGCTGCGAAGAACGCGGGCTGATTCGCCGCGCGCGCTCCGGGGCTGACCGCCGGCAGGTGGAACTGGTGATTACCGCTGACGGGCATGCCATCCTGCGCAAGCTGGCCAATGGGGCGCGGCAGGAATTGCGTACTATTGGGCCATCCATGGCCGAGGCGTTGCAATCTCTCTTAGAGGAACTGCATCTGCCGAAATCGGGGGCTGAAAATGGACGGCAGCGATTGGGAAAAGCGAAGAAAACGAGTCAGGAATCGAGTGAACAATAACGGAATAAGCAATCATAATCGTGCTGTACCGCCTATCGAGGCTCTTGGGGATTTCACAACTACCTGGCGGGTGCTTCCCTTATCCGCCCTTGCAATCGTCATCGGGATTATCAGCGCCTATGTCGCTGTCCTTCTGCTGAGACTTATTGGTTTTTGTACCAACCTCTTTTTTTACGGACGTCTGCGTACCGATCTCGTCTCCCCTGCGGGACATCATCTTGGATACGCGGTAGTGTTGATCCCGGTGATCGGTGGGATCGTCGTGGGATTAATGGCCCGCTTCGGCTCAGACCGCATCCGCGGCCATGGCATTCCTGAGGCGATCGAGGCCATCCTGCTGCGCGGCGCCAAGGTTGAGCCGAAAGTGGCGTTGCTGAAGCCGATCTCGGCGGCCATTGCCATTGGTTCCGGCGGACCGTTTGGCGCGGAAGGCCCCATCATTATGACGGGCGGCGCATTCGGTTCCCTCTTCGCCCAGTTTTTTCATCTCACCAGTGCCGAGCGTAAGACGCTTCTGGTGGCTGGTGCTGCGGCTGGAATGTCCGCCACTTTCGCGGCGCCCTTTGCCGCCGTGCTGCTCTCCATCGAACTGCTTCTATTCGAGTGGAAGCCCCGCAGCTTTATTCCCATTGTGTTTGCCAGCGTGACGGCGGAAGCGGCCCGCATCCATCTGCTCGGGGCCGGGCCAATCTTTCCGGTGCCGGCCCATACTGTGGCTTTCAGTCCGGCGATTCTTCTCGGCTGCCTGTTTACCGGAATTCTTGCAGGCGCACTGTCCGCCGCGCTCACGGGAATGGTCTATGCAGTGGAAGATGCTTTTGTTCATATCAAGCGAATTCATTGGATGTGGTGGCCCGCGCTTGGTGGTGTTGCCATCGGCATTGGCGGTTTGATCTATCCGCGGGCCTTGGGCGTAGGCTATGACGTAATCGGCCAGGTGCTGCAGGGCGATGCCCCCGTTCGATTGATCCTGGGTGTGCTGCTGGTGAAATCAGTCATATGGGCCATATCTCTTGGCTCCGGCACTTCAGGCGGTGTGCTGGCTCCGTTGCTCATGATGGGTGGCGCCCTGGGAGCGCTGGAGGCTACCTTCCTGCCGCACCAGGGGCTGGGCTTCTGGCCGCTGATCAGCATGGGCGCAATTCTCGGTGGAACCATGCGTGCTCCGCTCACCGGCGCAATCTTCGCTTTTGAGTTGACCAACGATTACCACTCCATCCTGCCTCTGCTGATTGCCTGCATGGCCGCCCATGCGTTCACGGTTCTTACGCTCAAGCGCTCGATTCTTACCGAGAAGATCGCCCGGCACGGCCATCACCTTACCCGGGAATACCAGGTGGACCCGCTGGAATCTCTGGCCGTAAAAGACGTGATGCGCACGAACATCACTGCTTTTCCCGCAGAGACCACGCTGGTTGAACTGCGCCGTCTGCTAAGCCGCAATGAGAACGGGCGCGGACAACGGCTGTATCCCGTCATCAGTGACGGCAATAAGCTCGTAGGCGTGTTTACGCGTGAAGACCTGCAGGCTTTCACCGCAGACGCGAACGGCAACCTGGGTGAAAATGTCCGTCTTGCACAGCTTGTGCCCAGAGAGCCAATTGTGGCTCATCCCGATGAGCGGTTGCGTACTGTGGCCAGCCGCATGGCAATTACAGGGCATACCCGCATGCCTGTGGTGCAGCAAGGCCCTCAAGATCAGTTGCTGGGAATGGTTGCCCTTCAGGATCTGCTCAAGGCGCGCGAACAGACCTTCATGGAGGAACAAAGCCGGGAGCGGGTATTGCGTTTGCGGCTGCTGCCTTCTTTGCGCGGGCGCAGGCGTCCACCGGATACGGCAGCGTAACTGCAATTACCGGAGAGAACGCAGCGGGATAAGAAGGAAAGTACCAACTTACCCATTTACCCAATTTGAACGGCTGTGCCTTTCGCGCGCCTCTTTACCAGCCAATAGGCCACGGTGAGCAAAAGTGGATAAGCCGGAGCACTCCAGGCTGCGGCCCGTGACTGGTCTACCCACGCCGTGGCTGCAATCGCGGCCACAATGGCCGCAAAACCAAGAACTGAACCAAACGCGCCCAGGGGAGAACGCAATTGCATGGAAGCCAACTGCGTAGCTGAGAGCGTCTGGCGAAAACGCACGTGGGCTGCAAGCGAGACCAGCCACGCCAGCATTCCGCCGATCAACGCTGCATTGATGATGTAAAGATAGGCGTTCGGTGTGCCAAACTGCACTCCAATTGCCGCCACGATTCCCAGCATGGAAACCAGCAGTGCAGCCATGGGAACACCTTGTGCATTCAACTCTCCCAGCTTGCGCGGCGCATAGCCATAGCGCGAGAGTGAAAACAGCATGCGTGAAGCCACATACAAAGTCGCATTCGCTCCGGAGAGTGCTGCCGATAGCACCACCACGTTCATGATGAATTTAGCCGCCGGGATCTTTGCCACCTGAAAGACCGTTACAAACGGACTTTGTGCCACCCCGGCATTGCTCCAGGGCATCACTCCCACCAGCACTACCATGGCCCCCAGGTAAACAAAACCCAGCAGAGCGAAGGCTATGCGTGTGGCGCGTGAAATGTCTGTGCTGGAGCGTGCCTCCCCGGAAGAGATAGCCACCATTTCAATTCCCAGGAAGCTGTACAAGCCAAAGGAGGCCGCAAGCAGCGCCGCGCCCCAACCCTTAGGGGCGAATCCACCGTGGGTCGTGTATTGGGGAATAACACGGCCACCCAGCAGAAGCGCTGCACCCATCACAATGAAAAGAAAGATCGTGACCACCTTGATGAAGGCGAACCAGTACTCTAGTGTGCCGTAGTCGTGCACCGGACGAAAATTGATCAACAAAAGCAACAGCCCGAAGATGACCATCCAGATAACAATGGGAACGTTTGGAAACCATATGCGCATGTAGGTGCCGGCTGCTACCAGCTCAGAACCAATCGCAATCACCACCGAGAACCAGTAGCCATAACGGGCCACGAATCCGGCCCAGTCGTTGAGATAGGTTTCGGCATAGACTCCGAAAGAACCCGCCGCAGGATGCACCGCAGAAAGCTCTCCCATGGCCATCGCCACGGTCCAGGCAATGAGAGCGCTGATGAGATAAGAAATGACAATCGCCGGGCCCGCCACTTGAATGGCCGCACCTGAACCGAGCAACAGGCCCGTGCCAATCGAGCCACCCACCGCCACCATGGCGATCTGTCCGGCACTCAATTGCCGCTTCAGCCCCTGCTCGCGATTCTCAGAATCTGTTGACATGAGTCCTAAAAAGATACCAGATCGCTACTCAAGAGATGCGCCCGAAGTACCATCGGAGCAGGGCAATCGCATTTGGAATTTCAGAGCCAGTGGAGCCATCCGTCCTGCGCCATAGGCATGGAACGGCCATGGATCAACGGTGCGACAAAGACATTTGGCACGATAGAGATTACTCGATTGGTTCATCCTGACGGCGTTTCGGGAGGATTGGTAATCAAAATCAATTGCATTTAGGTCGAAGAGCGGTTGTCCCCGTCAACTCTGTTTTCAAATGCGATTGCCCTGACCATCGGAGCAAATACATCATGAACCACACTCATCAACTACTTTTGTTACCTTTGCGTCCTTTGCGTCCTTTGCGTCCTCTGCATTGCTAACAATCAAATTTGTCTCAAGCCGCGAAGAATTCTGCTGGGCAGCTAAATGCTAATCCCATTTCTGATTCGCGCTATTCGCGTCATTCGCGGCTTATTTGCCTTCCTCTGCGCTCTCTGCGTCCTCTGCGGTTAAAGCTTTTGGTTGTGGCTCGCCACGCTGCGGTTAAAAGGTTTTGGTTGCGGCTCCCCCCGAGCTGCGTGAATCAATGTTTATCTGTAGCGAGATTTGTCCTTTCAGCGTCATCAGCGTTCATCCGCGGCGAAAAGATTCAATATCCGTGTAGATACCGTTCGCCTTGGCGGTTGTGACAGAGAAGAATTCCGCATAGAATACTGATACTTCACCCTCAAGCGGCCTGGTGTCGCCCCCTCCCAGAGACCGCCGAGGATATTGATTAATGCCAGACATTTCCAAGCGACTCGACAAGGCGGAAAAGTATCTCCAGAAGGGCAAGCCGGAAGCTGCCTTGGAAGAATATCTTGCCGCGCTTGAAGAAGATCCGAAGAATGAGGTGGTCCGGCAAACCGCCGCCGATCTGTGCATCGCTGCCGGGCGTAACTCCGAGGCGGCCACATTGCTGGGCTATCTTTTCGATGAGCAACGAAACGATCCTACAGGCATAGTCACCTACAAAAAACTGGTCAAAGTTTCCACGCCCTCACCGCTTCAAACCTTTCACTACGCCAACCTGCTGGTGCGGAAGGACAAGCGGGAAGCCCTGGAAGCCTACCAGATAGCGCTACAGGGTTTTGAAAGACTGCGCCAGGAAAAAAATGCCCTTGCAGCAGCCAAATGCATCGTGGAGCTTTCTCCTACCTCTGCCAACCTGCAACGCGCCGGAGAGAAAGCCGCCAGCCTGGGCGAAGGCAATACCGCAGCTTTAAATTTCCTGAAGCTGGGCCTGCTTCAGGAAGAAAACTCTCCGGGCTCAGGGTTTGAGTGGTTTGCAAAAGCCTACAATCAAGATCCCGCCGACCTTGATGCCATTTTTCTTTTTGCCCGCGGCCTTTTCGCTCGCAATGCCGTGGATGAATGTATCGCGGTGCTCGATCGCGCAGTGACCAACCTGGAAAGTACCCCGGAAATGCGAGAACTGTATGCGCGCGCATTGATGGCGGCGCGGCGTCCTGCGGACGCCGAACCCTACGCCTGGGAATTGCTGGAAAATGATCCGCAACACGTCGATGAGATTGCCTCACTGGTGGGCGTCTATCTTGACATTGCCGATACCAAAGGTGCGCTGGCTCTGGCGCGGCGACTCGAACAACACGAAAGCAAGGCAAACCGGCGGCGCGAATTCATCTCCACCATGTCGGAGATGACAGACAAGCGCAGCCCCAGCATCGAATTTCTTCATTACCTGGTGGAATTGTTCAACTCTGCCAACCGGGAAAATGATTATTGCCGCACGTTGCTCAAGTTATTCCAGCTTTACTATGCTGCTGGACAATACACCCGCGCCGGTGAGGCGCTGGACCGCGCGGCTGAGGTTGATCCTTACGAAACCGGCCACAACCGGCGCCTGGAAATGCTGCGCGGCAAGATCGATCCCAACCAGTTCAACCGGATCGCCAATCGCTTCCAGGCCGTAGCCAGTTCCGTTGCAGCACCCGCCAGCGAAAGCGGTGTGCAGGAATCTGAGCCGACGGTTCTCGAAGACTTCATTTTGCAGGCGGAAATCTATCTGCAATATGGAATGCGTTCCAAAGCGGTGGAACGCCTGGAGCGTGTCAGGAAGCTCTTTCCTAACGAAGAAGAGAAGAATGAGAAGCTCATGCAGCTCTATGTCGCAGCGGGCTTGATGGCGGCTAAGGAAAACCCGGCCACGGCTAAAGCGGCGGCTCCGCCGGGCAACTCGTCAGCCCCGGCGAAAACACCGGCTGTAACCGCTCCCCTTCCTGCAGCAGCAGCTCACGATGAAAATGCTGTCGATAATTTCGCGCGGGTAACTGAGATTACGCGCAGCATCTACCGCCAGGCCAACGTCAAAAGCGTGCTCTTCACATCTGTGAATGAGATTGGCCGCCACTTTAATGCCAGCCGCTGCGTAGCCGGCCTCTGTACGCTGGGCAAGCCTCCCTCTGCCGCGCTGGAGTACTGCGCACCCGGCGTAAAGCAGTCAGATGTAATGGCCATCGTGAAGCTGATTGGACTCAGCCAGCAATTAGCGGTGAATGGGCCAGTCAGTATCTCTGATGCCCCGAACGCCACCGAGCTGACGCCAGTGCGCGAATACGTCCAGTCGCTCAGCATTGAATCGCTGCTGGCCGTGCCCCTCTTCGATGGCGGCGAGCAGGCGGGAATCCTGATTCTCGAACAGACCACGCCCCGGCAATGGCGGCATACAGACATCGTGGTGATGAAAACCATTGCCGACCAGATGGTTCTCGCCGTCAGCAACGCGCGCCTGCGCTCGCTGATGAAGACCCTGGCTGTTACCGATGAAAAGTCAGGATTACTGAAGCGCTCTTCTTATCTCGATGTTCTGCTTTCTGAAGTAAAACGTTCGCTCCAGCAGCAGACCCCGCTCACGCTCATGCTGCTGCATTTCGGCAAGGCCTCTGCGTTGACGAAAGAGGTAGGTGAATCCAACGTGGAAAACATGATGCAGCAGATCGGCCAGAATCTCTGCTCTCATATCCGGCAGAACGATGTAGCCGTGCGCTACGACCTCACCAGCATCGCCCTGCTGCTCTCAGATACCAATGCCAAGAACGCCTTCCTGGTGGTGGACAAGATGCGCAAAGTCATCGGCTCCACCAAGGTGCCTGGCTCCGATCGCATTGCACCCATGACGGTGGGCATTGCCGAAGCAGTGCTCCGGCCACAGTTCGACGCCGTGGACATCGTCACCGAAGCCATTAACCGGGTGGAAAATGCTCTGGAAGTAGCCAAAGCCGAAGGCGGCAACAAAGCCCACTCCCTCGCCGCCAATCTCCAGCCCGTGGCATAAGAAGTTAACTCAACGACAGCAATACTTCCATTATCTCTGCGATTGGCTTTTGGCTGAGTACTAAATACTAAGTACTAACTACTTCCTGCGGATTAAGAATGTAAGTTCCTGCTTATAAGGTATTTTCTTTAGATAACCCGCATTGCATTTCAGGATAGACTGCCCCGCAACGAATGAGCTGACGGGTTCTCCTCTGCCCGGGATAGCCATTCAGAATCCCCGTAAGGCTCGCGAGGAGTTCTAACCTATGGCTACCCTGCACTGCATTAGTGGAGGCAAGAGAGTGAACACAAGAGAGATGCTGGACAAGGCAGCATCCGTAAATTACCGCATGGCTGCTGAGAATGCCTGTCTCAAGCAGCAAGTGGATACGCTGCGGTCCGCCTTGATCGAATGTCGCTCGGCGCTTTCAGCCCAATCCAGAAAGAACTTGTCTCCCAAGATCGCGCGTGTGCTCGCGAGCGTCCGTCCCAGCGCAAAAAAGCTGCGCGCCCAGGCAGCCGGGCAAAGTTAGTATCAATTGCCTTTGAGAATGTAACCCTGCTCTAAGGGAAGCTTGCCCTCGACCTTGATCACGTTGATCGTGCTGGTGATGGAGTAGACATCAACCAGCCCTACGGCTCCGGGAATCGTGGCTACGGTTTTCAGCAGATCTTCTTCCGAACCGACAATCACCACTGATGACTTGTGGGCCGCGATCAGGACCTTGAATTCGTCGAGTTGCAGCTTCGAAAGTTTCTGAACCGCCATCTGCATTTCAGGAGCAGAAAGATCACGCAGCACCAGCACCACGTTCTTGCCGTCCGGCCACTTGCGGCTTTCGAATTTGAATATCTTCGTGAGATCGGCAAGCGTGAGGCCGGGCGTGGAATTCGATTTATCCACCACCACAGCCAGTTGTTTGGCTTCAGCGGCAATTCCTGACAGCAGGGCAAATAGAAGCAACAGACACGAATACCGGGCAAAATGCTTCATAAGTAGTTGAAACTTAAGCTCTGATGACAAATGCCACAAGGTTACAGAGGTAATGGAACCAGCGGGAGTCAAATCATAAATCAGCCCTGCCTTCAGAATTTTGTATAGCCCCTGTCTCAATTGATCATTTCCCAAATTACCCACTTGCCAATTCCCGGGGGGGCTCCATTTCTGGCCTGGCCGCCCTGGCCTGGTATGCCGCAGGCTTGCCGTGAATAACCTAATGCACCGATTTCGGTCTAATATGATTGCCAAATTCATCTCTCCTGAAAGGTCTTATGCAGGCACGATTGCAGGAAGAAATCCAACTCCAGACGGAACAGCAACCTGAACAGGAAACGCAGTGGAACCTCGGAAAACGGATCGCATTTCGCTTCGCGTTTGCCTACTTCGTTCTGTATAACTTCCCTTTTCCTCTCGATCTGATTCCCTATACAGGGTATATCTGGGGCTGGTATGAAGAGATGTACCACAGGCTTGTAATCTGGGTAGCCGGTCACATCCTGCACTTAAGCTACCCGATCACGGTTTTCACCAGCGGCAGCGGCGACACCACTTACAACTGGGTTCTCACCCTCTGCTTCCTGACAGTGGCCGTGGCGGCGACCATAGTATGGTCGGTGCTTGACCGCAAGCGCCCCCATTACCAGACGCTGCATCAGTGGCTGCGCATCGGCATTCGGCTGGTGCTGGCCAGTGCCCTGATCAGCTATGGCATGAACAAGGTCATCAAGCTCCAGTTCCCCGCTCCCTTTCTTTCCCGGCTGATGGGCACTTATGGCGAATCCACTCCCATGAGCCTGCTTTGGACTTTCATGGGCGCCTCCAAGACTTACACCATCTTTGCCGGAGCCGTTGAGACTATCGGAGGCCTGCTGCTTCTGGTCCCGAGACTCACTCTTCTGGGAGCGCTGGTCAGCATGGCTGCCATGGGCAATATATTCGTACTCAACATGAGCTATGACGTGCCGGTAAAGCTCTATTCCTTCCATCTGCTGATCATGAGCGTGCTGCTCGTGATTCCTGATCTGAAGCGCATGGCTTCCCTCTTCCTGTTCAATCGCAGAGTCGAGCCTGCGCAATCCCGGCCATTGTTTCAGCGGCGCTGGCTCAACTATGGACTCCTCGGCGTGCAACTTTTGTATGGCGCCTGGTTCTTCGGGACAGCCA
>QHVI01000151.1 GCA_003223515.1 Candidatus Angelobacter sp. Gp1-AA117
CCCAACACTGCGGATGATTTCACTGCTCTTACCATCCAACAGCCCTACTTCGGGTTCATCGGCCACAAGATTGATGAAGCTGCGCGCGAGTATGCAAACGAGGGAAATACGTTCGCGATTTCGAAACTCTTGCCCGGCTTTTGCAGAAAAAGGGAATTGACCTGAAGTCACTGAAGGATCCGTGGGGGCATGCCTACAGCTTCGATTTTGAAGTGGACACCAATAATTATGGCATTCACATTCGCAGTGCCGGTCCTAATGGTGTGTTCGCTCGACCGGGCGCCGGCTCGTCTGATGACCTGTACGAATGGACTTCTCTGACGCACTATTTCCTGCACGAATCCACGTTGCTCGAAACGGCCCTGGCAGACCACTTTCGCCAAACCGCCATCTTTCCTGCCAATGAAGATGAATTGCAGCCGGTACTGAGAGCCTCAGGACTCACGCAACAGGCCCTGCTTGATCCCTGGGGAAATCCATACCATTTCCGCTTCAGAGAGGTCAGCCGCTACAGCGATAGAGTTTCGATCAGTGTTTACACCGCACCTGGAAGCGAGCAGCAGAGGGACACCAACGTGACCCCGGTTACACAGAAGCTCGGTGCGATTGATGTCGTGAGCTATGGACCGCACAACCAGCCAGGCGAGGGATTTTCAGTGGCGGCGTTTTACCGCGTGCTCACCGAACAAAGCAGCCGCGATCCGCTTCCGAAGAGTGCCTATGCAGCGCCCCCAGCCACTGCGGGGATCAGCGGTATCACGCACATCCCGGCTGGTGGAAGCAGCGGCGCCATTTCCGGAACAGTGACTGATCCACAAGGCGCGGTCGTTCAAGGGGCTGAGATCATTGTTACCGAAGAGTATTCGGGTCAGGAGTACAGGACCACTTCTGACAGTGCGGGACACTACGAATTGAACAATCTGCCGGCGGGGAGGTACAAGGTTGTGATCTCCCGCCCTGGATTCATGAGTTCTGTTGTCACTGCCGTTCCCGTGAGCTCTTCCAATCTGACGCGGGTTGACGCCTCTCTGCGGGTGGGCCAGACATCAGAGACTGTCGAGGTGACCGCTGCTGCGCCGCTGGTGGAAACCACAAGCGCGAGCGTTACAAATGTAGTGCGGGGTGGTCTCGACATCCACGTGCATGCGGAGCAGCAGGCATTCACACCCCGCGTGCGCAAATATTTTCCGGAAACTCTGGTCTGGAATCCGGAACTGGTCACCGACTCCTCCGGACATGCTGAACTGAAATTCCAGATGGCTGACAACATCACCACCTGGAAGATGTCTGTGATCGCCTCAACTGTTGATGGACACATGGGGATTGCAGAAAAAGAGCTGCGTACATTCCAGCCGTTTTTTGTCGATCACGAACCGCCCAGGGTGCTCACCCAGGGCGACCAGATTCAACTCCCGGTGATCCTGCGTAATCATTTGCCCAAGCCTCAGGAAGTGAATGTAACCCTGGAGCCCTCTTCGTGGTTCTCGCTGCTGAGCGCATCCCGGCAGCAGGTGAAAGTTGCGCCCGGCGAGGATGCGCTGGCCCAGTTTTCCATCAAGGCCGACCGCAGCATTCATGAAGGCAAAGAGCGGGTTACAGCCGCCAATCGCAGCACCGGTGACGCCGTGGAGCGCACCGTCACCGTTCATCCTGATGGCGAAGAAGTGCCGCAGACCGTGGCGGCCATCCTGGCGAGCGATCGTTCGAATCTTGACGTTGCCATTCCGGCAAATGCAATTCCCGGCTCCATTGATGCCGAGTTGAAGATTTATCCAAATCTTGGAGCAAATGTTCTGGGCTCTCTTGACGGAATGGCCGCCAGGCCGGCAGGCTGCGCTGAACAGATCACCTCCATTGCGCTTGGAAGCGTGCTGGTATTGCAGGTGTTGCACAAAGCCGGATTGGACGATCCGGACAAGCCCGGCAATCCCCATGCTGCCCTGGCCCGGCGCGCCCACAAATATATTAGCGAGGCCTACGCGATGCTGGTCGCGTTGCAGAAAGATGACGGCGGCTTTCCTTACTGGGTCACCAATGCTCCGGACCTGGCCGTGACCGCGCATGTGCTTGATTTCCTGGTGCAGGCTGGAGAATTCATCGAGGTAAACGACTCTATAATCCAGCACGCGGCAGAATACCTGGTAAACCAACAGCGGCCTGAGGGCGGATGGCTGCATTCCTGGTATCAGAGCCGCCCGGAACTCGATCCCAATCTCAGCGCCTTCATTACCCGCGTCTTTGCCGAAACCATGCAGCGGGAGAAGCAAAAGAACAAGCTGATGCCTGCGTTTGACAAGGCCATGAAGTTCCTGGAGGCGCGTATTTCTGAATGGAAGGACCCGTATCTCGTGGGTCAGTACGCGCTGGCTGCCTCTTTTAATGGACGCATCGCCCAACTCGCCCGCGCCACAGATCTCCTGCACCAGCTTGCCCACGAAGAAGGCCCCACAACCTACTGGAACCTGGAGGCGAATACCTCTCCGTTTTACAGTTGGGGCCTTGCCGGGCGTGTGGAAACAACTGCACTGGCGGTGCGGGCGCTGGCGCGCATGCAGCGTTCAGAGCAACCCGCGCAGGATGCGCGGCTGATTGACCGTGGCATGCTTTATCTTCTCGAGCACAAAGACCGTTATGGGGTGTGGTATTCAACCCAGGCTTCCGTCAATGTGCTCAGGGCCATCGTGGAAGTCATGCCCTCCTTCGCGCAGCATTCGTACGCAGGCGGTCCCGCCGATATTGTGGTCAACGGCAAGCTTGCCGGGACGCTGCAACTGCCGGCAGCGCATGACATCTCCATGCCGCTGAGAATGGATATCTCCAACCTGCTGCAGGCAGGATTAAACAAGATCGATGTGCTGCGCCACGGCGACTCATCTCCCCTGCAGGCCGAGGTGGTCTCCACCCATTACATCCGCTGGGCTGATTCGCAGGCCACGAAAAACTCCAACTTCAAACCCGGTGAGAGCCGCGCCCTGCGCCTGGATGTGACATTCGACACCACCAGCCCGCAACCGGGAAAACCCGTGCAATGCAAGGTGGAAATAGAGCGCATTGGTTTTACAGGCTACGGCATGATGATGGCGGAGATCGGCTTGCCGCCCGGCGCAGAGGTTGACCGCCAGTCCTTGCAGCATGCCGTACAGACGTCTGCAGTGAACGACTTTGACGTGCTGCCTGACCGCGTGGTGCTATACGTGTGGCCACAGGCTGGAGGAACAAAGTTCAGCTTCGGCTTCACGCCGCGCTTCGGCATGAAAGCTGCTGCTACACCGTCAATTCTTTATGACTATTACAACCCGGATGCCCGCGCTGTGGTGGCGCCGGCAAGGTTTGACGTGCACTAACAAGGAGCGCTCAGTCCCTGGCCATTCTCGTGCTTTGAATGCAATCCGAGCAGACGCTTCATTCTGGATTAACCGCAAAGGACGCAAAGGGCGCAAGGGAACCAAAAGAAATAGAAATCTTCCTCTGCGTCCTTTGCGCCCTCTGCGGTAAATCACAGATGCTTCCCCTTGCGTGAGTCTCAAGGTCAATGAGAATGTTAAGGGGCTAAGTGCTAAGTGCTACTTGCCACGTCGTATTCAAAAGTTCCGCCACGCTGGTGCTGGTGAAAGTGAACTGCACAGGCGCTGTCTGGTCTGCGCGGGTGGGAATATCAAGGTAGCCGATTCCCAGGCCGCTCGCTATCGAGGTTGAATCCACGTTGGTTGTTTCTCCATCCACGGACCAGCGCAGGCGAAAGTCGCCGGGAGCCTGAACACGCAAAACTTTTCCGGCCTCAATCTCACGCACGCGCCGGGACGACTTCCAGACTTCCAGGTCGGAGCGTCCGCGCTTATTTAAATACCGGTCGGCCACTGCCGGAATCCGGTCAAAGACCTGCTCATCGTGCAGCGAGCGCAGCAGCTTGATGTATTCGGCATGCGCCCACATCAGTGGCATAGCTGCGCCACAGGGCTTGCCCGGAAACATGTTGGCTTCAGGAATAGGGGGCGCATCCCAGACCTGCTCGGGCAGCATGCCGCTGCTGGAGGCAAATCTCTCGATAGCCGTAATCAGCGGACGGATATCTCTGCCGGCGGCCAGTTCATAGTGGGCGCGTTCTCCGGTAAGCAGCGGCCATGCCCGTCCTATGCCCCAGCCGGTATAAGATTTGCCGTCGGCATGCGGTCCATAACCGTCATAGTTGTAGCGCCTCCAGCATGGGCCGTAAGGCGTGGTGACCTTCAGCACCGCATCCACCACGCGCAGCGAGTCTTCCATGAGCGGATCACCGGCTTTGCGGATGCCATAACGTACATACTCCAGGAAACCTGCATCCACAATATCTTTGGCCGGGAACTGAAATGGCCCTTCCGGCGGACGGTTAGCAATACTAATCACCCCCGCATTCGGATCTTCCGGTGAAGAGACTTCATCCACGCCGATGGGAAGAATACGGATGTAATGCCGGTTGATTCCGGGTACCAGCGATCCTTCGGTGGTTACAGTCCACGCTTCGAGGTGCGATTCGAGAAAATCAGCGTGGTCTTCAACGAAGCGGGCGGCGGTTTCCTCTCCATGGAAACGCAGAAAATCAGCGGCACAGATGAGCGCCGCGATGCAGGCTGCCAGCGTGGAAGGAGAATATCCGCTGCTTTCTTCCCAGCGCTCCTGGTGAGTGCGCGGCCCGTTCTCGATCAAATACCGCACTGCGGCCTTCACCATCGCATAGGGATTGAAGTTTTCCAGCGCTTGCATCTCCCCCAGACGCCACGCCAGCATGATGGGAAAGGCGACTTCGTCGAGTTGAATGCCGCGCCAGTACGGCGTGCCATCGATCCAGAAATTCTGGGGGAAGCCTCCATCGGGCTGCTGTGAACAGGCCAGATAGATCAAGGCGCGTAGCGGCGTAACCTTGTCGCCGCAGGCCAGCAGCGCGGTGGCGCTGTTGACCATGTCGCGAGTCCATACCAGGTGGTAGCCGCCCAGGTCTTCATCTCCCATGGCATCGCCCCAGGGAATGCTTGCGGAGGCGATCAGCGCGCCGGCAAAAGTCTTGTCTTCGTGTGACAGCAGCAGGTTGCGGCTGGTGCGATACAGATGTCCGTCATCGCCGCCCAAATGGCCCAGCTTATCCATGCTCTCCGAGATTCGCTGCCACTGGTTGATGAATTTTGTGCGGTGCTGCGGATAAGGGAGAGCCAGCGATTGCGAAAGAATCGAGGTGGCTGCGTGCAGCCCGTCGCCGAAGGCGATGCCAATGGTGAACTCACTGCCTTTGCTGAGATCGATCTCCGCCATTACGGCCACATTGCCGTTCTCGGCGCGCTCAAATTCCCAGTCCATGGTGAAGTTGTTGTTGATGTCCTGCCAGCCATCGCTGAAGCCCACAAAGCCGCAGGAGGCGCGCCGGAAGTCATGGTTGCATCCCATTGCCAGCCACGTGCTGTTCTTCCAGGCAAGCAGTACGTTCCTTCCGGCAACTTCCGTCTTCTGTGCTGAATTGTTCCAGCCGCCAACTTCCAGGTGCGGCGCCAGCAGGAAATAAACCCTGATCTTCTCCTGCCACTGTTTCGAAACCGCAATCTTGGCGTGTACCAGCACGCACGATTGATGCGGATCGGAGATCACCTCTTTGGTCAGTTGGTAGCGCTTTTCAGGATCGGCGCTGTTGGTGCGGTACCCCAGCGTCTCGGCCTCGATGCGCTCTACGCGGGTGGCGAGGTCGCGTTTTTCTTCGTGGAAGAACGTCTCGCCATCGGTAATCAGGAATTGGGCATCGCGAATCTGCGGGCGATCGATGGTCGGATAGTAAATCTCTGTGAGAATGCCGCGCGCCAGCGTGAACCATACCCGGCTGGAGGTGGAATAAGCTGTCCCCATGCCGTCTTTGGAACTGGCAGACCATGTGGGTGGAACTCCCGGGTGGCCAAAGGCTGATTGCATGGCTTAACCATAACAGTAAGGCGCAGAGCAGAAAAGAAGCCGCGAATAACGCGAATCACGCCAGTTCACGCGAATCATCTTCCTGGGCTTGCTATCTTCGCACTGCTAAGAGATCTTAAATCGTGCTTTTTCGCGCAAATTTTCGGGTACCCTTAGTTTAGGTTTTTCAACTTTTGGCAATTACAAATTTTGGCAATTTTGGCAATTCTGCGAGGCTGCTTTGGTTGCGGCTCTGCTGCGTTGCGTCCTTTGCGGTTGCATCTATTGTTTCCCCGTAGGTTTCACCGGAGTCGCTGCAGGTTTGGCAGCACTGTACCTGGAAATATAGCGGTCGGAAACTTTCCACGAGTCTCCGTCTTTCATCCATACATCCACCACGAAATATTCGCCGCCTTCTTCTTTCCCTTTGTACTCGGCCATCTGGCCCACCTCGAATTTGACCACCACCGGCCCGCCCAGGTCATGAGCAGACATGTGGCGAATCTTGAAAGATTTCAGGGTGTAGTCGGTGGCCATGCTTTGCAGCCAGTCCTCCAGTGGCAGAGGATCGCCGCTTTCATTGGGCATCCAGATGGAAAAATCATCAGTGCACATTTTTTCAACGGCATCTTTATCTTTCTTCTGCACCGCAGTGAAGAATTCGTTCTCCATGCGCGAAAAGATCGAGACCAGCCGGGTGCCGGTTACGATATGCCCCGGACGCGGGGCTGGCGCCGGAGCGCCCTGTGCCGCAGACGGCGTGGTGTTGGTCTGTTGTGGCGGGTGAGTAGCTAGTGGCTTGGTTGGGGTAGTCTGCTGCGCGTAGGCCAAAGCGCTAAAAGCAATGAGTACCAACAAGTATGAAGAAAGACGCATAAATTCTCCTCTTATGATGAACCCAAAACCAAACTGGATACTTCAATAGGACCAAAATCTTATGGATCGCAGCCGCCCTCGGCTAATGTCACTTACTTTAGGGACACCATGCTGTATCCCAATGAGAGATGTCATTCCGAACGCCCGTTAAGCTCACGCGCGTTTTCTTCAGCGCGTGAGTAGGGCGGAGGAATCTGCCCCGCTGCTGCCCGCCCATGCGAAAATTCTTTTAAATTCATGCTCGAATGTGCAATGTAAGTGGCATTAGCCGCCCTCGGCTGCGCCCGAGAATCTTTGCAAAAATTATTGAGAGGCCCCATGCCAGTTCATAGCACTGTCCCTCAATGAAATCGATCAGTGTTAATCAGTTTCATCAGTATCACCTATCCCGGCTTGCCGTGGATCAGCGGTAAGATTTTTCGGTTTTCCTAACTACTAAATACTAAGAACTAACGACTTATTCAACAATAAAAAGCCGCCCGATGAATCGGGCGGCTCTGTGTTGCAGGCTGTTGTTTAGTGGAATGCGCCACCAAGCGTCTGGTCGCAACCACCGGTCCGGCTGTTCTCCCATTCCATCTGGATGAGCCAATTGTGGCCGCCAAAGGTCTGGTTGAACTTGGAGCCGTTGCTGGCCGTTGAGGTAGGACCGAAACGGAAGTTGCACTTGTCGGCATCTTCCTGGCCACTGGAATCGAACCAGGCATTCAGATCTGGGTCGGTGATCGTTTCTTCGGTTTCATGGGTGAGTACGTTGATGATTCCGTCTCCGCCACTATCGCCATTGGGGCTGGTGGTCTGAGCCTCGCATCCGGAGGGGCAGCGATCAGGATTGCCGACGAACGCATACTTAATGTCCACTCCACCCAGGCTGGCGTGGGTATGGAATCCGCAATACTGGGTGCAGAAACCTGTGCTCTCATTGATGTTGGAAGAGGTCAGCACCAGGTAAACGCCGTTGCTGTCGCGAGGCAGACTGCCATTGTTAAGCGCGCGGGAGACTATGCCCTGCAGGCCTGTATCATTGAACGTTGTGCCTGCGGAGCCTGTATCGAAAATCTGGGTAGAGCGTGTGAGATTGCCGCTCACGTTGCCGCTGTTATCACCGTAAGTTGTATTGATGCGCATGTAGCCGGAGCCGCTTAACCCGCTGATGAATGCGTCAACCAAATTGACGGTTGTCTGGCTGTCAGAAGCATGGGGACCGTTGGTCCAGTTCCCGTACCAGATGATGTAGATGTTCGGAGTACCCTTCATCACCGGGCCGCCGTGATAGTTGATGCCATGACCTTGCGAAACTGCCTGGCCAGTGGGCTTGGCTTCAGGAAGTGCATGTTCCGAATCAGATCCACCCTTGCCATCGGGTGAAGCATGCAAAGCGCCTTCCGCATCATCTCTCAATCTCTGGGCAGCCAGGAAATTCACTGCCAGCATCACGAATAGAAAAACCAAAGCAACTCTGATCTTGCCGAGGGGGGAACTCATTTATGTGTTGACCTCACTGTAGAGAATTTGCTTCGAAACTGTCTTTCAATAAGGAACAGAAGAAGCCGCAGCGTATGAACAAGTGTCTTCCTTGAGCAAACCCTACATGCGCTCACCCCTCCAACGTGTGAGCGGACGGGAGAATATCATCAACTCCGGAATTGTGAATCTCATCGAGAGGAAATGTTCCAGATTCGTAAACAGGAATTCATCTTGATACAGCAGAATACCTATACCTCATAACTTTGTGACTGAAAAAACAAAGGCCGCCTGAGCAGGCGGCCTTTGTGCAAGGTTGGAGCGTGATTTAGTTGGTGAAGAAGGGACCGCCGAGCGTCTGGTCGCATCCGCCGCCACGGCTGTTTTCCCATTCCATCTGGATCATCCAAACGTGCCCGCCAAAGCTCTGGTTGAACTTGGCAGCGCTTCCGATGCCGGCAGAGGTGCAGAGGCTGCCGGCAGCGCAAGTGGTGGTCGGACCAAACTTGAAATTGCACTTGTCGGCATCTTCGTTGCCGCTGGCATCGAACCAGGCATTGAGGTCCGGATCGGTGATGGCTTCTTCGGTCTCGTGGGTGATGGTATTGATCATGCCATCCGCGCCGCCTACAGCCGCTGCCGGGCTGTTGGGGCCGGTGCTCTGAATTTCACAGCCGGAGGGGCACTTGTCCACGTTGCCGATGAAGGCATACTTAATGTCCTTGCTGCCGATGGTGGCATGGGTGTGGAAGCCACAATACGTCCGGCAGAAGCCCGAGCTCTCGCTGACATCAGAAGAAGTCAGAATGAGATAAACGCCATTGGCATCGCTCGGCAAGCCGGCGCTGAATGCGTGGCTGAGAACGGTGGGCAGGGTGCGGTCGGCAAGCTTGGTACCTGAAGAATAATTATCAAACACGTGAGCGGTGAAATTCAGATGACCGCTGACGTTGCCGGTGGTATCTCCATAGGTCGTGTTGATGGCCTCATAGCTGGATCCACCCAGCGCGTTGCTGCCCAGGAAAGTTTCAACCAGGCTGGTGGTGACTGCACTGTCAGATGGCTTGGGGCCATTCGTCCAGTTGCCGTACCAGATGATGTAGATGGGAACGGGATTGCCCTGCAGCACCGTGCCGCCGGTATGGTAGTTGATGCCATTGCCCTGGACGACAGCACCACCAGACGGAGCCGCCGGCATTACGCCGGCACCCGGCCCATGCTGGCCATCGGGAACGCGGTCAAGACCGCCTTCTCTCATGCCCTGGGCGGCCAGGAAATTCACAGCAAGCAAAACGAACAGGAAAACGAACGCGAGTCTAACCTTTTTGGAAGGAGACGTCATTGTTGAAACCTCGTTTTATCGGGAATTTGCTTACACCTGTCGGGAAGAAGTAAACAGAGGAAGCCGGATCACGGTATGTATAAAGAGAGCTCGTAACACGCCTCAGAATGGCTTTCGAGCATTTCGAAACCAGAGTTGCCGTTTCAAGGAGCATAGTTTACAGCTACTCTGGAAAAAGAAAAGTGTTTTCTCAGGTTAGTTTCCGGATTCGGAAATCATCCTGGCGCAACTTGGCAGAAGCAGCCGCCCTGGTAAAACAGGCGGCTTAGCCTAAGTTGCTGATTTATCTAATGAAGCTGAATTGGGCGCTTTCTGCGGTGAATCGCCCCTTGCATCTGCCTGGAACACTCGGTTCACGCGAGTGTTCCGAGGCTGACGCCTATTCCTGCGGCATTCGATTGATTAACCGGCTGATCGTCTGAACGGCGCTTTGGATTTCCTTGCAGCGGCTCCTGGTCCCCGGATCTTCCGCGGTATCGGCCATCAGCGATGCTCTTCCCATCACGATCGTAAGCTGATTATTAATGGTGTGCACAATCTCCCTGGTAGACATCGGTGCGGCTCCTTCGTTCGCAACTTTCTGCATGCGTTTGCGGTCCATCAGCTTGGAGTTTAGGGGGAGGACGCAAAACAGTTTGATGTGAAACCACTGCACCCGGACATTCTTCATCGATTTGTTCTAAAAACCTGAAGAATAGCGATCCACCTCTCTGGCAAAATCTCTTTCCCTCCTGATTCCCTCTGAATCCGCTCTTCGCGGATTACGAAGGTAATAGGACCCCAAGAGGGAAAAGGGCCGATTGATTCTGGTTTTTGGAACAGTGCCCGGCATTGTCCTGGTGATGCGAATGATATGTCCTAAAGTGTTTCGCGCCTGCATTTTGCAAGGGGTTTTGCGTCCGGACCGATGCTTTTCGCGAACCGCTGCTCTGGCAATGTGCTTCACCCAGGCGCCCGCGATAGGATCGTGAAGCGATATACATCACATTAGAACCTTCTCAGATGCTGCTTGCTTTGCCGTGAAAGTTGGGGTTTAATGGCCCCAATCTTTAATTTGGAAAACCGTTCATCGGATTTCCTTGCAGTATATGTATCGGTTCGGCCTAGGTATATCCCATTTTGTAAGGTGAACTATGGAGCCCACCTCCAAAAACGACAAACTGATGGACCAGATTGGCTGGAAGCTGCTGCATGAGCTCCAGATCAATGGCAGATTGTCCTACGCGGAACTTGGCAGGCGCGTTGGACTCACAACGCCCGCTGTTGTGGAGCGGGTTAAGCGCATGGAAGAAGCCGGAATCATCGTCGGCTACCATGCTGACGTCGATCCCATGAAAGTTGGCATGCCGATTACAGCATTCATCCGCATGTCGGTCGTGGGTGACGTCTTCACAAAAATCACGACTGTGGTGAAGAATTCGCCGGAAGTGGTGGAATGCCACCGCGGCACCGGCGCCGATTCCTTCATCATGAAGGTGCATGTTCGGTCGGTGGAGCACCTCGAATCGCTGATTGACCGGCTGACGCCGTTTGGAACAACCTCAACTTCCATCGTCCTTTCGTCTCCCGTGGAGCAGCGGGAGATCAAGCGACCGGATGAGATTGCCCAGGCGGTGGCACAACACCAGGCCAGCAGGCTGGTGGCGAAGTAATACCGGCTTAAGGAACAGCCATAGCAGTAGACGGATGCATGCACGAGACAAGTAACAGGGACTGATTTCAACAGGTGCCGCCAGCACGCCGCTTTTGCGTGTTGATGGGCAAAGGCGTGCCGCCTGATTGATTTGAGCTTTAGCTCCTGCTGCTGTCTCGTGAGTGCTTTGCTTCCTGATCGCAGGCCCGGGAGTTCACAACATTATCGCGGCTTGGCCCGCTCATATTGCAGCGGCCATGCCATATCGTGTCCCAATGCTTTGGCGGCGTGGAGCGGCCAGTATGGATCGCGCAGCAGTTGGCGGGCTAGCATCACCGCGTCGGCTTGTCCCGTGCGGATAATGTGATCTGCCTGCGCTGGATCGGTGATCATTCCCACGCTGATGGTGGGGATTTCGCCTTCTTGCCGGATACGTTGCGCAAACAGCGTCTGATAGCCCGGCCCCACTGGAATCCTGACGTTTGGCACCAGTCCCCCGGAGGAGCAATCGATGATATCTGCTCCCAGTGGCTTCAGCATACGGGCCAGGGCTATGGAATCTTCAATCATCCAGCCGTTTTCATGCCAGTCTGTGGACGAGATGCGCACCGAAATGGGATAACCCTCCGGCCACACCTTTCTGATTGCCGCAAGCACTTCCCGCAGCGCGCACGTGCGATTTTCAAACGTGCCCCCATATTGGTCGGTTCGGTGATTGCTGAGCGGTGACAGGAACGTGTGCAGCAGATAGCCGTGCGCCGCATGAATTTCGATCAGCTTTGCCCCCGCTGCCTCGGCTCGCTGCGCCGCCAGGGCAAAGCACCTCACGAGCTCTGCAATCTCCGTCACCGTGAGAGCTTTGGGAGTCTGCCATCCTTCGGCAAAAGCAATCGCGCTGGGAGCGTAAATCGGCGTCCAGCCCCCTTCGGCGGCTGATACCGCATGGCCTCCCTTCCACGGCTCGCCGGTGCTGGCCTTTCTGCCCGCGTGAGCGAGCTGTATTCCCGGAACCGCCCCTCGTTCCGTAATGAATCGAAAAATCGGCCGGAATGGCTCTACGTGAGCATCGCTCCAGATGCCCATATCCATGGGGCTGATGCGGCCTTCGGAAGTCACTGCCGTAGCCTCTACCATGACCAGAGACGCGCCTCCCACAGCCCGGCTGCCCAGATGCACGAAGTGCCAGTCATTGGCCATCCCGTTCACAGACGAGTACTGGCACATCGGTGAGACCATGATCCGGTTGCGAAACTCAACATCCCGCAAGCGAAGGGGTTCGAATAAATGAGCCATAAGGAGAGTTCCATTTTATATGCCTGGCCACGTTTCGAACCCTCACCATGGCTCCTTTACGGTTCAGGACGCTCTCTCCCCGTTTGTCACCCTGAACGGGAGCGCCTCAACCAGAGGCTCACATAGAGGTATTGGCACCTAAGTGACCAACAATTGACACTTTGTTAGTTGATTTCATGCCGATATAGGGCAAGACTGTAGGGAACAGGAGAAACGCCCCACAATCGCGAGAGAAGGTGGATATGCAGCAGCAACTTCCCAAGAAAGTCTACAATGATGCCTGGGGAGACACCCGCATCGGGTATGAAGACAAGCCTGTCTTCCAGCAGAGAAAGAAAGCTGCCCCGCGGAAGGAAAATAAATTCATCGGCTCCATCGGCAGTTTCCTGATCATAGGCGCAATGTGCTGGGGCGTATATCTAGTGACCTCCAACGGCCTTAACACTGCACCACTCCTGAAATTTCCCGGCCCGGTACATCTGGCCGGCGCAGGCGTGATCGTCTCCATCGTCAGCAAATTCTTGGGCTGACATGAACCGCGAAGGGCGCGCCCTCTGCATTGCTGAGAATCAAATTCGTCCCCAGCCGCAAAGAATTTCTGTGGTCTTTTCTGCGCTTTTACCCAATGTTCTGATTCGCGCAAATTCGCGCTATTCGCGCTATTCGCGTCATTCGGAGCGCCAGGCGAAGTCTGCCTGATCTTGTGAACTGAAAGGAGTTCACCTTGTAAATTGCC
>QHVI01000065.1 GCA_003223515.1 Candidatus Angelobacter sp. Gp1-AA117
TGCTTGGGCAAACGACGAATCGGGGAGATCGCCAGCCTGGAACAAGAAGTGTCCGCTTGGAACCAAGAGGTAAACCGCCAAGCTATTCAGATTCAATGGAAGTTTGATCGTGCGAAAGCGAGAGAGAAGTTTCGTTATTCTCCCATAATTACCCGGTCAGAGCACTAGCCGCTGCCGCAGCGGCCTAAAAATGTAGAAACTCCAGTCCCCGGACTAAAGTCCGGGGCTTCCACCTGTGCCTTACACCATTTTTTGGACCGGCATAAACACCAAAGCCCGCCGGAAGGCGGGCTTTGGCACGTTTAATAAGGTTGGTTTACCGATTGGTCTGGGTTGCGGCAGCCGTGCGTTGCGCCAGCACATGCCTCGCGTTGTCGGACAGTTCTTTGGCCTTGGAAAGCAGGTTCAGCGCAGAGAGCACCTGTGGGTCAGTCTGGGCGCGCACCTTCAATCCTTCCTGCTGGCCGAACTGGGCAATGAAGAGCTCACTCTTGATCTGTGACTTGATCCAGTCGAGTCCATCCTTAATGTCAGCCTCGGTGTAGGAGATCTTTTGCGCGTCGAGGAACTTGCGGAACTCCTGCAGCACCGCATCGGTCACTTCAAAGCTCTTGTCTACACTGCGTCCCTGCAAGTATCGCTGGGCAAAGTTGAAGAAGGCATATTTCTGAAGCAGCGAATCTTCAAAGCGGGTGGTCTTGATGGAGGCGATCTTCACATCGGGAGTGATGCCGCCGCCGCCATACACTGTCCGTCCGCTGTCAGTCAGCTTTACTTCTTTGCCTGCGTTGTTCTCTTCCTGCTCGCGGTTGTAATAGTAGTCGTAGAGCGAAACGCCGTTATAGTCACGCTGGATCAGGCGTCCGCTGGGCGTGTAGTACTTCGCGGTGGTGAGCGCCAGGCCTGTATCTTGTGAGAGCGGGAAAACCGTCTGTACCAGGCCTTTGCCGAAGGTAGTCTCACCGGCGATCAGGCCGCGATCATGATCCTGAATCGCGCCTGAAACAATCTCAGCCGCTGAAGCCGTTCCACGGTTTACCAGGACCACGAGAGGAAAGTCCCTGCCGCCGTTGCCGTGGGCAGCGCGATAAATCTTCTCCGGTGAACTGCGGCCGCGATGCGAGACGATGACCTGTCCCTTTTTGAGGAACTTATCAGCCACGCCCACGCCTTCATTCAGCAGCCCGCCGGGGTTGCCACGCAGGTCGAGCACCATGCCTTTCATGTCACCGAACTCATCGAGCGCATCTTCCACCTCGTGCTCGGTGGTCTCATTGAAGCTGCTCACATGCATGTAACCGACGCCCGGCCGCAATTCGAATTTCAGATCGACGCTGTTGCGGGGAATCTCATCCCGCACCACGTTGAACTCCAGGGGCTTGTCTGAGCCCTCGCGCAAAATCGTGATGTGTACGTTGGTGCCCTTCGCACCCTTCAGCATGTCGGCCACGTCACCGGCGTTCAAGTTGTCGGTGGGCTTGCCGTCCACGGCAATGATCACATCGCCGGGGCGAATGCCGGCTTTGTAAGCAGGCGTGCCCACAAACGGGGCCAGCACGATGACCTTGTTATTGCGCGGGGCAATGGTCATTCCCACGCCGTAATATTTGCCGCGCTGCTCTTCGCGCAATGACGAGTACGACTTGGGATCGAAGAAGTTGGAGTGCGGATCGAGCACGTGGAGCATGCCAGGGATCGCGCCGTTGTAGATGGCTTTGTCGGCGTTCACCGGCTCTGCATAGTTCTGCTCTACGAGATCATAAATCTCGGCGAACTGGCGCAGGTTGTCGCGAACGTCATTATCGGCCGTTGGAGCCGAGCTGTTTCTCTGGCTGAAGCCAACGCCCAGAAAGCCGCACACAAGAATAACGAGAAGAATAAAGAAGAGCGAACGACGCGAACGACGCGAACTACGAGACATTATTGAGGTTCCTCAGATTCCGGAATCGTGTTGAAAGTATAACACTGGCCAACAAGGCTCAGGCCGTCCATTGTAAGATGCTCCCCAAAGCCCCCTGGATGCGGAGAAAGGATGTGGAAACTGCCTCTTTAGAAGGCTTTACATCTCCCTTTCCAGCCTATGCCTGGGGGCCACCCAAATCCCCGTTAGAACTAAGTAAACACCAGTGTTTTCAACATTAAGAGAGACGTAATTTTTATGGAAATGGAAGCACAAAAGCAGCAATTCCGCTGTATGATTATTCCTACACAAAACCTATGAACCTCGGTTTCTCTGAAGTCGCTTTCCTGGTGCTGATCGCCCTGGTCTTGTTCGGGCCACGCCGACTGCCGGAGATCGCCCGCGAAATGGGCAAGTTTATGGCCGAATTCAAGCGCGCCAGCAGCGATTTCCAGAACCAGATTCATCAGGAAATCAACAAGTTAGAGTTGGAAGAAACTGCTAAGGGTGTGAAAGACACGGTGAAAGAAGGCGTTGATCTCACCGAGGAACATAACTCCATAGCCTCCGCTATAAGCCGCCTTACCGAACGCGTCAAGACTACCATCCCCCCTCAGGATTACGATGCCTAATGTTGCAGTAGGAACAGACTTACAGCCTCAGGAAGAAGAACGGCAGTTAGGCTCCATGGGTCTTCTGCAGCACCTGGAAGAGTTGCGCAAGCGCGTTATTATCTCTCTGATTTCCATGGTGGTTGGCTTTCTTGCCTGCTGGAAATTCGCCGGATATATATTCCAGTGGATGCAGGCCCCTCTAACTGCGGCACTCAAGGCCCATAATCTCGACCCTCATCTGGCTTACTTGAATCCTACAGACCCGTTCAACATGTACATGAAGGTCGGGTTATATGCCGGGATTTTTGTTGCTTCGCCGGTCATCCTGTACCAGGTGTGGTTATTCATCTCGCCGGGACTGTACCGCCGGGAAAAACGCTTTGTCATCCCTTTCCTGATCCTGTCAGTAGGGTTATTCCTGAGCGGCGGGCTTTTTGGACACAAGATCGTCTTCCCGGTCGCACTGGACTTCCTGATCGGATATGGCGGCGACTTCAAGCCGGTCATCACCATCACCGAATACGTGGATTTGTGGCTCACCATCATTCTGGGACTGGCCATTATTTTTGAATTACCGATCGTAATCGGGTTTACCGCCATGATGGGCGTGGTGGATGCCAAGTTCCTCTTCAAGCATATTCGCGGCGCCGTATTCCTGTTCTTTGTCGTGGCCGCCATACTTACGCCGACCACCGATCCCCTGAACATGACGATCTATGCCGCGCCCCTGATCGGCCTCTATGTGTTGAGCATTGGTATTGCCTGGCTGGTGCACCCCAAGCAGCGGCGCAAGCGCAAAGAAAAGCAGCAAAATAAGGGATAGCTAACTCATGGCAAAGCTTTTGCTGGAAGCTAGCAGCCAGGAGCTAGCAGCTTCTCCACTGCATCAAACCCTGTGCAATTCGCATTGCCACTTGTCACGACGGAAGGGCACGTATATCTTTGAAGCCACAAATGTCAGAACTGCAAAAGAAAGCCACGGGTCTGAAAACAGACCTGCTCAAAGCTGTTTCCAAACTTCAGCAAGACGTCTCGCCCAAAGGTGTGCACAGGCTGCGCACCACCATCCGCCGGGTTGAAAGTCTTATCGAGTATTCGCAACCAAAGCTCAGCAAAAAACAGCAGAAAGCGCTGGAAGAAATTGCAGGTGTGCGCAAGCGCGCCGGCAAGATAAGAGACATTGACGTGCAGATTCAGCTTCTCAGCGAGATTAGTAATGGCTCTACTGCTCTCGACCGGCGAATGTTGACGCAGTTGCTGAACCGCAAGCGCATGCGCCAGGTGCGCCGTCTGGCTGCATTGATCAGGAAACTTTCCGATTCCCGTGTAGCTGCCCGGCTTCAAAAGATCACGGACAAACTCAGGCCGGTTCAGTCTCCGGAAGAAATGACAGTTCCTCTGCAGCGGGCCGAAGCAGAATTATCAAAGCTGGCGGCGGGCTACGGCCAGGGGCAGCCCCTGAAACCGGCCAGGCTGCACCAGTTGCGCCTTGACCTGAAGCGCATTCGCTATACAGCCGAACTGGCGGGGGAGTCTCTTCAGCAGGAGCAGTTTCTGGCAGCCATGAAAGCAGTCCAGGACGCAATCGGCACATGGCACGACTGGGAGACCCTGGTGAAGACTGCGGAAAAGCACTTTGCCGATCGCGTGAATTGCCCGCTGCTGACAGAAATCCGCGCTCTCATGGCCGCAAAATATGCTGTCGCAGCTTCCACGGTGACCGGCCTTTTTGCTACCGGCGCTCACGCAGCCAGAAAGCAGCCTCGTTCCGCCGCTCCTGTAACTATGCTGGTCCAGCGGGCATAGAGACATACACATTCGATAAATCATCAAAGCTAACGAATGCCGGTTTTTGCCGCTGTCGATATCGGTTCCAATTCCGTCCGCCTGAGCATTGCTGAACTGCAGAAGGCCCGGCTCATTCCTCTTCATCAAGATCGCGAAGTTACCCGGCTGGGCGAAGGTGTCTTTCGTGACGGCAGCCTTGATCCTCAGGCCATGGCGCACTCTCTCAAGGTGCTGCGGCGTTTTCACCGGACTGCCCAGAGCTATGCGGTAGACCGCATCCGCGTCGTGGCCACCAGCGCCATGCGCGACAGCAACAATGGACGCGTCTTCGCCGAATGGGTGCGCTCCGCCACCGGATGGAAGATCGAAATCATCTCCGGCCTTGAAGAGGGCCGCCTCATCCATCTTGGTGTAATCGCCAACCTGCGCGGACGCCCGGGGGCGCTGCTGCTGATGGATCTTGGTGGCGGAAGCTGTGAACTGACCTACTCCCAGCAAGGACACATCAAGGAGATCGTTACTCTTCCATTGGGGTCCGTGCGGCTGACCGAAGAGTTTCTCGACCATGATCCTCCCAGAAAAGATGAACTCAACCGGCTGCGTGAATTCATTGCCGAAGAGGTGGCCCGCATCCCGCGCCAGTTAGTGCAAACGCATGTTCAGACCGCCATTGCCACTTCAGGCACGGCGGCGGCGCTGGCCGAAGCCGCCCAATCGCTCAAGCTCTCTCGCAACGCGGTGACCACGACTGCCGCAGGGAAATTGTTTCAGCGTCTGGCTGCGCTGTCAGAGAAGCAGCGCGCAACCATCAAGGGCATCAATCCCAAGCGCGCGGAAATCATTGTCGCAGGCGCCGCGGTTTTCGAACACGTGCTGGATTCCTGCGGGCTGAAGAGTTTTCGCTACTCGCCTCTGGGACTGCGCGACGGCCTGCTCGCGCAAATGGCCGCTGAATACGACCAGCACACGCGTTCCCACCAGCAACTTGAGGCCGACCGCCAGGATGTGCTCATGAATCTGGGCCGCCGCTATCGCATCGATGCCGCCAACTCCGAGCACGTGCGCGAGTTGGCGCTCTCATTGTTTGATCAGCTTCGCTCTGTGCACCGGCTCGACCGAGGATTTCGCGAGTGGATCAGCGCCGCCGCCTTGCTCTGCGAAGTGGGCGCATACATCAACCCCGTAGGCCGCCATCGCCACACCTACTACATCATTTCGCAATCCGAGCTGTTTGGATTCACGCCGGTGCAGCGGCAGATGATCGCCGTGATTGCGCGCTTCCAGGGCAGCTCGCGGCCGGACATTCGTGAGCGTCTCATCAAGTTATTACCGGCTCAATTACGGGGAGAGGTGATCAAGGCGACAGCCATTCTTCGCCTGGCTCGCGCCTTGAACCAGGGCCGCCGCGCCGCCGTGCATTCTGTTCAGGCGGCTGCGCGGGGCGGAGACATTACCATTTCGGTGAAAGCCAGCAAAGCCGGGGCTGAGTTGGAATTGTGGGCAGCGGAAAAAGAGGTGCCTTATTTCCGCGAGGTCTTTGGCCGCGAACTTCTCTTAAGGTCCGTCTGAAGCTCGCGAGCGATCCTGGGTGTGACCAGCCAGTGCAGCGTGCCGGTCCTTCCGTTCATCTCCACCTTTGCAACTGCGCCTTTTTTGAATTCAATCTGCGCCGCGCCCGTGGATTCAGAAATGCTCCTGCTCAGGAACTCAGCGAAGCTGGGATTGTGCCCAACCACAATGATGGCTTCAGATTTTTTGTAGCGCGCCAGCATGGCCTGAAACTCCTCGAACTTCGCTTCCGGACGAAGCGCGTCTTCTACCTTGATGGGAGTCTCAAAGGCCAGCTCATTAGCAGCCATCGATGCAGTCTGCGTGGCGCGTTTCAAAGGGCTGCTGATGATGTGATCTATACGCACATCGAGCTGCGCCAGCATTCTTCCGATGTATCGCGTCTGCAGAATGCCCTCATCATCCAGAGGACGCTTCTCATCTTTCCTGGAGTTGAGCGTCTTCTTCCCCGCCGCCGCATGTCGTAAAAAATAAATGGTCATATTCGTTCAGGAGCAGTTCACCTTACTTGTACTGGTTTCCGATGACCCGATTTCAGATCACCCGATGGCCCGATCTAATGGTGCACCACACGCTTTTTCCGCACCGGCATTTTCGGCCTGTACTCCAGCGGCTCCGGAATATCACTCACCGTAGCCGTCCCTTCCGCCGTTGCAATCAGGAAATCCTGTGAGCTGAAAATCTCGCCCGGCTTGCGGCGTGTGGGCCGCACGTAGCGCCCGCTGCGATCCAGGAAACGCACCTTGATATTGTCCGCAAGATAGGCAGCCAGTATCTCATCTTTGATCCGGTCTTTCAGTTGGATGTCGAGCACCGGGGCCAGTACTTCCACGCGCTCATATAGATTGCGCGGCATCCAGTCGGCGCTTGAGATATAGATTTCTTCTTTGCCGCCGTTGGCAAAATAAAAGATGCGGCTGTGCTCCAGGAGCCGGCCTACAATGCTGCGCACCGCAATGTTTTCGCTGATGCCCGGCACACCCGGCCTCAGGGAACACATGCCACGCACGATCAGCTCGATCTTTACTCCTTCCTGCGAGGCGCGGTAGAGCGCCTGAATCACGTTCTTATCGAGCAGGGCATTCATTTTGGCAACAATGCGCGCGGGCCGGCCTTCGCGGGCATGCTCCAGTTCGCGCATGATGAGTGAAAGAGTGGTGGTCGCCAGGTCTACCGGTGAAATCGCGAGCGGCGCATAGCTTTGCGCCTCGGCATGAGCCGTGAGATAGTGAAACACCGAATGCACGGCGGCCGTGATCTGCGGAGAGGCAGTCAGCAAGCTTATATCGGTGTAGAAGCGCGCTGTGACGGGATTGTAGTTGCCGGTTCCGATGTGCACGTACCGTCGCGTCACGCCATCAGGATCGTGCCTTACGATCAGGGCGAGCTTGGCATGGGTCTTCAGGCCCACCAGTCCGTGATAGACCTGCACCCCGGCATCTTCCATGCTGCGTGCCCACTCGATGTTTGTGGCCTCGTCAAACCTGGCTTTCAGCTCCAGCACTGCGATGATCTCTTTTTCCGCCGCCGCCGCGATCAGTGCCTCGGCAATCGGGGAATTCTCGCTGGTGCGGTAGATCGTCTGCTTGAGCGAGATCACCGCCGGATCGGTCACGGCGCTCTCGATGAAATCCACCACCGCGTCAAATGAGTCGAACGGATGGTGCAGCAGAATGTCATGCTTGCGCACTTCCGCAAAAATATTGCTGCTGCTGGCGGGCAGGCGCAGCTCACGGGTAATGAATGGCTTGTACTTGAGGTTGGGACGCTCGGTGAATTCGTAGAAATGAAATAGCCGGGAAAGATTCACCGGTCCCGGGGTGTGGAAGATCTGCCAGTCTTCGAGCTCAAACGTCTGCTGCAATCGGGCCGCAATTTCCGGATGGGCATCAGCGTCGATCTCCAGGCGCACGGCATCGCCTTTGCGCCGCCTATGCAGCTCCGTGCGCACGCTTTCCAGCAGGTTGCGGCTCTCTTCTTCTTCCAGGTAGAGATTGCTGTTGCGGGTTACACGGAATGATGCAACCGAAAGAATGTCATACCCGCGATACATGCGCGCCGCATAATGTGTGAGCAGGTCGGCAAGAAAGATGTAATGAATACCGGAACTCGAGGGCAGCCTCGCCAGCCTTGGCAGCACCCGCGGAACTGTAATTACACCGATGTAGGTGCCGGCGGCGCGCCGTTTGCGTTTCAGCAGCAGGCCGATACACAGGGCTTTATTCAGTACCCTTGGAAACGGGTGCGCAGGATCGACCGTGACCGGCGTCAGCAGTGGATCGACTTCCTTCTGGCAATATTCATCGATGAATTCCACCTGCTCCGGGGCAAGGTCTTTGAGATCGAGAACGCGGATGTTCTCCCGCGCCAACGCCGGCAGCAACTGCTTGTTCCAGCATTCGTACTGCTGTTCTACAAACTCATGCGTCTCCCGCGCAATCAGTTCGCGCTCCTGCTGGGCGCTGAGCGCATCCGGACCGGAATCGATGAACCCGTCTTCAATGCGCTGCAGCAATCCGGCGACCCTGACCTCGAAGAATTCATCGAGGTTGCTGGCGCTGATGGCCAGAAATTTCACACGTTCCAGAAGCGGATTACGGTCGTCATTGGCTTCTTCCAGCACGCGCCGGTTGAAAGCCAGCCAGGAGGCCTCTCGATTGATATATAAGGACGGATCGTCCACAGACCTTTTCATGGGCAAAATGATTCTCAATTAACCGCGCATACTACCAATGGTATATGAAAGGAGTGTTAATTTTCGCGCGGCCTGGATTCTATCCATAGTGTCTATGGAGCAGTGTATATGAGACCCACGGAGGAGTGTTTATGGAGCGCAGCCGCCCCCGGCTGCGCGGATGACTCTTTCCCAGGGCTTTTGCTTGTGCCCCGCCTTGTTCACTGGGTACGTTCCATTAGGGCAAGGTTTAGCTAAAAGCCAGCAGCTTGTTCCTTCCCCTTGACATTCTACTAGAGCAAGCAGTATCTTCCCCCAGAATGTCTACTAAAGAAGAAAAACAGCGAACCGAACTGCTGCAAGGTACCCTCGATCTGCTGATCCTGCGCACCCTCCTGCTGGGCCCAGTCCATGGCCATGCCATCGCCAAAGCCATCGAATACAACTCTGATGAAGTGCTGCAGGTCGAGCAGGGCTCCCTCTATCCGGCGCTTCACCGGCTGATCAAGCGCGGATGGATCACGGCCGAAGAGGGTATCTCTGAAAACAATCGCCGCGCCAAGTTCTACCGGCTCACGGCCAAAGGCCGGAAGCAACTCGCGCTGGAGACCACTAAATGGGACAGGTTCGCGGCCGCCATTGGACGGATTCTCCGGCCCGGCGAGCAGGAGAGCAAGTCATGAGACGCCGCAAGCGCATGCTGCACGACCTGGAACGTGACATGGCCGAACACATTGCCATGGAGACCCAGGACAATATCGATCGCGGCATGTCACCGGAAGAAGCCCATTACGCGGCCGTGCGCAAGTTCGGCAATGTGGCCCGGCTTACGGAGCAGACCCGTGAGGTATGGAGTTTTGTCCGGCTGGAGCAGTTGCTACAGGATTTTCGCTACGGCGCCCGCGTGCTGAGAAAGAACGCCAAACTTACGGCGGCCGTTGTCCTGACCCTGGCGCTCGGGATCGGCGCGAACACCGCCGTGTTCTCCATTGTGAATGCCGTGCTGTTGAAGCCGCTTTCTTTTTCCCATTCCGAACAACTGGTGCAGATCTGGCGCACTCACGGGAAGGGTTGGACCGGCAGCATGTCAACCAGCGACCTGGGCGACTGGCAGCGCCAGAACAGCACGTTTACGGGCATGGCTGGCTACGCTGCACGCAGATTGAGCCTGCAGAACAAATCTGAAGCGCGAGCGTTTGCCGCGGCTCGCGTTTCCACAAATTTCTTTGACGTAATGGAAGCCCCTCTTGCACAGGGCCGCGGCTTCACCGCAGATGAAGCCACACTTGGACACGAACACGTGGTGGTGCTGGGATATGACCTGTGGGTGCAGGAATTCGGCAGCGACCCCGCTCTGGTTGGCCGTGATATCCAGATCAGCGAGGAAAACTACACGGTGATCGGCATTGCACCAAAGGGATTCCACTATCCCGACCGGCTGACACAACTCTGGGTTCCGCTGGCGCCGGTTGGCCCCGAGCTGCGCCGTGATGCCCACGACTTTCTTGTCATCGGGCGGTTGCGTCCCGGAGTTACGCTGGAGCAGGCAACCGCGCAGCTTGACGCAATCTCAGCGCGCATGGCCAAAGAGTATGCCGAAGACCAAGAATTGGGAGCATTGCTGGTGCCGCTCAAGACCGCCGTGGTGGGATGGATGCGCAATGGGCTGCTGGTTGCATTCATCGTGGTCGGCTTCGTCTTCCTGATCGCCTGCGCCAAGGTTGCCACCCTGTTGCTCTCGCGCGCGGCCATGCGCCGCCGCGAGATCGCCGTGCGTCTTGCTCTTGGCGCGAGCCGTGGCCGTTTGCTCACGCAGTTTCTTGCCGAAGGATTGTTGCTGGCATTCCTGGCCGCCGCGCCGGCATTTGCCGCAACCCGCTGGACAGTGGCTGGCGTGATTTCAGTCAGCCACAACTATCTCGCTGTTTCGAATCCCGCTGGTGTTGAACCGCGCGTAGCCGGTTTCACGGTAGGCATCGCCGCGCTTGCTGCCCTGCTGATCTCCCTGGTGGTGGGCTGGGGTTCCACGCGGCTGGGTGTCTCTGAAGTGCTCAAAGAGAACAGCGCCAGCGTAGCCAGTGGACGCTCCCGAATACGCGCCCAGCGCATCCTGGTGGCGGTGCAGATCGCCTGCGCTTTCCTGTTGCTGGTGGGCACCGGCGCGCTGGTGGAAAGCTTCGTGCACCTCTCACGCATCTATCCGGGGTTTGACTCTCATCAGGTGCTTACCATGCGACTGCCGGTTTCTGCAAAAAAATATTCGCCCCGGCATCCTCTTTCACTGCTGGTAGAGCCGGCAATGGCGCGCATTGCAGCCCTGCCCAGTGTGCAGGCTGCCGGAGTGATTACTTATCTGCCCATGCAGGCAGTTGGTACCACCTCTGATTTTCGGTTCTCATCTCATCCTGCATCGGGGCAGGATGAATCCTGGGCCGAAGTCCGGGCTGTAAGCTCCGGTTACTATCGCGCACTTGGTATCCGGCTGCTGCGTGGACGGCTGATTACACCATCCGACTCGGAAGATGCCCCGCGCGTAGCCGTGGTCAATGAAACGTTTGTCCGGCGGTATTCGCCCGGCCAGGAGATAGTAGGACGGCAAATTTCCATGATCGACGAGCCGCAATGGTTGACCATCGTGGGTGTTGTTGAAGACGCGCGCCAGGCCGGACGAAATCAGCCGTCGTTGCCGGAACTGGACCTTCCTTACCAGCAATCCACCTGGGCTTATCTCACGGCTACCATGACCCTGGCGGTGCGCACCCAGAAAGATCCGCTGGCCATGACAAAAGACCTACGGCAGGCCATCAACACCGTTGATCCCGCCCAGGCGGTCTACGGCATTACCACGATGGAACAGATCGTGGCCGATTACGAAGGCAACCGCCGCTTCGCGCTCTGGTTGCTGGCAATCTTCTCGTTGCTGGCGCTCGTGCTGGCTTCCGCAGGACTGTTTGCGCAGCTCTCCTACGCAGTGGCCGAGCGGACGCACGAAATTGGAGTGCGCATCGCTCTGGGCGCCCGCTACCGGCACATCCTGTACATGGTGTTGAAGCAAGGCGCTCTGCTGGCGGCCACCGGCATGGCTGTGGGTTTGATCGCATCGCTGGCGCTGCTCAAGGTGATCCGTTCGCTGTTGTTCGGCATAGATCCTGCGCAGCCGGCAGTGATCGCAGCCGCCGGAACTGCGCTCCTGCTGATTGCGCTTCTGGCCTGCTACGCTCCCGCCCGCCGCGCCGCCAGGGTAGACCCGCTCACCGCCCTGCGGCATGAATGAGGTGGAAGAGGAAGTTAAACCTGAATCGGGGAATTCTTGTGCTCTGGGTTTTTGCATTGACGCCAATAGCACCAAGAATCTGCTTGATGTTACATGGCATGATTTTCAGCATGTACTGAGAGCAGATGTTTCAACACGGGAAAACAAAGTGTTAGAGCGTTAGAGTGTTAGGCCCCGCGCCATATTGAGGATTTTCCTAACACTTCAAGAATTTCTAACACTTCGAAGCGTTAGGAAGAGATGCGGTTTGTTGAAAAGACCGAGGTAACGGCAGGCTATCGACGATCTAACCGGATTTTTCGACGACCTGGAGCGCATTTTCGGCGACCTAAATCCGCCGAGCAATTTAGAAAAAACTACACTTTGCACGAAGCTCTCCTGACGGTGACCACCGAAACTACCTGCCGAATACGGACGTGGCTGCATTTCGTAAAGTTGAAAAGTCCCGTGAACCTGTAGGCGTATGGGGCAAATACCACGAAAGTTTACGCCCTCGCGGATGGCACCGGGACTGTAACGCAATAAACAGTAGCACTAAAGAGCGCCAGCAAGCAAAGAAAATTTGCCCCCCAAATTTTCCTGGGGGCATGAAATCGTGCAGAAGATTGGATAAGGCAGAAAGACCCCAGAAATTCTTCGCCGGTTGGGAACGAATTTGATTGTTAGCAATACAGAGGAAGGGAGTAAGCGGAGGGAAACCGCCAGAAATAACTGATGCCGTACAGTTCGCATCTGTACGGCATCAGTGTGAGTCAACGACGCGCGAGAGGCCCTAGCGGTCGTTGTCATCTCTGTCGTGATGATCTTGGTCGCGGTCGAAATGGAACATATCGAAAAGATCGCTCACGGCAGGGCTGTTCAAAGGCATATAGAGATTGGCAGGGGCGGCAATCGGGTTGGGCAGATTGTCGCGGCTGCGTGCGGTCAGGGGTTTCAGATGCCAGTTGCGCTCGATGAATTTCAGGAACGAGGCGTGATCGGCGTAGATGTGGCTGATGTGTCCTCCCCTGGTGAAGGGTGAGACGATGATCATGGGAATGCGCGGCCCATCGCCGAAGAAATCGAGAGGCTGCATGTATCCGGAGTCATAGTAGCCGCCGCCTTCGTCGAAGGTAATAAAGAAGGCGGTGCTCTCGGCCAGTTCAGGGTGGGCCTTCAGGCCATCGAGAACGCGCTGCACGATGCCTTCGAAGATATCGAGCTTGGAGCTGGCAGGATGGCCGTCGCCAAAGCTATCCGGCTTCAGGTAGGAAACCGCAGGCAGATGGCCATGGCTGAGTTCATCAAAGAAATCAGTAGCGTCTTTGATATGTGCCTTGCGCTGCACCGGGTCGCCCATGATGGAGGTGGCGTACTGGAAGGGATTGCAGATGTCGCAATACCAGTCACCGCCGGTGCCGATCAGCACATCAACGGGATCGATAGCTGACGAGGTTGATTGTCTGCAGGGAAAATTGTCTGACCAGATCGGCATGCGGTCCGGGTGTTCCATCCGCGTTGATGATGCCCCTGGAGAGCAGGTTAGACACGGTGCCATGTTTCGGGACATAGGTGGCATAGATATTATCGAAGGTGCGGTTTTCGCCAATGATGACGATGACGTGTTTGATGGGCGTTGCGGTGGCCCGCTCTTCTGCGCTCCGGGAGCCGTCTTCGCTCCAGGCCTGATTAAGCAGCAGCATCAGCATAGCAAGGGAAAGACTTAACCCTGCCTGCCACTTCTGGGGGGTGCGCCTGAATACCATACTTCCTCCGTTGATTGGCTTTCTGTGCTTCGCGAACGAAGCAGAGGAAAGCCTAGCGGCTGGAGATTGACAGGGCGTGAACCCTTTGTTAATGCTGGATGAATTCATGGACGAGCGAGAGTGCGTGGGTGTGGAAAAGCAGCACATCCGGATTTACCGCAGTGGTTCAACGAATATCACAAGGCGCACTCCGATATTCAGATCAACTATCAGTCGATCGGCAGCGGCGGCGGCATCCGGCAGCTTCAGGCCGGCACCGGGGATTTCGGCGCCAGCGACGGCCCGATGACGGATGAACACTGTGGGCATTGGCGCGAAGGGTAATGAAGGAGTTGCGGGAATGGTGCGGCAGATGGATGGAGCCATCGGTTCTGTTGAGCTCATCTACGCTCTGCAGAACAATATTTCCTATGTTAGCATCAAAAATGCTTCCGGAGATTTTGTGAAGGCAAGTCTTGAAAGCACCACAGCGGCCGCTGCGTCACTGAAGAGTATGCCGTCAGACTTCCGCGTCTCCATTACCAACGCTCCGGGAAAAACGCTTACCCAATCGCAAGCTTTACCTGGCTGCTGATTCCCGTGCACGCCAAAGATGCCAATAAAGGCAAGATGATCAAAGAGTTCATTAGCTGGATGCTGAGCGAAGGCCAGTCCATGACTTCCTCTCTCAGCTATGCGCCTTTGCCGCAAAGGGCGGTCGAAAAAGAGAAGGCTGCTCTCGCCCAGATCAAGTAGTTTGCCCCTCGCGAGAGAGCACGCAATTTATTCATAAGGAGACACAAGGAGAGATGATGCCAGGTTCGAAACTCGCCGTTATTGTGCTCGCGCTGGGGCTGATGTGCTCTGCCCAGTCGAGCGCCCCAAAGACTGCCGCCAAAATTCGGGCAGCGAATGCTACCGCGGTGAAGGCGACAGTAAAAAGGGCAAAAGCCCGTCATTCGCCTGCGGCCGCACCCATGCCTGCGCCAGCCCCACCCGCTGCTACTGCTGAAGAAGTACGCCTGCTGCGGGAAGCGATGGCCCAGCAGCAGGAGCAACTCAAGCAGCTTCAGCAGGCCATGGCCCAGCGGGACAGCCGGATTGAGCAGCTCACGCAGCAACTGCATGTCACCCCACCGGCAGTCAGTGGCGGTGAGAGCACCTCGAGTGCTTCTGCCATTCAGGATGAAACGATCAAAAGTCTCCAGGCTGACGTGGCCGACCTCAAGCTGAATCAGACCAACAGTGCGCTCAGCACCCAGGAAGACCAGAAGCGCGTCTCGGCGGTGGAGGGAGTGCTGGGGCGCTTTCGCTTCAATGGCGACGTGCGTGTCCGCCAGGAAGATTTCTTCCAGGATTTCAACGGCTGCGTTAGGCCCAGTTGCGCACCCCGTTTTCGCGAGCGCATTCGCCTGCGCTTTGGCGTGGATGGAAGAATCAATGAGGATTTCACCGCAGGTCTTTACGTAGCTTCAGGCGTCCTGACCGATCCTGTCTCCACCAATGAAACGCTTACCAACTTCTTCGAAAAAAAGACCATTGGATTTGACCGTGGATTTATTACTTACAATCCAGTGAAGCACAAGTGGCTCTCGCTTACTGGTGGAAAGTTCGCCTACACGTGGAACCGCACTTCGGTCACGCTCGATCCTGACTTGAATCCTGAAGGCTTCAGCGAGAAGCTCTCATGGGATATCAACAATGCGGGTTTTGTGAAGAACTTCACGGCGATGGGCATGCAGCTCTTCTTCAACGAAGTGAGCAAAGGCGTGGATTCATTCGCCGCTGGTGGACAGGTTTCCTCGCGGCTGCAGTTGGGACATCTCTGGACCATGACGCCTTCTTATACGGCCCTCAATTGGCGCAACATTGATTCGATTCTGAATGCCGCGCCCGCAGTGACTGGCAATGCCACGGTGGGCCCGTTTGCTCCCAACGGACTGACGAACGCGACCTTCACTGACGCTGCAGGCAACCGGCACGTCCTGTCGCAATTCCTGTATTCAGATTTGATCATCAATAATGTGATCAAAACGCCCATGCCCCGATTCCCCTTCAACCTGACCGGTGAGTACCTGGTGAACACCCGTGCTGCCACTAATCGTTCTCACGTGTACTACGTGGAAGGTGGACTCGGACAGCAGAGGAACAAGGGCGACTGGAATTTCGGCTACGCCTTTCTGCGCCAGGAGCAGGATTCGGTCATCGGCTCCTTCAATGAGAGTGACCAGCGCGCACCCACCAACGTATTGCAGCACCATCTCTACCTGCAATACAAGCTGCGCCAGAACCTGCAACTCGCCTTTACGCAGTGGATTGGCCGCACTCTGGATGTGAGGCTGCAAAACGCTGCTAAGGCCACCGGCCTGCCGGCAGGCCGCCAGGATCCTTTCCTGAACCGCCTGCAGTTCGACGCCATTTACAGCTTCTAATCAACGGCAGTCAACACAGCGCCGGGCCTATTTGCCCGGCGCTGTGTTTTGCGTGCCATGCAGGACATGCCTAACGTTACCCATCGGTGTTCCGCCGTCATTAACCCATCTCCACAAAAAAAAGCCGGGCATCAGCCCGGCTTTTTCGTTGGAATTCATTTCCCTCAGCATTTCTCGGCGGAATCACATCCCTAATCGGAGCTTTTTGATCTGGATTTATCAGGCACCAAATCAAGATTGTTTACCTCAAAATACAACGGGCCGCATCTTCCTCAGCTCTACCGTGGATGGCTGAAGAAGGATGCGGCCCTTGCGTTTAATGCAGTGCGGTCTTGCTGCACCACATTAAACTGCCGGCTCCTACTCGAAGCTCACAGCCTGCACCGCGAGACTGATCTTTGACCAGTCGGGCACAGCTACGACCAGGTCGTGCTGCGTGGGCAGGTTTACCCCGGTTGCACTCTGGTTCTGCGGCGTTTTGGTCACCTTGTCTACAGCGAAGGCGCGAACATCGACGGTGCGCGCGCTGCTGCGGTTGCCCATGCGTACCAGTGAAAGGTCGGGCGATACGGTCAGATCAACGTCTGCTCCGGGCGCCGCGCCTGCACCGGTGATGGCCAGGGCTCGTGCCTGACCATTCACGTTGCGGCAGATGGTCAGATTAAACGTCTTGTCCGCAGCGGGGGTAAAGCGTACTTGTGTACCGTCCGCGCTGACGGCAAGGTGGTCTTCATGTCCGGGAACCGTGGCCACGTTCTCCAGTACCAGCGAGCCGTGGTCGGGCATGACAGATGTATAGGTGTAGGTTCCGGTACCGTTGCCGGTGATCTTGCGGGTCAGCGCTGAACCGACCGGCAGCATGTACATGTTCTTCATCAGGTAGCACGGATGGCTTCCGGGAATCTCCGAGAGAATCTGGTTCCCGAAGCTTCCAGTACGCGCACCGGTTTCGTTTGTGACCTGAAGGTCGGCCGGTGAGAGCAGGAAGTCAATCACGAAGGTGGTCAGCCCCAGAGGCCCGCTGAAAGGCAGGTCATGATCGGCGAGGTTGTAGTCGCCATTGGTCCATTCGCCCAGGGTGATGCCATCGTCCGAGGTGAATTCCGGACTGCCTGAGTCAGGGAAGTACTTGAATACCAGTTGGCCGTTTTTCTTGCTGAATTCGAGGCGGCAGTTCTGCGAAGACGGATGGTTGCAGTCCCAGACAAAAAGTTGCACGCCATCGAGATCGTCAATTGTGGTTGTTCCATCGGCTGAGAGCTTCGGGCCGGGATGTCCCTTGGGATAAACGAAGCGCCACGGCATCACGCAGTGGGAGTCGCTCAATTTATCGAAGTACCCCGAATCCCAGATCTCACCCGAGGGGATGAAGAAGAGGATAGGAGCATTCTGGCGGTCGCATCCGCGCAGGAAGGTGGCTTCGATTTCGCGCGCTGTCTTCTCTATGCGCGATATGCCTTCACGTCCCTGATCGTGGAAGTGCAGCAGGCTCTCGCGGCTCAGCAGTTTTCCGTGGATCGCCGTGAGCTTGGTGCGCATGCCGTCTTCCGTAAGGAGATGCGTGTCAGTCCTGCCCGACCAGAGGTTATCGGCCACAGTGGAGGCCAGCGAGGTGCAGAAGCCCGTAGCCAGACCACCATGTCCTTTGCCTTTGAGGAAGTAGGTGTAGAAGCCGAAGAACGCGGCGGTCAGAATGGGATGGCCGAAGATCGGATCAAGCAATTCATGCCACACCTCTGCCGTTCCAAACGTGTCTTCAAACGTGCCCCATGAGGGAGCACCCTGGGTGAAGTTGGGGAAGGTGTAATTATTCACGCCCCAGGCGAACGGAATTTCCAGGATGAGCGGCTTGGTCGCGCTGCGCGAGTTGCTGACAAATCCATCAGGATTCCGCACCTGCACCGTGACTGTGCCTCCGGCTGAACCGCTTCCGCCGGTGCCCGGCATGTTGAAGCTGAGGTTGGTCTTGCCGGCTACAGTTGCCGGAGCAGCAGTGCCGTCGATGAGCACCGAAGCTCCATTCTCAAATGCATGGCCGGTCAGAGAAATCGATACGCCCGGAGAGAGCACAACAGTAAAGGCATCGAGCTGTGGCTTGATGTTTACGGTAAGCCGGTTGCTTTCCGTGCCATCCTGCCGTCGCACCGTGATTGATTTCGCTCCACCATCGATGGTGAGCGGAATCGTGATCGAGATACTCTGGTCCAGATTCACAGTCGGCGTGAATGGAGTTCCATCGAGAATCACACGATCATTCGTGGTGAAGGCGCTTCCCCGCAGAGTGAGCGTGTCACCCGGGAAGGCGTCCGTGGGTGTGAGCTGCGAGAGCCACGGACGAGTCAGCAACTGGTTCCAGGCATCTTCTGAGAATTCGAAGAAGCTGATCTGTCCATCGGCGCCGGCCAATTGAGCCTTGTTTCCTGCGCGTCCGGGCTGTCCCTGTGCGCCGTTGTGTCCGTTGCGGGCATTGGTGCAGACTTCGCCATTACCGCTGCGTCCGCCTCTGCCACCCAAGCCACCCTGGCCGCCATCGCCGCCATCACCGGTCTGGCCACCCTGGTTCTTCATCTTGAAGCTCTTGCTGGTCACGGTTGACGCCAGCGTACCCTGGAGCGTGCCGATGGTGATGTCGGCACCGTTGCCGCCATTGCCGCCGCGTCCGCCGGGACCGCCATTGCCGCCGTCACCACCGTCGCCGCCGTCACCGGCGCCTGACCAGCAATGCCAGCCGAAGAACCACCACTTCTCGCCGCCATGACCGTCACCGCCGCTGCCGCCGGCTCCGCCACGCTGTCCTGTTCCAGCTTTGCGGCCGTTTTCGCCATCAAGATCGACGTTAGGAATAGCAGTCATCGTCTTGACCCACATCTCGATAGATGGAGCATTTCTTCCCCGCGCTCCATCGATGCCGCTTTCACCAGAGCGGGCGCTGGCGCCATCCAGACCATTGCGGGAATCCGGCTTGGTCTGCACTCCTGACCATCCACGGCCATTCAAATCAGGATTATCCAGGCGTGGCGGAGTGCTGCCACCCGGTTGTGCCCAGGTGATGGAAGCATTGGGACCGCAAATGACTTCTTCAGCGATGATGTACAGCTTGGTGACCGCCGGATCAACAAGCAAACGCGTCTGGGTAAGATCCAGCGTGTGAGCAATGATGACTGCGCTGTCAATGGGAATTGTCTTGACGAACAGGAAACGCGGAGCAGGAGCGCTGATCATGGGCCACTGGACAGGCGCTGCCGCATGAATCCTGTCGAGCAGGGAAGCGTCAAGCAGCTTAGTCTCAGTGGGAGTGATCTGCAGCGCGTGCGTGAGCAGAGTCGACTGGAGAGCGAGTGCGGGCTTGGCCACGGCCGCAGACAAGGCGACTGCCGGCGCGTGGGCTGCAGTGGCTGCAGGCGTTACTGCAGCGGGCTTCGCCGCTGCGACTGCCGGTGCAGTGGCCGCCGTCATTTTCGTCAGCACGCTGGAACTGTTACGGTTGGTGAGGTATTGGGCCAGGCGGGTGCGCACCGTGGCCGCATTACCGGTAGCAACTTCTTTGGCAATAGCGCCCCATTGCACCGTGGTTCCAGTAGAAGCTTTGGGTGCAACCAGGATCTTGCCCCTGGTCATGACCGTGGGAGTATTGATGCGCAGCGTGGAAAGATCAGAGAGCCGGTTTACACCGGCAGCATCGAGAATGTTGCGAACCTGTTGCAGCCGTGCCATGCTGGGGTCGGGTTCCAGGTTCACCGTGATCCGCGAGGAGGTTGCCTTTTTCTTGACCTCCGTGAGGATCTGCTGAGAAGCAGCATTTCTGGCGCTCACTACCTGCGCCGTAACTACGCCCTGAATAATCTGCACGCCGTGGATATTGCCAACGAATGGAAATGCCTTTCCGTCAGCGCCGCTGCCGATCTTGAATCCTGCCGTTCCTACGCTGGTAATCGGGCCGGGAACCAGCTTTGACCCGCAAGCCACGCCATTGATCTGCAGCGCCATCTGGCCATTGGTTTCGCGGGTGAATTCCACGTTGCCGGCCACCCCCTGCTTGACCAGGGTATTGCCGCTATCAACGCTCTCCCAGCCTTTGGCGGTGTGGACCGATCCGGTGAGCTTGCCTGTGCTCTCAATGAAGAAGGCGATGGCCGGTGTTTGTGCTTCAACGATATTGTGGCGCGCGCCGCCGACCTTGGATGGAAGAATCGTGGCTTTGATGGTGAATGTCTGCAGGTTGTCGAGTACTGCATTGCGGGCCAGTTCCAAATGCCCGTTTTCAACCTGGAACCCGGTATCGCCGGGTAAAGCTTTTGCGTTATTTACATTGAGGACAGCAATTCCATGCGCCGAACCATCGAACGCCTGGCCTTTGTCCAAGTTCAATTGGAACAGAGTTGTTCCCGTAGTCATACTTTTTATCCTTTATTCTTTAAATTTGGTGTGGCTCTTATAAATGCAGCACAGACTGCACACTTTGGTGAGAGCCGCTATGCGATGCGGCTTGTTATGGCTCCTTTGGCGAGCTTAATCATCGTCTCTGCTGCTAATGACGTGTATTCCTTTGAAATCCCTAAGAGAGTAGCACGTTTTTATCTGTCATCTTTAAATGGCACGGAATAAGTATTTCGTAAACCAATCTGTGAGATCAGCGAAATTTCCATGAAGGCTAAATGCCTATATGCACAACAGCGAGGGCACCGGAAGCATCCCATCTATAAAGTGTGGGGGAATTTCCTATGAAAAAGGTACAAAGCAGACGAGGGAAACTGCTGCTTTTAGCAGCAATGGCTTGCCTGGCCGCGATCCTGGTGTTCGCACAGGCCCAGAAGCTGATGATTATCAACGGGCCAGTGGTGGAATCGGCGCAGCCCAATAACACAACGATTGCATGGACAACTAACACCGGCGGCAGCACTATTCTGCGCTACGGCACTGACCAGAACAGCCTCTCGAAAACCGCGCAGTCGCCCTATAAAGAAGGTGCCGGCAATCAGACGCATCGTGTACACATTAACGGGCTGCAACCCGGCGCCAAGTACTACTACCAGGCATATTCAGGACAGGGACAGGGCACCGGAACTGAAGCCACAAGCCCTGTAAGCTCGTTTGTAACCACGGGCAATGGTGCTGCTGCACCTCAGGCAATGTCACGCACAGCTCTTTATAGACTATATTCGGCGGGCGCAGGCCACTTCTACACTTCTTCGCAAGAGGAAGCCCAGGGCGTAGCGGCCACGGGAGGAATGAAGCTGGAAGGCACCACCGGGTACCTGCTGGCTCAGGCTGCGGATGGCACGGTGCCTCTCTTCCGTGTTCTGCTGCCCGGTGGACAGCACTTCTACACTGTCGATGCCAGCGAACGTGATGGCGCGGTGAAGAACAACGGCGGGAAGTTTGAGGGCATCACCGGCTACATTGCCAGCTCTCAGCAGCCGGGCACCACAGCGCTCTATCGTTTATATAATGCACAGAACCGCGACCACTTCTACACGACCGATGCTTCGGAAAAAGCCGGCGCTGTTCAGCAAGGATACAAAGATGAAGGCGTGGCAGGTTACATCTGGACGTCTCAGCAATAAGGAGCATTCAGCATTCAGCCCCTGAACATCCTCTTTGTCCTTGAGCGAGATGCGAGCAGACAATTTTCTGATTTTCCTCTGCGTTCTCCGCGACCTCTCCGGTAAGCCTGAAACTGTGTCTACTCGCGTCGAATTTACGGTTGACGAGGGGGGTGTTCAGGTGCTGAGTGCTATTGTGTTAAATTGGCGCTGCTGAAATCCTCAAGCGCTGCGGAGAGCGTCTGATTGCCGCTTCTGAACAACACCAGGTTGGCTCCCGGAGTGTTCATATCAAAAACGATCAGCAGCAGGTCGCCATCAGGATTCCCAGGCGCCGGCGTAGTCCATTGCAGCGATGTGAACTTGCTGTTAGGCACACTGGCGATGAGTGATACGTGATCGTAGATCTCATCAAAGGCAATGGTTCCATCCACCAGCATAGTGATGCGCCGTTTTCCGTGGGAGTTTGCGAGCAGGTAGACGTGATCGTCGGGAATGCCCCTGCCGCCAAAATCGGCAGCGATACGTCCGGTGGGCGGCAGGGCATATTTATCCAGGAATTGTGTGGCCGGTTCTGAAAAGTCCTGCTGGTTAGCTACATGCCAACCCTGCAAACGATGAATCTGCGCTGCATCCAGAGTCGCCATGCCGGGAATGGCGGCAGGCTTGAAAGAGGCCTGCTCAGACCGGAGTGATGAGATGTCCGGGCTGGCCCACAGCAGAGAGACTGCCAGCAGCATACCGGCAGCGATGATCGCGCGAAATTTCCAATTCGGACGATTGCCGGCAAGCGGAATAACCTCTACTTTTTCCGCTCCGGGAATCTGCTCACCCAGGCGCGCAAGCACCAGCATCGACTGCAACGATTCAGATACGCGTGAGGCAAGATGAGCCGGAATTTCCGGTTCAACCAGCTCCATTTCGCCAGGGGCAATGCGGAATTCCATTTGTCTGGAATAGCAGAGCTTGTTCAATGCCGATAATGACGCATCATCATTGAAAAGCATTTTGGCCTGGGTGGGCTGGCTGCTGGTAGTGGTGAACTTTGAATCCAGCAGATAACTTCCGGTGCGGATGACGCCCTGGCGGCGCTCAGCGCTGCCCTCCTGCGGGAGCAACGAAAGGCTGAAAGGCATGCGCGCGCGCATCTGGATTCGGAACTGAGGCCTGCCTTCATCATTGGTGAGGCGAACGATTGCAGGCAATTTTTGATAGCTGCCGGCGGTAACGAGGTCGCTGCCATCACGGAAAACCTTTGCTCCCAGGCTGCGGGCGATCTGCCGGATATCATCGGCAACCGGCTGGTATCCACGATACAAGCCAGCGCGCTGCATCCAGTATGCCAATGCAATTACGAAGGGTGACGCGATCATCAAAGCAAATGCAATCGGTGGCATTTCAGTTCTCCCGGCCGTTACGGATGCGAAGCAGCGGTGCTGTCGTGATCTGGAGAGGGCTTCACAGCGCCAGAGTTCGAGGATGAGGATGGCGGTGCACCCGCAATCTGCGACTCTACCTGGCTGATCCTTTTCTGCATGAGTTCAGCATTGTGGCGGTCATTTGCCATGGCTTTCTGGTAAACCTCGCGCCGGAACTCGTCGCTTTCCCGAGCAAGCTTTTCCTGGTATTGATCGGCAGAGTGCGTCCATACATCCAGTTCTTGCTTGTAGGATTCGAGTTTTTTCTTCAGATCGGCTACGTCTTCAGGTTTATTATCCTTCGACTTGCCGGCAGTGCCCGTGTCTTTTTTGCTATCCGGAGCCGTAGCGGTGGACGGTGCTGCATCCTGATTCTTAACTGAGCTTCTACTGGAATCTGAAGTACTGGCAGAAGGGAAATCGTCATTGGTAATAACGTGCTTCTGCTGATCGCGGTCTTTATGTGCGATATCAGCCAGGGAAGGTTCGCCGGATTGCGCCAGCGCGGGTGCCGCCAGCGCAATCAGCAGGGCTGTTCGTATCCAGATTGTTTTCTGCATGACTTTCCTAGTACATGATTTCGTGAGTTGTTAAAAGCTTGGGCGGACCGTTGTATGGAATCTGCCGCAGTGCACAGGCGTCATACTGGAAGTTGAAACTGCCGCCGATGACATCTTCATCAGCGATATCGGTCGCAGTCAAGTCTTCGCCTGCCAGAATAGCGCCGTAGAGGTTCACGTTCTGCGATCCACCGCCAGTGAAGGAAACTTTACCGCGGACCAGAATGAGCCCATAGAAGTTCAGACCACCATTCACATCCAGGTCGCCGTCTATGATCAGGATGCCTGATCCATTTGCATTTCCGGTCAAATGAACACTTCCCGGAACATATACAGTCTTGGGAACAGACCCTGATGGTGAATCAGGCATGCCTGAAGGATAGGTGCCAAACGTCTGTCCTGCCTGCGTGCCGCAATTCTGGTATGTGGGAGGCAAGCTGCTCAGGTTAGTCGTGCCAGTGCAAGAGTAGCTCCAGGGACTAGTCGTAGAAGCATTACTTGCCTGATTCTTATATGTGTTGATCAAATCGTTGATGTTGTAAGGCCAGTTGGCGTTTTGCTTGAAAGCTGGACTGATGGCCGATGACAAGGTCGTCGCACTACCCTGCTGAGTCATTCCACCGGCTGTGTAGACCGCATAATGACTCCCATCGCATGCCATTCCACTGCGGGCGGTGCAAACTCCTGTTTTAGGATTACAATTACAGGTGCAATTATCATAGCCATTTACCTGCAGGTTACCTTTCAGAAGAATAGGAGCCTGCGTCGATACTGATCCTGGAGGGAAGAGCGGCGGCCAGTTGGCGATTTCCATCTGGACCATGCGGCGGGAACCAGGAAGGTTGCCCACCGTCGGCGTGATTGCCAGTGAAGTCAGCAGCCATACCGGCCTCATCTCCTGGGGAATTTGGGCAGCACAGGTTTGGCCTGAGGGAATGACGCGTTCCACCGTGCCGTCAAAGCACACCTGCAAGTTCCCGGCTTTGCTGCTGTCAACGTATTTTGTGGCTCCCGCCTGGCTCAATACACCCATCAGGTTTTGTTTGTTGGTGATGCGTACCCATTTGAAAAGCAATGCATCACTCTGCCCGGTATTGGGAACTTGTGTTGTGGTAGTTGAAGGCACCGTGAAATAGCTGCCAGTGCTCATGAGTTGTGAACCGCCTGCACAAGCTGAGCCACTCGGCGCAGTAAGCCCTAAATTTGCATATTGTTCCAGGCAGAGTTCATCGTCGAGATAAGGGTTACTGTTGATGGTGGCGCCGGAACCGCCGGTGGTGGGATTGATGCCGGCTACAGTTTCCGAGGCGTTGGGATTTACGACATAAATAGCGCTCTTGTTGTCGCCGCTGTTAGGCATATCCAGTGCGGTGGCGCCGGCGTTCAGAAAAGCGCCGGGCGTGAGCAGAAGGCGCACATTTTCCGCGCCCCCGCGGGCCGCAAAATAAGCTACCTGCGAGCCACGGTAATTATTGTTCACGCTGTTTTCCGTATCGGCCATGAACATGAAGCCGACGCCTATAGCCGCCAGCAGGAATTGTGCACACTCGGATCTTTGAGTTTGCCTTGTACGGTCAAAGTAATGCGCACAGTCTTAATGCCCTGCAGCAAAGTTTGAGCAGTAGGCGTGACTGTTGTTCCTGATCCAAGCACCAGGGGCGTTGAGAGATTTACAGACGTGCCGTCTGCCAGGTAAGCGGAAAAAATCGGCTGGCCAGCCACCGGAACTACGTTCTGCACCTCGGTGTAGTAAATCGGCGTACCTTGGGCCCAGGGCCATGCAGCATCGGTCTTCGATATTTCACTGCGCCGCAGGCAGGGGCAGGGATTCAGGTTTGCAGCACCCGTCCATGAAGAGCCATCGTCATAGTGATAAGAGATGGACTGCACCACGCCCGAACCGCTCACGTCGCCTTCCATCTGCAGATCTGTCTGCGAGATGTACCACACTCCGGCGGCTATCCACTTGGAGTTCAACCCGTACTGGTTGGCATATTGAGCAATGCTGGGAAAGCCGGCCTGGTGCAGATCGCGCGTCATCTGGTCGATGAATTCGCGGTCCTGCTGCGTCAGGTCAAGTTTCTGGTCTTCGGCGAGATACCGGTTTTGCGCTCGTTCGATTTGTTTGAACAGCGCTCCCAGCACGATGCTCAGGATGAATACGACCATCAGCATTTCCATTACGGAAAAGCCGCGCTGCGCGTTTCTTCTTTTTTGTGTCTTCATGGCAAGTCTCACATTCCCACAATGGTGCGCAGTGTCACCGGCGGCAGATATGCGATTCCCTTAGTGGTGTTCACGAACTGCTGTTGCGCGGAAACCGTGACCAGCTTTCCGTATGTCCCCATGCTTTGCACCTTCCAACGCACGTCATACACCACCTGCTGTCCATTGGTGCCGCAGACGGTATAGTTCATCTGATAGTGATTTGCACTCAGCGTGGTGGTGGCCTGGGTGAAATCAATATAGCCATTGGAGAGCAGATTCGCTCCACCGGCGGTAGTATTGATTTGCAGGCTGGTCCCGGTGCAATCGGTAACCGTCAGCGTGGGATTGGTATTCGGCGGGGTGCCGGAGATTTCTTCCAGCACTGTTTGCGCCACGTTGGTTGCCGTGGTATCGAACCGGTTGCTGCCGTTACGCGATACGCCCACGATCACCATGGTCATGGCGGCGAGAATTCCAAAAGTCAGTATGAACAGGGCGAACATCAGTTCAATGAGCGAGAAGCCCTGGTTCGCTTGGTGGCGTGTTCTTCTGCTTGTCTTCATGCTTGCACCTATAGCCAGCAGGCCAGATAACCGCACTTTGCCTTCGTGCTGTCCAGTTGACCCAGCCGCCAGGACTTGATTCTTCCTGCGGGCGTGACTGTAACTGCTTCCCAGCCATTATTTGTACTGCTCTGCATGAACCATTCAAAACCTACGCCTTGCTGGCAGGGAGGAGTGGTGGTCGATACGATACAGGGCAGGCCCCGGGCCGTGAAGCCAATCGTGGTTCCCGGTGTCTGCAAAACTGATGTCGTACCCTGTACGTAATCATCAAGCTGCTGGTGATCCGGAAGGCCGGTAGTCCGGAAACTTAGATCATTGCTGATCGCGACACTAGGATCGCCGGTTTGGCGGGCTCCCGTATCCGGCCGGAGATACACAAAACCAGGCGTGCCGCTGGTGTCGGTATTCACGTAATAGACTTGGTTGGTTTTAACCGCCAGCAGCCTGGCCTGTTGTATCACGCTGGTTGTGGAGTGACCGCCTGCATCGAGCCGGTAATTGGCGATTGTTCTGCTCATCATGGGCACAGCCAGTGCCGACACGATCAGCACTAAGGCGACAACTACCATGACTTCCAGCATGGAAAATCCGGTTTGACGACGATTCAGCATGAATGAACCTTTATTTGTGCTACTCCTGGTTTTTCGGATTCCCCGATAATCCGATTGAATAAAAGCTTTCCGGACACAGAAGCCGCTCTTCGACACAGAAGCCGCTCTTCAGCGAGATCAGTTTTTGGTCGCCTCTGGTGAAGCAAAAACTCCCGGATACACAGTTGCAGGTTAATGGTATTTCAGGTGGGAAGAACTTCAATGTAACCAAAGTACCGGCAAAGGGATAACCCCAACGGTACTGAAGAAGAACTGCTCCAGACCGATGGTTTCACGCCTTTGCCGGGTTTAAGAGCTTCAAAATGTACAATTGAGGCATGGCTTCAGGAGGCAGGCATATGTCGCCCAGCAGTGGCAAAATCTGGTACGGTCTGTTTGTAGTAGTTCTAATGCTGCTTGCGGGTTGCGAGCATGGCAACTCCTCTCCTACAGCAGGCGAGCCTTCTTCGCCAGGAGCCGGCCAGACTGCTCCTGGTTCATCGGTCGCGCAAATTCAATTCGCAGAACCCTCAGGGCCTGCCTTGCATGTGGATGGCGGCCGCGCCATGCAGTACACCAGAGAGATCGTCGCCCTGGGGCCGCGCTGGCCCGGCAGCAAGGGACAGGAAAAGGTGGCCGCTTACCTGCGCGGCAAACTGAAGAACGACAACCTTGCTGAAGACGCTTTCGAAGCCGATACGCCCGCAGGCAAGCTGCCCATGCGGAACTTCGTTGCCAAATTTCCGGGAGCGAAAGACGGGATCATTGTCATATCTTCACACATTGATACAAATTACCCCTTGCGCAATACCAATTTCATTGGTGGCATCCGTGTGGCAACAGGATGGCACACTGGCCAGGATCAAAGGCTTTCTGGTGGCTGACATGATTGGCGATGCCGATCTCAATATCCAAAGAGATGCAAACTCCACGCCCTGGCTTGAGGACATGGTGTATCAGGCGGCCAAGCGGCTAGGGTATCAGTCACATTTTTTTCAGCGGGAAGAAGGGATTGAAGACGATCACCTGCCGTTCGCGCGTCTCGGGGTGCCCGTGGCAGATATCATTGATCTTGATTACGGGTATAACAACGTCTATCACCACACCACGCAGGATACGCTCGATAAACTCAGCACCAAGAGCCTGCAGATCAGCGGCGACGTAATATTAGAAACCATACGACTGCTGAATACTAACGCCGATAAGCTGCCTAAAGCAGCGCCGCCCTCCTCCAAAGTGCCATCCTGAAAACTGAGTGGATTGGTTCTTTCATATAAGGCGATGAAACATAATTAAACAATGCGCACCTCAGTTATCCTCTCTTCCTGGACTGATCCACGGTAAACGTTGTGAAGCAATTGGAAATCGCTTCGCAGAAATACTCTATGGCTTAGAAATTATTAATGACTTTCGTCATCGCACCCCTTATCTCAAAGGCGTGATTGCTGAGACCTCTGGGCGAGAATTTCCGCCTTACCCAATGAAAACCAATGAATGTGGTGAGTAAGTCAACTGAGATTTCCCAGGCGAAGTCTTCTGGGTTCCCTGTCATTTGCCTTGGACAATCACCCATTCTCAAACTCAAGGAGAGAGAATGAAAATAAGAGTTCTTCACGCAACCGCCTTGCTTGCTATTGCTGCAGGCATTTGTCTATGTAGTCAAATTCAGAACGGAAGAGCTTCTTTGATTCCGACTGCCAATGCCGCTCCTCAGGCAGTCCAAAAGCCGGCGGTAGGCGACCCTGTTTCTGCCGCGGCCTTTGCCTGGAGCCTGTTCGTGCAGGCTATGACACCCAGTAATGGGGCCCTGACGTTCGAGGGCTGGACAGAGCAGACCTGCCTTATACAGCCGGGCAGTTGCCCGAATTCCGCGACCGCACAGACCGGAGGCAAAAGCAGATTGCACCATTTCCATCGCAGCCCGCTTCGCCAGAAAAATGCCACTTCCAAAACAAAAGCCATCCAGGCAGGGGTCAATTGCGGTCCCGGCGCCCCAATGAATGCGCCCGGGCCAGGCACCACGCCGGTTTTCAACGGATTTTTCCCTAAGAACCTGAGCTCGAATCCCTGCTTCTTCGAAGAGGTGTTTGTCAATCCAGCCGAATCCACCTTCATTACAAAAAACGGATTGACAACACTGATTGGGCAACAGGCGTATGGTAACCAGCATTCGAACGCAATCACTTTTCCCTGGGATGCGGTGGAGATCAAAGTCGACTGGGTCCCCGCTTCTTCGTTTACCAATGCCACATTCAAATGTCCTGACCCGACTCATCAGCTCTACACCGAGAATATCAATGGAACATGTTATGCGCTGGTGGGTATTCACATCTCTTCAAAAGCTCTGCCGGACTGGCTGTGGGCAACCTTCGAACCAAACAACGGGATCACCAACCCAAACCGGTGCAACCAGGCGCTGTACAATCCCTGCTATGACCCCTTTGGCACGACTTCCACTCAACCTTATGGGCCCGGCCAGAAACCCACACAGAGCCAGCCGCTACAGCAGGCAATGAAGGCGGCGCAGCTCGACCCGGCCTTCAATAACTATTTCCTCACGGGAGTCGCGACACAATTTGTCGATAACCAGAAAACGGCGATACCGATGGGGAACTCTTTCGTGGAATTCAACGCCCAGGTGGCCCCAGGCCAGGCATCATGTATTACATGCCACAGGTATGCCTACTTCAATGGACAGCCACCTTCGAATGGCGTAGAGCAGAACTTCGGCGGCCCCTTAGGCGCCCCGAATTTTCCAAACTGGCCGGCCATTGGAAATGCGTGCTATAGCAATCCGAACGGGAACTGCCTGCCTCCTTCCAACACCTCAGGCTGGACATCGCAGGACTTCTCATGGATGCTCGGCCTTATGGGCTACAAGTAGGATTTCTCAATCACCCGGCCCGGATTCATCATCCGGGCCGTCTTCTTTGTTCCATATCGCAGAAGCACGCACGTTAACTGGCAAATTCCGGGGAAGCTTACTGCGGCGGCTGTTGTGCCGGGGGCTGACCCTGCGGCTGAGTCGGCGGCTGGTCAGTGGGCGCTGGGGGGCTCTGCAGCAGTTGTTCATTGCGAACCAGGCCGGGCACATGTGGCGGTGTTTTTACCTGGCCGCGAACAGCATCGACCAGGCTGATGCCGACGCGATCGAGCGTCTGGGCAGTATCGCGATCCAGTTGTACCCGCGATTTTGCATAAGAAGTCATGGCCGTAACCACGTTCGATTCCGCCTGTGCCAGATCGCGTTGTGCAGAAAGCACGTTGAAATAAGTTGAGGCTCCCAACGCATACTTCTTCTGCTCCGCGTCCAGTGTCTGTGCAGCCAACTTCTGGGCTTCCTGAGCGGCTACAACGCGGGCGCGGTTTTGCTCCACCGCAAACTCGTCGTTGCGCACCTGGATGCCGATCTGGTTTTCAACCTGTTTCAGGTTCAACTGCTGCTGCCGGTACTCAAGCTGCGAACGGATCTGTACGGCCTGGGCAGCGCGGTTACGGATGGGGATCGAAAGCGTGAACTGGATGCCCTTATCCGGGGCGCTGGAATTAAATAAATTACTGAACGCGTCGGAAAATCCGGTGGTGGGAATTGTTCCCGGAAGAAGGCATCCAGTGGAAGGACTCACTCCAGGCGCGCAGGTGGTAAATGGGCTTTGCGGGCCCCCAAGACCTGATGCGCCATAAAAACCGGTGACGTCAAGAGTAGGCAGCAGCCCGTTGTTCGCGCCCTTGAGGCTGATTTCACTGTTCTTCAGATTAATCTTCTGCTGGATGTAATCGGGACGGTTGGTAAGAGCCTGTTGAATCAGGTCCTGCACAGGAGAAAGGTTTTCCTGTTCGGGAATCTGGATGGTATCCGTGGGAATAATCTCGGCCTGCAGGAGGGGTGATCCATTCGGCAGATTGCGGGTGATGGCATTCTTCATGGTCAACTGCTGAAGTTGAAGATTCGTACGCGAGGTGAGCAGATCCTGTTCGTCCTGAGCCACGGTGCTCTGGGCGCGCACAATCTCAATGGGAGCGAGAGTACCGATCTCTACCTGTTTTTTATTGTCGGCGAGCGTCTTCTGTGCGAGAGCGAGCGAACGTTCCTTCACCTTTACGTCTTCATAAGCATTCACCAGGTCCCAATAAATATTTTGGATTTGGCTTACGGTAACGGTTACCTGGTTGCGGAAGCCTTCCTCGGTAATCATTTTGTTATTGCGGGCCTGAACCATGAAGCGCCGGTTGATAGTGGGGCCAAACCCCTGCAGCAAATGCTGGCGAATGGCAAAACGAAAAGCTGAGTTCAGTGTGGGATCCAGAATGCTTCTGGTGCTGTTGGTTGCCTGCCGGTTGTTCTGGAACGAAACTGTCATCGCTGTGCCGGTGCTGAATCCCTGGAAATAGCTGAAGTTGCCGGTGGTGGTGTTCTGCTGGAAATTGGCCGTACCGGTCAAAACCGTACTGGACTGCGGAAAAGTAGCGTGTTCAAACGCAATGGTTCCGCTCAGCACAGGATCGAAAGTGTCCGGTTGCGGACCTGCGCCACTGGCGGAGAGCACCTGTCCGGATGCGCCTGCGCCCGCGCCGCCCGCGCCTGCACTTGTACCACCCGCGCCCGCACCCTGAGCGCCTGCACCGATGCCGCCGACTCCGCCACCAGGCGTACCCTGGACAACGCCGGCATTGACGCCACGGGGTGATCCGCCCGCTTTGGTCAGCAGGATGTCAGTATCGGCAATAGACAGGTTATAGCGCGCGATCGCAATATCGAGGTTATCGGCGAGGGCGAGCGCCATTGCATCGTCCATGGAGAGCATGATCTTGCCGTTCTGCAAAAGTTCTTCAATGCGCGGCGCGTTAGTGAAAACCGGCGGCGGCACGGTGTGCGGCGTGTAAGGAGCAATCGGATTGGGAAAATGCCTGGCCGGTTTGGAATAATCTACGTCGGTTGGCGAAGGCAGATTCTTCGGTTCAGGCGCCGATGGGGTCTGGCCCGGTGCTGCGCCCTGCTGCGGAGCGGACGTGGATTGCGTGGATGATTGCGTGCCCTGCTGGGAGGGTTGCGTATTTCCTCCCTGTTGTGCGCCCAGTGACACTGCCAGCAGGCAAATAGTAAGGGCCGTCCCGATTTTTGACGCCCGGTGTAAACCGATCACAGACATTCTTTTCTCCAAGTAATGTGGACTGCTTATATACAGACTGATGCCTGGTTCTTCCGTCAACCTTGAGTACGTATAAAGTTGCGTCAAGGTTCCCAACAGCAACAACAGTCTTATAGACAGAAACCGGATAGTATATCGGCTCAGCAGCTTTCATGCTTGTTAAAAAATGTTAGGTGGTGCGTTGCCGCGTAATATCAAACTTACGATTGCTTACGATGGTCACGATTTTGCCGGATGGCAGATTCAACCGGACAGGCCGACCATTCAAGGCACATTGGTGTCCGTTATCGAACAGATCACCGGTGAAAAAACTCTGCCGCAGGGATCGGGCAGGACTGATGCGGGCGTGCACGCGCTGGCCCAGGTGGCCACTGTGAACATCGAGTGTCCGATTCCGGTCAGTAATCTGCGCAAGGCGCTCAATGATGTGCTGCCTGCATCCATCCGCATTCTGGCCGCAGAACAAGCAGCGGCAGATTTTCACGCCCGCAAATCCGCTACGGCAAAAACTTATCAATACCGGATTTACCGCGCAGAAATATGCCCGCCGTTTTTGGCGCGCTACGTCTATCACCATCCATTCCCGCTCAATGAAGAGGCCATGCGCGATGCGGCAGAAGTGGTCATCGGCAAGCACGATTTCACCTCGTTTGCAGCGGTTGATCCGGAGAGTAGAAAAGAAGGATTGGAAGTAAACAATGTACGCACCATCTATTCCTCACAATGGCATCGTTCTGGAGACGAGTTGATTTACACGGTGCGCGGCAGCGGCTTTCTGCATCACATGGTGCGCAATTTGGTGGGAACTTTTCTGATGACCGGCAAAGGCACTCTTACGCACACAGACCTGCAACGCATCCTGGAGTTGCGCCGCCGCAGTGCCGCCGCAGCAACCGCTCCCGCCAGCGGCTTATTTCTGGTGAGTGTGGAGTACTAGAGCAAATAGCGATTAGCAAGAGCCGCTTCCCAAAAGAGGGTCGTAGAACAAACAAAAAAGCCCTGCGTGAGCAGGGCTTTTTGTAGGTCCGAATTCCCGTTTTAATCGTCATCAACGGTACTTCCGAAACTGAAAGCTGTATCGCAGCCGCCGCTCGGAATTCTCTGGGTAAGTGCCTGATAAAAATCAACGCGTCCTTTGCCCATCAGGGGAACAGGGACTGCACGCGCGAGCGCGTTGGCCACACCGCAGGCGCTTGCTCCGCTGTTACTCTGCAGGGCCAGAGCCACAGAGCCGGCCACCATCGGCGCACTGAAGGAGGTTCCCCAGCCTGCGGCATAGTTCCCACCAGGGTAGGTAGTGATTACGCCTTCACCAGGCGCCGCGAAAAGCACGTCAGGACTTCCAAAGTTGCTGAAGGTGCTGGCGACATCGCTATTGGTAGTGGAGCCGATCCCGAATACGCGGTTGGCTCCGGCGGGAAATACTGAAGCTCCGGAGCTATCGTTTCCGGCAGAAGCCACCAGAATTACATTCTTGTTCTGCGCATACTTGATGGCAGCTATCAGCGCATTGGAAGGCTGCCCTACTTCAAAGCTCATGCTGATCACATTGGCTCCGTGATCGGCAGCGTAATAGATGGCTTGAATGATGCTGAATACGTCTGACGTGCCATCGGCGTGGAAGGCCTTCAGCGGCATGATCCTGGCTCTGGGTGCTACTAGATGGGCCAAACCTGCGGTCATCGTCCCGTGTCCGAATGCCTGCGGCAACGTGCCTTCCAGAATGGGGGTAACTGATTGGTCCAGAATTGCCAGCGTGGAATTGTTGACTGGAACGACTGTCTGGCTTTCCAGAATCGGGGTAACAGATTGAGTCAACCCTGGCTGCAGCGCTGGGGCAAGGTCCGCCAGTTCAGAAGGCACACCTGGCTGGTTGCGAGTGAAATCGAAGCCAGTCGTGAGAACACTGCTGAGAGCCGGATGTTTGGGATCAACACCCGTATCGATGACTGCAATGGTCAATCCTGACCCGGTCAAACCAGTCGCAAACCGCATTTCGTGCAGCCGGACGATCCTGATGGCAGGCTGAATCAAGTAATTGCTGGGTACAATGGAGCCAAAATAAAAAATTGGAAAGCGAGTGGAAAGCGATTCGAGAATCGGGGTAACTGACTGCGAAAGCTGGGCAGCAGTGGCGCCTGATAATTCAGGCATAGCTACCGGCTGGTTGGCCTCGAAATTGGCAATCGTCGGATCACCGTATTCGATAGTGGCTGGATCTACGTTGGTAGGGGAGGAAACGAGATAAACACCGCTGACTCCATTCGTCCAGCCTGTGGCCACAACGGTCAAGCCATGACGCCCGCAGGTATCCAATACGGTAGAAGGAGATGACGTTGTAAGAACGTAGTTGGTTTGGGCGAAGAGCGGCATGCTTAGCAGCAAAGCCCCCAACCAAATAGATAAATAATGTAGCCGCATTGCCTAACCTTCCTCTTCTACTATTAAGGTTCTCTAATAATGCTCGGCAATTGTACTCTAGAAGAGCCGGAAGTAGAAGTTAGTTAATTTCAAGTCCAGTCTGATTTAAAGCCACTTCGAGCTCCTGGCCCTTGGATCCCAGCGGTACGAGCAGATGCAAATCCGATTGGGGAGTATACTCTAACTGAAACTCTCCAAAGGAGTTACTAAGAGACCTGGTCAATTCCCGGCTTCCGGACAACAGGATGACGGGAAAATGGGCTACCTGCTCTTCCGGGGTTTGCCGGTTAGCAATCTGCCCTACCATGACCATGCTCGAAGAACCCTTTTCATGCTCGAAACGCAAATCCACTGAATAATCCCCTGCCTGGAATAGCACATGGCGGCTGATTTGATGCCCCATACGTACTCCAGCGGGCTGAGGATCGTTCAAACTGTCATACATAAGGTTCCCGATAACACGTTTCAATAGAGAGACTTGCGGCTGTTTGTGCAGAGCAAAGAAAGCCTTGACCGAACGCTCCACATGCTCAGGAACGTTGTAGGCTTCCTCACGGGCACAAATGACTGCAAACCTCGTTAATTGATCCACGACCTTCCGACATTTTGTACAGCCTGACTGGAGATGGGCCAGCATCTCGCTGTGCTGTACAGGAGCAACTTGCTCGCGTACGTAATCTACCCAGTCGGCAATATCGAAATGGCGCACAGTGTTGAACATAGAATCCCAATATATGAGGGAGGGTACAGCTTCCGGGTCTGTACCCTCCCGTTGTAGCAGTCGACGGATGAGCCTGCTGTTCTAGTAGAGTAGAAGTTCATCCGGAAAATATAGCTTTTTTTAAAAATATCACGAGAACTTGCCCACCAGGGCAAAGGCCCCCCAGAAATATGGATGAGGGCGCTTTTCCCTTAAGTTCAATATTGCCTGACGCAAAGCCATAGCCTTATTGGGCAAATGGCGGTAAGAGGCATAGAACTCACGCATGAATTCTGCTGTACTTTCGTCATGTACCTCCCACAGGCTTACCATCAGGGTTTGAGCCCCGGCATAGAGGAGGCCGCGCACCAGCCCGATCAGCTCGTCTCCGCCGATGACCACGTTCATCCCCGTGCCACAGCCGCTCAGGGTCACCAGTTCAGCCTGCAATTGCAACTGATACAGGTCAAAAAGGCTGAGCAGGGAATTACCCAGCCGTATGGAAGAAAACATCGGGTTGTCCTGGCGAAAATACCCATGGGTGGCAATGTGAATAAAACGGCTTTGCGGGCCATAAGCGCGCAATTGCTCTTCGCTGGCCTGATCGCCAATGAAAAGCCGCGCGTTCCCCAGGGCCGCTGCCACATACTCGGCTTCTTCGCGAATGTGAGGAGCGCGCTGGTCCGGGATGGCCAGCACCAGGGCCTCACTGCTTTTTGCCGCCGGCTTCTCCTGGCACAGGGCAAAGACTCCAGCGCTGGGTGCGTAGGAGATTGAAAAATCATCGATGAGTGCCCGGTTTCCGCTCAAGAGCGCATGGAATGGCAGGTAATGCAGGAATGAATGGGGCACGATGATGAGATGAGAGGCATTCAGGTGTTTGCGGATAGGAGCAATCAGCAGCGTGTTCAGACGCTGGAGGTGCGCAGTCGTGGCTTCGAGCAGCATTTTCTCCAGCGGCTTTATGTATTCCTCTCCCAGGCGGAACTTGGCGATTTGCAACTGAAGCAAGCGCAGCTCTTCGCGTACTTCAGCCACTTCTGCCACCGGGAAGATATGAACCTGGTCGTGGGTCACCAAGCAGGCGTAAAACCAGTTGCGCGCCGAGTAATACTCGAGCAGGATGCCGTCTTTGGGCAGCTTCGATTGTAGTTCTGCCACCGAACGCGTTTCAGCAACCTGCAGTCCGGCGAGTTCCTGGTCCATGCTCTGGAAGCTGGAGAATGCTTTCATCAGGGCATCTTCAAACTGTCGCCCCTGCTTACGCAGATTCTGGATGCGGTTTGCAGAACGATCGCCGGGACTGAGTTCCTCCAACTCGATCTGGTGGTACACCCAGTTCAGTTTCTGCCGCAGGTCACGCAATTGCGCGGTTGCGGCAGAGTTTTCGGCCTTGCGCGATTGCAGTGTCGAGGTGCGGAAAGCGATCAGGTCGGCAAGGCTCTTTGATTTCGCCTGCTCGATATATTCAAACGCCCTGGAGTTTCTGGTCTTGCCCTTGTCCACTGCCAGTGAAGTGACCACCAGCCCTTCGTATACTGCCAGCTTGTTTTTCAGGAAGGCAATCTTCAGTTCTTCGCGTCCCAGGCTGCTGCGCAGTCCTTCGAGTTTCTGAAAGGCATTCTCGTAAGCCTGGCGGGCAAGCTCAATGTTGCCGCTGGCCTCCTCTGCCTGCCCCAGCATGAAATATGCCTGGTACACCGCAGGAGATTCGATGTGCAGTAAACGGGCAAGGGCAGAACTGCAGTAGCGGCGCGCGTTCCCGGTTTCTCCAAAACGAAGATCAATCGCCGCCAGCAACAACTCGCAGATGGCTGCTTTGGCGGGCAGCGGTGAAGGATCGAAGTAGCGCAGTGCCGAGGATGCCAGTTCATGAGCCAGATCATCATCGCCGGTCTCATACAGCACCAGCGCCTTGTAGAGATCGATCAGAGTGGGCCACAGATAGTTCTTTTCCTTCACGAACAGCTCACGCGCTTCATCAAACAGCTTCAGGGAGAGTTCGTGATTGCCCTGCTGGTTCAGAGCAATGCCAAAGAATGCCTTGGCTTTGGCCGCCTCATACTGCAATCCAAGTTCCTGGAAACTTATGGCGGCAGAGCGAGCCATCTCCGCGCCGCCTTCGGTCAGGTTCAGTTCAAGATAGATTTCAGACTGGTCGAGATCACAAAGTGCGCGATGGTACCGGTCATCCAGTTCTTCGCAAAGAGCGCGCGTCTTATCGTAAAGCTCGATGGCGCGCAGGTATTCACCGCGCTGATAGTAGAGATACGCAATGTTGTAATCTACCTCGGCCACCAGCCGGGTAAAGCCGTGCTTTTCGGAAAGTTTGCGGGCCTGCTGGTAAGTGCGTTCCGCACGCTCGAATTCATTCAGGCTGATATAACAAACGGCCAGATTGCGCAGGATGGCGGCCAGGTCTTCGGCGTCTCCGTGCAGCAGGAATTCCTGGTAGGCCCGCTCATACATTTGCGCCGCTTCGTGAAAACGGTCCTGCCGGTAAAACATGATGGCCATGTTGGTATCAAGACGGGCCAGACGCAGCTTGTCACCATGTGCGGCAAAGATGCTGCGCGCCTTCTCACCGAGTTGATGTGCATAGTCATACTGTCCCTGGTACACCAGGCTATGCAGGGCTCCGTTGATGGTGAGTGCAACTTCCAGATCGGAGCCGAGACGTTCAAAGATTGCAATGGCCCGGTCATATTCCTGTACCGCTTCAGCGTGTTTCCCGGAGTGGAAGAAAACGTGGCCTGTGGCGCGGGCGCTTCTTGCGGAAGCAAATTCATCATGCAATTGTGAGGTGATCCAGGCGCCTGCTTCGGCCAGGCGTTGCGCGCGTTGCACGTCCACACGGGTCAGCGAGATGACCGCGTCATAGATTTTGTCGAAAGCTTCTTTGCTGCAAAGCTGCGGTTGCCCTTTCAGAAAGTGGGAGCGGTCGTCTTTGCCCGGAATCATGGACAACTCCGTAATCCATGGCTCCAGCTCTTTTGTGTTCACGGCGGGCGACATTCAGAAACCCAGCTCCGACAGGATTTTCTGCAGGCGGTTCAGGCAGCGGCCGCGAATGAATCCAATCGAGCCGGTGGCCAGGCCCAGGCGCTTTGCCAGTTCGTTATAAGGAACCGGAGGCTGCTCGAAAAACAGCATCTTCACCAGTTCCGCGCAACGTGGCGGCAGCAACTGGACTGCATCTCTCACCATCTGCTCCTGCTGTATTTCCTGCAGAGTGTCTGGAGGAGCGGCGGCAATCTCTTCCGCAACTTCCTGCTCCATGGCATCCAGTTCCACGTCCTGGCGCCGCTTCTTTATGTGAAAACATTTGTGAGTAGCGACGGTGATCAGCCAGGAGCGCAATGATTCAACCTTGCGCAGCTTTTGCAGATTGGTAAAGAGATCGACGCATACTGCCTGGAAGACGTCGGCCGCATCCTCAGGGCTCAGCGTGTATTTGACTGGTATGGAATAGATCAGACGCTTGTACTTGTCGACGAGCCGGTTCCAGGCCTGCTCATCGCCGCTCAGGCATTCCTGTACCAGCCGCTCATCTTCAGCAGCAATCGGCGGAGGTGCAAGCGATATGTCCTGTTCTTTTTCCATTACTTATTTTTAGCCGGAGTGCGCCAGAACAACTCCTCCACATTCCAAAGAGTGTAATGCTCGAGGATGGCGGGCTGAAAGTTACCGAGGTCGTCCTTCGCTGCGACCAAGATGTGAGGGCTGGCCAGTGAGATAAAAGGCAACTGCTGGGCAATGATCTCCTGCACGCGGTCATACAGCTTCTTGCGCGCGGGATAAGACAAAGTCACCAACTGCTTTTGCATGAGCTGGTCGATTTCCGCCTGCCATGGAGTAGAGGGTTTGTTCTCCCCCGAATGCCACACATGCGTCGGCCCATCTGACGCCAGTAAACCAATGTCGGGGTTCGGATCTGCATCGCTTCCACCGAATCCCATCAAGGCCGCTTCAAAATCATGGCTGTTGAGTACCCGGGCGATCAACGACCCGGAGTTCATTGGCACCACATTCACTTTCATGCCCAGTTGTTTCAGGTCATCCTGCACCAGGGTGGCCATCTCTACACGCTGTGGATTGCTGGAACTCACCACGATGCTGAATTCCACGGACTGGCCGCCAGTATCCTGCAGGCTGCCATCCGGCTTCCAGGTAAACCCCGCGTCTTTCAGGTACCGGCGCGCCTGGGCAACATCATGTGGCGGAACAGGAACGGAATAGTTGATCCACTCGTTATTTGCGGGAGTTACATGAGTGGCCAGGGGAGCGCCGCGCCCACGATAAACCAGCCGCACGATTCCCCCGCGGTCCACGGCGAAAGATACTGCCCGGCGGAAGCGCACGTCATTGAACCATTGCTGTTTGCGGTTGATTGCGGGAAGCTGGCCCTGCGCATCGCTGTTCAAGTTGAAGAACAGGATGTTGTACTCGAGCCCCGGCCCCACATCGATGAGCTTGTAACCGTGCGATTGCTGATCTTTCGAGAGCGCAGCAAAATTCTCTCCACTCAGCGTGTTCAGCACCTGCGTGTCTCCGGCCTGAAAGCGGATCACCTGGGCGTCTTGTGTAGGAACGGCGAGAAAGGTTAACTCATCGAGATAAGGAAGCTGTTGTCTCCTGGAATCAATCTTCCAGTAATAAGGATTACGTTCAAGAATGATGCTCGATCCCGGAACAATTTTCTTTACCCTGAAAGGACCCAGCCCAGCCACCTTTTCAGGTGGTGTATTGAGCGTCCATGCCTGCTGCAGCGTGCCTGCCGCGTAATCCGTTTCCAGAAGATGCCGGGGCAGGATGGCGATGCTGTCGAAAAATCTGTCTCCAACGGCATATGGAGCAGGAAAGGTGAAGCGCACGGTGAAGTTGTCGAGCTTTTCTACCGAAACCGGTTTTCCGGAGATCGTCAGCAGGTCGCGCTGGGGCGCCCCTACCTTTTCATCGAGGTAAACCTTGCAGGTGAACATTACATCGTTGGCATCAAAGGGGATACCGTCAGAGAAGCGGAGCCCCTGGCGCAGCTTCAACGTGAACTGCTTTCCATCTCGGGATGCAGTCCATGACTTCGCCAGGGCGGGCTCAGGTTTCAGGGTAGAGCGATTGATATGAATAAGGTCTGCTGCCGTCCGCCAGATAACGGCCCGCGAGTTCTGGTCGATGGCGGTGATCGGGTTCAGGGTCTTTGGTTCGGCTGCCAGAGCGATGGCAAGATGCCCGCCCCGTTGCCCCGGTTCAGCCGTGGAATGCATGTAGTCCTGCGCTGGTAGCAGGACCGGAACGGTCGCGGCGATAAGGATCAGGCAGGTTCTCCGAAAGCTGTTCATTTTACAATTTCTTTACAACTGGGCCAGCGGGCCCATGCCCCAGCCAAACTTCATTAGGCAATGAGTCTGAATTGCTTGTGAAAGTTTCAATTGTACCGGAGATGAAGATTATCTAATAATTGATGGTAGGCAAGGAAGACCGGAATCAGGATCAACCCCGGAACCAGCATCCACCACCGCGCCGTAAGTAATAGATGTTGTTGGGCATAGGCGAGCATGTTGCCCCAACTGGGTACCGGCTCCCCGATGCCTAAACCGAGAAACGACAGAACTACTTCAGCCAGAATAAAGAGGGGGACGAGCAGGGCAATCTGCGTCAGGATCACCCCGACGGCCGACGGAAATATATGTCGCCGTAAGACATATACGCCAGACGCGCCAAACCCCTGCGCCGCCAGCACGAAGTTGCGCTCCCTGGCGCTTAACACGACGCCGCGTACCAGCCTTGCCGGACGGCCCCAACCCACCAGGCCAATTACCCCGACTACCAGGAAAAAGGCCGTAGCCGGCTCGATCTGTAGGGGCAGGAAGGCGCGGATGGCCAGCAGCAGGTAAAACCAAGGGACAGCGATGAAGATTTCCGCCAGCCGCATGATGACATCATCTACCACCTTGCCGTAGTAGCCGGCGATCCCGCCCATCAATAAACCTGCTGCTCCTGATAGTAGAGCCGCAAATAGACCTGCAAAGAGTGAGACACGGCCTCCATACAAAGTTCGCGAAAACTGGTCACGGCCAAAGCCATCTGCTCCGAAGAGATAGATACGCGCCGGTTCGTCTGCGCCGAAAAGATGGATGGTGGCATCGGTCATTCCCAGTAAGCTGTAACGGTCTCCCCGGACGAAGAGCCGCACGGGAAACATTGCCGACTGGTCTTCTTTATATTCGGTGGAATTCTCAATGTCGCTAACGGATTTGTAGATGAATGGCCGCCAGTGAAACTTGCCGCCGGCATCGATGAAATGAATTCGGGCCGGGGGAGCAAAAGGTTGATAACGATCCTGCGCATCATAGCTGTACGGCGCAAAGAACCCGGCAAACACCACCAGCAAGTGGAGTCCCATCAAAAACCAGATCGCCAATGCAGCGCCTTTAGCTTTCATAATCCTGGTCAAACGATTTGGAATTCACCGCAGAGAACGCAGTATAGCGAAACCACAACCAAAACTTTTTACCACAGCGTGGCGAGCCACAACCAAACGGCTTTAACCGCAGAGAACGCAGAGAGCGCAGAGGAAGGCAAAAGTAGTTTATGTGTATTTGATCTGGCACTGTTTTTGTTCCCTCAAGATTTTCGGTACGCCAAAGCTGGACTTGGAAGAGGTAAAGCAGCATGAAAATTCTTCGCAGGAATACAAGAATTTTGGATATAGCAATGCGGAGGGCGCAGAGGACGCAGAGGGAACAAATTCTTTTTACTCGCGTTCCGCAAACTCTCTTCAATCTTTCTCTGCGTTCTCTGCGCCCTCTGCGGTAAAGATTCGGAAAACTCATTCCTGCACCCGAATGCGCGGATCGACCGCATAGAGCAGCAAATCGGCAAACAGATTTCCCACTCCCATCAACAGAATCGACAGCATCGTCGCGCCGATCACCACAAAAAGATCATGGCTGAGAATCGCTTCCACCAGCAGTGGTCCCATGCCCGGCCAGCTCATCACCACCTCTACCAGTAAAGAAACACTGAGCAAGGCTGCCACGGACAGCCCCAATAAAGTAATGAGCGGATTGGCGGCTGCCGGAAGCGCGTAACGATAGAGCAGGTCGAACCGGGAAAGTCCGTGGCCTTCAGCGGCCTTCAAATAAGAGGAGTCAAGCACTTCAACCATGCTGGCGCGCACGTGGCGGATGATTGTAGGCATAGAGCCCAGGACCAGCACGGTCACCGGCAGAACCATGTGCCAGGCCGTATCCACAAGGGTCGCCCACCAGCCCGAATCAGCGGCGTCATGAGAATTCATTCCACCCACCGGGAAGGCATGAGTACGCAACGCAAATACCAGCACCAGCAGCGCCAGCAGCAGATCGGGGATTGCCAGCAGCGTGGACGTTCCCGCCGAAAACGCGCGGTCAATCCAGCTACCTTTTCGTGACGCTGCCAATACTCCCAGCGGCAAGGCGATGATCCACGATAGAAAGAGCGCTGGCACTGTCAGCAGCAGGGTGTGGAGCATCCTCGGCCAGAGCAGAGAAGAGGCGGGCACGTCATAAACAAAGGAGTAGCCCAGATTTCCACGAACAACGGAGCTGATCCACTTCCAATATCTGGTGGGCAGCGGCTGGTCGAGTCCATATTGAGCGCGCATGGCCTGCAGCGTTTCCGGAGAAATCTGCGGGTTCAGGCGTGCTTCGCTGAGCACGTCTCCGGGAGCCGCTGCCGATAGCAGAAACATCAGGATGGAAACGCCCAGCAACATGAGCGCGATATTGCCGGCGCGGCGCAGCAGATAGCGGATCACCGTGCCACCTCGATGCCCGACACATGCAGCCGCCGGCTCGCCTCCAGCAAAGCGCGCGTTTCCGGCTCTGCGCTTTGCTGCAACAGTAACGGAGTAGAGCTCTCCACGATGCGGCCCTGCTGCATGACCATGATCTTATGCGCAAAGAGCGAAACGAAGTTCAGGTCATGCGAGATATACAGGTAAGTGAGGCGATGCCGCGTCTGCAATTCCAGCAGCATGCGCACGATTTGTGCCTGCAAAGGAATGTCGAGGCCTGAAAGCGCTTCATCAAGGATGAGCAACCGCGGCTGGAGCACCAGCGCGCGGGCAATCGCCAGTCTCTGCCGCTGGCCGCCGCTGAACTGTGTTACCGGACGTCCGCTTGAATCGGGATCAAGGCCGGTTTCTTTCATCGCATTCAGCACTCGCTCCCGCGTTTCTGAAGCTGTGCCCCAGTGATTGATTTTCAGCGGCTCGGCAATCGCCTGCTCGGCCGTAAAGCGCGGATTCAACGCGGTGGTGGCATCCTGAAAAAGTAATTGGATTTGCTGGCGTGATCTCTTGGTCAATGTGTGAATGGGCATGCTATCAAGAAGAATCTCTCCCGAATCAGGTGATTCAAATCCGGCAATGCAGCGGGCCAGCGTAGATTTTCCGGAGCCTGATCGCCCTACCAGCGCAATTATCGATTGTTCATACAGGGCTAAGTCCACGTCTTGCAGGGCATTCACAGTTGCTTTCTGTGAGAAGAAGCGTTTGCGGCGGTAATGTTTGCTGACATGCTGGATTTCCAGCAGTGGCTTTGGCGTTTCCACGGCGCCGGGATTGGTCAGAGCCAGGGGCACGATGCGCGCCGGAGAGATAAGCTGCTGTACGTAAGAGTCAGATGTTTGCTGCAACTCATCGAAACGTCCGCTGGCGGCGATTTGTCCACGCTGCATGACTGCAATCCGGTCAGCAAACGAAGCCAGCACCCCGGCATTGTGCGTAATAAAGAGGATAGAGAGATTCAATTCGCTCTTGAGTCTTTGCAGCAGCGCCAGCACTTCTGCCTGGGTCACCGTATCGAGCGAACTGAGTGGTTCATCGGCAATCAGAAGCTTCGGGCGGCATACCAGTGCCTGGGCAATGGCAACACGTTGACGCTGGCCTCCGCTGATCTGGCTGGGATACGCTTGTGCGATTTTCTCCGGCTCATCAAAACCCACCTGGCGCAGCATGGAATGGGTCTTCTCCACTGTGTCAGCTTTGCTGAATGTTCCGTGGGCTTTGAGAACATCCCTGATCTGCACGCCCACTGGCAAAACCGGATTCAGCGCCAGCGCCGGCTCCTGAAACACCAGCGAGATCTCAGCGCCGCGTAGCTTCCGCAATTCAGCACTCTGGAGTTTCAGCAGGTTGCGGCTTTCAAAGATCGCTTCACCGGAAATATTCCTGGTATTTGCGGGCAGCAGCCGCAACAGCGCCAGCGCCAGCGAACTTTTCCCGGAGCCGGACTCCCCCAGAATGCCCACGGTTTCCCCGGCATTGATCTCGAGATTGAGGTCGCGCAGCGCAGGAACAACGGTCCCGTTGCCCGCCAGATAATCCACACTCAACCCCGCAACCTGCAGCAGTGGCTTCATTGAAATGATTAGAGAAACTTTATCCTAGTAGCTTACGTCAAAGATGCCGACAATGAGCATTTTAAGAATGGCAAGGGAAGCTTAGTTGTTGATCAATGAGCGATGACCCGATGAGCAAGCTCATACAGTATTTTATTTGGAAGGGAATTTTTCAGGGCCACCTATATTTTCATTACCAGCGGCCTGTCCCTATATAGACGGATTCGTGGCTCGAATCCCGCTGTCCAGCAATAGAGCTGGGGCGATATTGTTGGACAGCTAAAAGTTTGAGGGACGCAAGGTGATTAAACCCTGCGTCTCTTTTTGCTTATCAGGCTCCTCTTATGAACTGAATCCGGTCACTCGTCTTTCGGCAGAAGTACCATGCAAGCATTTCCCTCCAGTCACCCTGTCTAATCCATTCTTAATTCATTAATGAGGTTTTTGTCTTAATACAGATTAAGCCCACAGGAATTACAGTGTTCCGCCACTGGCCGAAACTCAGGTTCGTTCTTGGGGGGGTGATCTTGCGGCATCGGGATTTCACAGCGGCTATCTCTCTACTTCTGCTTCTTGCAGCATTAGCCTTGGCAGGATGCGGTGGCAGCACAACTCCTGCACAGAGCGCTCAGACCGTAAAGCCTCCAAGTGGAACAGGAGGAAGCGGGGGGACTGGAGGAAATGTCCCAGCCGGCGCTACCGTGATTGACAACGTTGAGGACACGCCCAACTGGCTCACCTGCGGGGCTTGCGGCAATGATGGGGCTACTGGAGCCATCGCTCCGCATTCGATATCAATAGGCGTGCCGTCGCCCAGTGAAGATGGCCGGGCCACGCAGTTTTCCATAGCCGCTACCGTGCCCTTTACAAACATTTACTGGTACCAGCAGCACACCCCGGTGCGCGACCAACTCAGCTTCCTGATGTATGAATTCGATCTTTATATTCCCGTGGGTTCGGAAAATGCACCCCAGGCAATTGAGTTTGAGTGCCAGCAGATTCTGAATGGATGGGTCTACAACTACAGTTGGCAGGCGATCTACACGATGAACCTGTGGCGCATCTTTAATTATGGCGCCAAGCAGTGGGAGTCAGCCAATGTTTCCTTTCAGCATTTCACTCCGGGAACCTGGCACCACATGGTGGCCGAGTATCACAATGACGTGACCACGCATTCTGTTTTTCACGATGCGCTAACCGTGGATGGCACCCGTTATCCGCTCAACATCCGTCATGACGCATTCTTCTCAGGCTCCAATGACCAGTTCACCAACGCGATCCAACTCGACAGCAACCTCCACCCCGATCCTTACAGCATCATGGTGGACAAGATGAAGATCACGTATAAATAACACTGTTCAGCAAAGGTTCCTCTCGGAATGACAGAGGGTAAATGAATTCCCTACATGTTAGCTAAAATGCTCTAGCTCCCGCAATACTTCGCATAGTCCTTGCTCTCTTTTACATTGATCACCGCTCCCGGACGGATCACATATTCCGAGGCACCGTATCTGTCTGCGCCTTTCTTCCAATCGTAGGTATAGCCGAGGCGGGTCCAGGGATAGCTGCAGCAATGATCGGGCGGCGTCAGCACCATGTATGAATCCAGACCCTGCTGCGTAATCCATCGCCGGTGTTCATCGCTCACCCAGTCAGGAAAGACCTGTCCGCATTTCTTGTCCCTCTGCACATTGCACAGCGTCGGCGTGGTAGGAATCGGATTGAGAGCCGGACGAAAGACGTCACGCTCGTCTACGCTCATGATTACGAAGCGGACGACCGGTGCATCCGGCTGCAACCCGAGCAACTGTCTCAGCCGCAAGGCCAGATCCTTTTCTTTGAAAGTCTTGCATTTGTTTTGCACTTCGGGCGCAACGGTCACCCAAATCGCGCGGGTGAGCGTCTGCCTGCCTTCAGGATAGGCATAGTCGGTGAGGGTTACGACAGTGGCCCGGCCTGAATCACTTGTAGGCAGCGGAAATAAATCACGAACATTCTCCGGCTTGTAAACGGCTGCATCCATCACAGCGGTGTTGTAATCGACCCAGAGTTCGGCCACGGATGCACCGGTATCCGTCTGAAATGCCGGAGCAATGCACAGCAACGCAAGCACCAGAACCACGCGCACATACTTTGAAGACTGCCAGGAAGAAAACCGCATCGCTCTCTCCTTTATTTATGCAGATAAATTGCCGGGGGTAGGTGCTGTTCTTTATACGAGATTTCGGTTTTTACCGCAAAGGTCGCCAAAGGTCGCAAAGGCAACCTTCAAATATCGCGGAAAACAGTGGGGAATCCGTTCATCCCGCACCCGTCCGTCTGATGAACGTTCAGGGACTGATTGCTGAATGCTGCTGCTGTTGTACAATCTCGCCTCAATGAACACCATGATGGATTACCCGCTCACTCTTGCCCCAGTGCTGGAGCGTGCGGGAATGCTGTTTCCGAATGGACAGATTATCTCCCGTCTACCTGACCGCTCTTTTCACCGTTATACATATCGTGAGTTTCGCGAGCGGGCGCGCCGCCTGGCCGAGTCTCTCACCGCTGCCGGGCTGCAGTGCGGTGAACGGGTAGCCACACTCATGTGGAACCATTACGCGCATTTCGAGGCTTATTTTGGTGTTCCCATTGCAGGCGGCATTCTTCATCCACTGAATCTGCGCCTGCACCCGAATGAAGTTTCTTACATCGCCAACCATGCCCAGGATCGCTTCCTCATCGTGGATGACGTTCTTCTGCCGGTGCTGGAGAAATTCAAAGCCCAGACCAATTTTGAGCGGATATTTGTTGTGCGTCACTGCTCTGATCGTGTTCCCGAGGGTTTTGAAGATTACGAAGAATGGATCAGCAAGGCGACGGGGGATTTCCAATATCCCGATTTACGCGAAACCGATGGCGCTTCCATGTGCTTTACCTCCGGAACCACCGGCAATCCTAAAGGAGTGGTTTACTCGCACCGCTCGATCATCCTGCACAGCCTTGCTGGAACCATGGCAGACAGTATGGGAGTGTCACAGCGCGACACCATTCTGGTGGGCTCGTCCATGTTTCATGCCAATGCCTGGGGACTGCCGTATACGGCCGCGCTGGTCGGCGCAAAGCTGGTTTTTCCCGGACCGAATCTCGATGCCGAGAGCCTCTTGAACCTGATGGAAGATGAGCACGTCACTGTGGCTGGCGCCGTTCCCACCATCTGGCTGCCGATTACCGAGATGCTGGCCAGCCAGAAGGGCCGCTGGAAGCGCGAACATACGCTGCGCATCATGTGTGGAGGCACCGCGCCACCGGAGGCGCTCATTCGCACTCTTGATGAGCACAAGTTGCACATTATTCATGCCTGGGGCATGACCGAGACTTCACCGGCGGCTACCATGTCAGTTCTGCGTCCGCACATGGACGACTGGCCGGAAGAGCAGCGCTATGCGATGCGCGCCAGACAGGGCTGGCCTCTGCCGTTTGTTGATCTCCGCATTATGACTCCGCATGGGGAGGCCCCTCACGATGGCCAGACCCCCGGCGAACTTGAAGTGCGCGGGCCGTGGGTGGCCGGTTCCTACTTCAACGCCCCCGAAACCAGAGATCGTTGGACGAAAGATGGCTGGTTCCGCACCGGAGACGTTGCCAGCATGGAACCCGACGGCTGTATCAAGCTGGTGGATCGCAGCAAAGACCTGATCAAGTCCGGCGGTGAATGGATCAGCTCCGTCGATCTGGAAAATGCATTGATGAGCCATCCCGCCGTACGTGAAGCCGGCGTGATTGCCATGCCCCATCCCAAATGGCAGGAGCGTCCACTGGCCGTAGTTGTGTTACGCGATGGCCAGCAGGCTTCTGCAGAAGAGCTACGAACATTTCTTGGTCAAAAGTTCGCAAAATGGCAATTGCCCGACGACTTCGCCTTCGTCAAAGAACTGCCGCATACGTCGATAGGCAAACTCTCCAAAGTCGAACTGCGCAAACAATTCGCAAATTGGGATTGGCAAACACCTCAACACAGATGACACAGATTAAACAGATCACCACAGATCATTTTTAATGCTCCTGTTTAATGCTCCTGTCTTATCTGTGGTGATCCGTGTTCATCGGTGGTGAGATTTGGTTTTACCTAAAATGCTCTCCTGTGCAAAACATCTGTGGAAAACCTGCTCTAAATTCTCCAATTCCACATTGACGCAAACCCGTGAATCGCTGACAATCCAATTCACGCAATGCTGATCTATCTCGCAGGTTCCATTGAATATTCTCCGGACTTAGGCAAAGGATGGCGCGCGCAAATCACGCCGCTGCTCCAGTCCCTGGGACACGATGTTTACGATCCTGCCAAAGACGAGATGAAGAACCTGAGCGAGACCGAGGTGAGGGAGTTCCGCTCGTGGAAGCATAGTGATCTGCCGCGTTTCCAGCAGACCGTCCGCAAGATCATTGCCTATGATCTCGACCTGATCGAGCATCGCTGTGACGCGATTGTCTGCTACTGGGACTATCACGCGGGCAAGGGCGCAGGCACCCAGGGAGAGTTGACCTTCGCGCACCGGCTGGGCATTCCTGTCTATCTGGTTTCGGTAATTCCTGTTGCAGAAATCAGCGGCTGGCTTTTAGGATGCGCATCAGAAGTCTTTACCGGCTTCGATCAGTTTTGCGAGTTTATGAGCACGACGATGATTCTTATGGACCGCAACCGCCCTCGGCTGCGCGGAAAGAACTTTACAAATGCAAGCAAAGCAGAAATTCTTGCCAAATGAGCCGGAATTTCGATGAAGACTAGAAATCGATAGGGGAAGTCTGGAATGAATGCAATGCGGGGAAATCTTGGCTGGATTGAAGTAATCTGCGGACCCATGTTCAGCGGCAAGAGCGAAGAATTGATCCGGCGCTTGCGCCGCACCGAGATCGCCCGCCAGCGCGTGCAAATCTTCAAGCCCCAGATTGACCAGAGATACGCAACCGACCAGATCGTCTCCCACAATGATGCACGCATTCGTTCCGAGTGCGTAAGCACGGCCGCTGAAGTACAGACCAAGGTTGATTTGCGGACTGAAGTAATCGGGATCGATGAAGCCCAGTTCCTGGGCGACGGGATGGTTGATCTGGTGGTGCGGCTTGCCGATATGGGCAAACGCATCATCATCGCCGGCCTTGATACGGATTATTTAGGGCGTCCATTTCACCCCATGCCGGAACTGCTGGCGGTCGCTGACGAGATCCAGAAGACGCTCGCCATCTGCATGCAGTGCGGCAATCCCGCCAAACACACGCAGCGGCTGATCGCCAGTGAAGAACTCGTGGTAGTAGGCGCAGAAGGAATGTACGAAGCCCGCTGCCGCCGGTGCTTCGAACCAAACCTGGCAGCAGAAGAGATCAGAAGTAAGAAAAAAGCAGAGCTGGTGGCGACAGTGAAATAGTTTTGGCTCTTGGCTCTTGGCTTTTAGCTATTGCTACCTTAGCGTCCTTTGCGGTTCATTCGCATTGATCTGTGCACTGGGAATAGTGCAAACCAGCTTCCCGCAAAAGCGGTACAATTTCCTTCCTGTAGAATTACCAATCCGAAATACCTGCTAATTCAGGCTCTTGCTCAAGAGGTGGTAGAAATGAAAACTAAAATCAATGTCACGGTGAATGGTGTCTCGCACCAGGGTGAAGTCGAGCCGCGCATGCTGCTGGTCCACTACCTGCGTGACGCACTCAACCTGACCGGCACTCATATTGGCTGTGAAACATCGCTGTGCGGGGCCTGCACCGTGCTGGTCGATGGACTGGCGGTAAAATCCTGCACCTTGTTTGCGGTCCAGTTAGATGGCTCGAAGGTCACCACCATCGAAGGACTGGCTGCCGAAGGCAAGCTGCATCCCGTGCAGGAAGGTTTCTGGGAGCACCACGGCCTGCAATGCGGCTACTGCACTCCCGGCATGATCATGACCGCGGCCCAGATACTGGAACGCAATCCTGATCCCAGTGACGAAGAGATCCGGCACGGCCTGGAGGGGAACCTCTGCCGCTGCACCGGCTACCAGCACATCGTCCAGGCAGTACAATGCGCTGCCAAAAAAATGAAATCTAAAACGGCTGTTGCCCGCTAACCTCTGGAGGCCCCATGGCGGAAAATTACGTAGGCAAAAGAGTAAAGCGTACTGAAGACCCGCGCCTCATTCAGGGTCTGGCCCATTATGTGGATGACATCAAGCTGCCGGACACGCTCCATGCTGTGTTCCTGCGCTCCATCTATGCGCATGCCCGCATTAAGAGCGTGGACACCAGCGCCGCCGCGAAGGTCCCCGGCGTTGTTGCCGTCTATACCGGCAAAGATGTTTCAGCCAAAATTGGCCCGGTGCCCTGCGCCGGCGCGCTGCCGGACTTGAAGACGCCTGATCACCGCGTGCTGGCCACCAACAAGGTTTATTTTGTCGGACACCCGATTGCGGTTGTGGTGGCAGAAAACCGCTATGCTGCCAAAGACGCTGCCGATCTGATCCAGGTGGATTATGAAGAACTGCCGGTGGCGCTCGATGAAGAGAAGGCCACGCAACCCGGGAGTCCGGTGATTCATGAGCAGTTTGGCACCAACGTGGCTTATAAGCTGACCGCCGGTGAAGGCGACATTGAAGCCGCGCTGAAATCCGCAGACAAAGTCATCAAACAGCGCATCCTTAACCAGCGCCTTGCGCCCATTGCCATGGAGCCGCGTGGCGTTCTGGTCCGTTATTATCCCGGCGAGCAGGAACTCACCATGTGGACCTCCACCCAGATTCCCCACCTGGCGCGCACCCAGATCGCACTGATGCTGGGTTTCCCTGAGAACAAGTTCCGTCTGATCGCCCCGGAAGTGGGCGGCGGCTTCGGTTCCAAGCTGAACGTCTATGCTGAAGAGGCGCTGCTGGGCTGGATTGCCATGCAACTGAACCGTCCGGTGAAGTGGATTGAATCACGGCGCGAAAACATCCAGGCCACCATCCATGGACGCGGCCAGACTGGCTATCTGGAAATCGGCTATAAGAAGGATGGCACGATCACCGGACTGCGTTACAACGTCTTTGCTGATCTCGGCTCTTACTTCCAGCTATTGACTCCGGCCATTCCCACTTTGACCGGACTGATGCTCTCCGGCTGCTACAAAATTCCCGCGATCCAGATCAACGTGACCGGCGTCTTTACTAACAAGATGGCCACGGATGCCTATCGCGGCGCCGGACGCCCCGAAGCGACATACGTTGTGGAGCGCGCACTCGACCTGGTGGCCGCCGATATGGGCAAGGACCCGGTGGAGGTGCGCCGCAAGAACTTTCCCGCGCCCAGCGAATTTCCATTCAAGACCGCAACCGGACTTTTCTATGACAGCGGCAACTACGAAGGTGCGCTGAAGAAGGCCCTCGACATCTCCGGCTACCACAAATTGCGCGACGAGCAGGCCAAGGCACGCAAGGAAGGCCGACTGATCGGCATCGGTGTGTCCACCTATGTAGAAATCTGCGCGCTCGGGCCATCGCAGGCCATGCCTGCCGGAGGCTGGGAGAGCGCCACCGTAAGGATCGAGCCGACCGGGAAAGTCACGGTCCTGACCGGTGCTTCTCCTCATGGCCAGGGACAGGAAACCTCATTCGCGCAGCTGGCTGCCGACCAGTTGGGCGTGCATATTAATGATGTGACCGTCATCCACGGTGATACCTCCATTGTGCAGTACGGTATCGGCACCTTCGGCAGCCGCGCTACCGCCGTAGGCGGCACCGCAGTCTGGTACGCCATTGAAAAACTGAAAGAAAAAGCCAACAAGATTGCTCATCATTTGCTTGAGGCCGGTGAAGGAAAGGTCACTTTCAAAGACGGCAAGTTCTCGGTCGAAGCTCCCAAAGTGAAAGCCGCCTCCGTGCCTGAGCCTGTCCTTCCGGCTGCGGGTATGGCGCCGGGCGCATCGTTGCCTGATCCGGAGCCGCATGGAAAACACGTCTCGCTTCAAGATGTAGCCTTGGCAGCACACCTGGCCAAGAGCCTGCCGCAAGACATGGAACCGGGACTCTCAGCAACGTACTTCTTCGAGCCGAAGAATTTCACCTTTCCTTTTGGCACACACATCGCCGTGGTGGAGATTGACCGCGAGACCGGCGAGATTCACTTCCAGCGCTACGTCGCCGTCGACGACTGCGGCAAAGTCATCAATCCAATGCTGGTAGATGGACAGGTGCAGGGCGGCATCGTGCAGGCGCTGGGGCAGGCGCTGTTTGAAGAAGTAGTTTATGACGACCAGGGACAGCTCGTCAGCGGGACGCTCATGGATTATGCCGTGCCGCGCGCCAGCAACATTCCATGGATGGAACTCGACCGCACGGAGACGCCCACGGACGTGAATCCCATGGGCGTGAAAGGCGTTGGTGAGGCCGGTACTATCGGCGCAACGCCTGCCATCGTGGCCGCCGTGGTTGACGCGCTCTCGCCCCTCGGAGTGCGCCATCTCGACATGCCCATCAAGCCGGAAACTGTCTGGCGCATTATCGGCAAGAACAAGACCGGAGCCGCGTAAATGCGCTTTAGCGCAATTGGTGGAAGAGCGGGCCTTCAGGCCCGCGTTACAGGATGAAAGAGAAAGGGCTTTAGCCCTGGTGAAATGACCGGAGAACACCATGATTCCTACTCAATTCGAATACGTTGCCGCCAAGAGCCTCGACGAAGCGCTCTCGTTGCTGGGCAAGCATAAAGATGATGCCAAGCTCCTGGCCGGAGGCCACAGCCTGATTCCGGCAATGAAACTCCGGCTGGCGCAGCCGCAAGTGCTGATCGACATCAGCCGCATCAAAGACCTTTCTTATATTCGCGAAGAGAAAGGCCAGGTGCGCATCGGATCCATGACCACGCATTACCAGATCGAGTCTTCCGATCTTTTGCGCCGCATCTGTCCGCTGCTTCCCGAGACTGCCACTCATCTGGGTGATGTCCAAGTGCGCAACAAAGGAACCATCGGCGGCAGCCTCGCCCACTCCGATCCGGCGGCTGACTGGCCAGCCGCGGTGCTCGCCTTGGATGCGGAGATTGTCGTTGCCGGGCCCAAAGGCGAGCGCGCCATAAAGGCCGATAAATTCTTTGTCGATCTGCTGACCACCGCGCTGGAGCAAGGCGAGATTCTGCGCGAAGTCCGCTTCAACACTCCGCAGGGAACCGTGGGTCAGAGCTATGTAAAAGTCCGCCATCCCGCTTCGGGATTTGCCGTTGTTGGTGTTGCCGTGAACCTCTCGGTGAATGGCGGCAAGTGCCAGTCAGCAGGAGTCGGCATTACCGGAGTAGCGCCCAAGGCCTACCGCGCGAGCGGAGTAGAGAAGGCGTTACAAGGCAATGCGCTGGATGCGAAGACGCTCAGCGTAGCCGCAGCCCATGCGAGCGACGGAGTAGATGCGAACACAGACCTGTTTGCTTCTGGCGAATACCGCCGCCACCTGGCAGAGGTCTACACGCGCCGCGCGTTGGGAACCGCAGTCTCAAGGGCGAAATGATTTTGATTAACCACAGCGTAGCGAAGCCACAACCAAAACCTTTTACCGCAGAGGACGCAGAGGACGCAAAGGTAACAAAAGTAGTTGATGTGTATTGAATTTGGCGGTGTGTTGCTCCCTATGGACCGCACCCGCCCTTGGCCAATGTCACTTACTTTGCACATTCGAGCATGAATTAAGAGAATTTTCGCATGGGCGGGCGGCAGCGGGGCAGATTCCTCCGCCCTACTCACGCGCTGAAGAAAACGCGCGTGAGCTTAACGGGCGTTCGGAATGACATTTCTCACTGGGATACAGCATGGTCTTCCCTAAAGTAAGTGGCATTACCCGCCCTTGGCTGCGCGGGAGAATTCGTCGCAAGCAGGGAAGAATTCGAATGTTAGTAATACAGAGGAAAGGAGGGAACAGAGGATTTTTGATTTCCTCTGCTTACCCGGTTCCTCTGTGTGAAAAGCTTTTCTTGAGACCAGATGAAAATTGAAGGAAGTCACAAGATTTCTGCATCGAGAGCGCGCGTCTTTGAAGCGCTGAATGATCCTGCTGTCTTACAGAAATGCATTCCTGGCTGTGAGTCGCTGGAGAAGACTTCTGAGAATCACTACAACGCCAAACTTTCAGCAGGAGTAGGCGCAATCAAAAGTAAATTCACCGCTACAGTAATTATTTCCGATCTGGTAGCGCCCTCACATTACAAACTCACGGTTGAAGGCAAAGGCCAGCCGGGCTTCGTGAAGGGTTCCGGCGATCTCAGCCTGGAAGAATTCGAGGGCGGAACGGAGATCAAGTACACAGGCGAGGTCAACGTAGGTGGCGTGATCGCCAGCGTCGGCCAGCGCATGATCCAATCCACGGCCAACATGCTGGCCGGAAAATTCTTCACCGCACTCGAATCAGAAACCAAGGCTGAATCTACCCCGTAAATTGATTCCATAAAAAGGGGAACTGCGGGCCGGAAGCCCGCAGTTCCTCAGGACTATAGGACTATGGTGAAGTAATGGTGAAGTTGTCATACTTCACATTGGTGTCATAGTTTTCCATGCCCGGCACACCGGTTGTAATCTGGCTTGCAGAGCTATCGTCGAAGACGATCTTCTGCACCCCGTTCAGCCACACTTCGAGATGCACCGGACTGGCGCCCGATACCAGCAGCTTCAGGTTGTAGCTGGTATTAGGGACAATTCCGGCGGCTATGGCGGCCAGTTGTGTCCAGCCCCAATCGTTGCGTCGGTAGAGATAGATGTTGCCATCGGTTGCGATTTGGGCCGTATACAAATTACGGTCAAAATTTGCCGGGTCACTGCTGCGTGCCACCAGTCCCGAATCGAGTGAGCCTGAGGGCACGATTATGTCAGCGGACACCGAGTAGTTGTTGGTTCCCACGGCCGGCACGAGTGCAGCCCAGTTGCCTGTGCCGCTGGAGGTCATGGTACCGGAGACTGCGAGGTTTCCATCTGTGGAGAAGCTCCCGTGCTGGACGGTCCACGCGGTTCCCAGTCCGGTTGTGCGGTTGAAGTCATCCACAAACAGCGGAGCGGCGGTCACGGTGAAGTTGTCATACTTCACGTTGGTGTCATAGTTTTGCAGGCCGGGTATGCCGGTCCTGATCTGGCTGGCGGAATTGTCGTCAAAGACGATCTTCCGTACTCCGTTGACCCACGCTTCCAGATGGACGGGGTCAGCGCCGGACACCAGGAGCCTCAAGTTGAAGCTGGTGTTGGCGACAATGCCGGCGGGCGCTGAAGCCAGTTGTGTCCATCCCCAGTCAATACGTCGATAGAGATGGACGCTGCCATCGGTAGAGATTTGGGCCGCATACAGGTCCTGGTCGAAACTGGCAGCGCTGCTGCGCGCCACCAGCCCCGAAAACTGCGAACCCGCCGGCACGATCAAGTCAGCCGCTACCGAGTAGTTATTTGTTCCCAGGGCGGGCACGACTGCTGCCCAGTTGCCTGTACCGGTACCCGTCATGGTGCCGGCCACGGCAAAGCTTCCGTCTGTGGTGAAACTACCAGGACTGACGGCCCAGTTGGCGCCGAGCCCGGTTGTGCGATTGAAGCTGTCTGCAAAAAGAGCCGCCTGCACGGTGAAGTTTGAATGAGCAGGCGCCAACTCGATAAAGTTGGTGCCGTCAAAATAAGCAGGCCATGCGCTGTAGTTGCCCGCAGTCGCGAATGACCGCGTAGCCGTGTAAGTAAATGTTGCTCCGGGTGCGATCGTTTGCTGGCCGGAATTCAAAAAGTCTACGTTGGCATTCGAGGGATCACGCGCTGGTACCAAGAAGTACGGCACGGTACCGGACGCCGTACCGGTGTTCTGCACCGTAAACGTGGCCGTCACGGGCTGGTTGGTTCCTGGTGATCCCGGTGACAGTGACAGAGGAGTGATCAGCGTGTACTGAGGCGTGCCGGTGCCGCTTGGTGGTGGCGTGGTAAATGTGAAATCCGCCGCGCTTGCAGTGCCACTGGCATTGGTCGACTGTACCTGGTAGTGATAGGTTGTGCTGGCGGTCAAGCCAGACAGGCTGACCGAGTGTGAGGTTACCGCCGTTGCATCATGTTGTGAACTCCCGTAAGCGCTGGTAGTGCCATAGTTCACCGTGCTGTCAGCGGCAGTATTGGTTGTCCAGGTAATCGTGGCCGTAGTAGCGCTTGGAGTTGTCGATTGAACGTTGGATATCACCAGGCTGCTGTTTGACCATGAGCAGGTAGTCCCGATGCATGTGCCAGCGGCTCCATTGAATGTTGCTGAAGTCGCACCATTGGCCTTTACCTGGGCTGATGTGGGAGGAGTGGTGGCGCTCCACTCAACGGTCACGGCAGTGCCGTTCCACCGCGCTTCCGCCGAATCCACGGCTGTATTGAAGTTCAGCTCATCCGAGGCGTCATACTGAACGTCAGTGCCTTCAAAGAGTCCCGCTCTAAGTATTGCGCCGCTGCTATTGGTCGCAATCACTCCGGCAATTCCTGAGAGCGTGAGCGAGTGCGGCGTGGTTCCGCTGCTGCGCGTATCAGTTGGCAGGCGATTGAAGATCCACTGTTCGGTTTCAGCAGCCGCGCCATTGAATGCTCCGGTTACCAGCAGAGATCCGCCTGAAACCAGGTCGCCAGCCGGCACTGAAACCGAAGGACGGTTAGCCCAGATTCCGCCGACAGCGCCAATGGGAGCGATCAGATGCAGAAACGTCACATTCGCGCCGCTGCTCTGCACTTGAGCGAGTTGGTAGGAGGACAACCCGTCAAAGTCATTTGTATTAACTGGAGATTGCGACTGGGTGGCGACAATGTTCGCCCCAGAAGGCGCCGCGACAAAGATTCCCACCTCGCCGCCAGTCTGGGAAGTTCCGTGCAGCCAGCCAGTATCCAAAACCTGGGAGGCCTCGAAGTGCCAGTCCACCTCATAGGAATGGCTGGATGTGGATTCAATCACGTCGCGGACGATGCCGTAGCGGCCCCCATGAGCGCGCGACATAAAAACATGCCGGTCAAAACGCTGCAGCGGAGATGAGTAATCCGCCGGGCTTGCGAACAACGAAGAGAAAGTTTTGTAATAGAGGCTTTTTCCATCGCCCATGGCATAGGCGAATGAGGTGGTGCCGGCATGATACTGCACGTGGCCATAGCGATTGCAGTACCAGGTGGTTGTATCATCCTCGCCATGCACGCCTGCGCTGAGGGAGTCGGCTGAGTTGAAGGTCCAGTGCCCGCCGCCAAACTGCCCATGTCCATCCACGAGCAGGCTGTTGTGGTAGACCGTGAGATTCGCCGGCTCTCCCGGAGAATCAGCGTGGCCGATGAAATAGCCTGCGCCCTCCGGTACCAACTGGTCTTTGCCAAATGTAAGGTAGAGACCGTTGTCGTCGGAGTGGTTATGGCCGTAGTTCAGCTCAATCGTGCCCTTATTTTGTCCATTATTGTCACAGATGTGATGCCACTCAGCGTCACCGCCCAGGTTCCCGGACTTGAGAGTGAGCAGCATGGTGTTGTTGGTTGAGTTGTCGGGAGCGCCCCGCATAGTAAACATCTGTGCGTCTCCCAGATAAAGATCGCTGGTTGTCGCCGGCGGCACCGCGCTCGATGGCAAGATGCCCGTGTCCCAGTTGAACAGTTCGAACACCAGCACTTCGTCATCCGGCGCGTAAGTGTTGTAGCCGCTGACAAGATTCGTGCCCCTTCCGAAGTGACCTGCGCCGTTGCGCCATGCATTGGCCAACCACTGCGCCGACGCGGCAAATTGCGGCGCGCTCGCCCCATACTGCCACGCTGCCCAACGCGCCACCACAGGATGCTCCTGGCTAAACCCGAAGAAGTCGCCATGGTAGTCCGGACCTTCTCGCGCTACCTCCGGCATGTAACTGCCGAGTTGGGCATTCACATACGCTTTGAAGTAGGAAGGCGAACTGGGCGAATCGGTAATATAGTCTGCAACACCCATGTTCTGGAGTACGGTATAGATGAGGAGCAATGACCCTACAGATTCCTGGTAGGACTGGCCCTCATGCCAGGTTCCGTCGGTAATGGATTGCACTCTGCTGTGCACTCCGCTGAAGTTCGTACTCACTGCATTGATCCAGGTGTTCGCGTCCGCTGCATAGGGAGTGCCGGGATACCGGGACAGAGCGCAGGCCCCCACGCCCAAGGACCCCCAACTGGACCAGTTGTGATTCTGCAGTATGGTAGCTTTCCAGTACGGCGGACTTGCGCTGTTGATGGCGTTCCACAGTTGCACACCGGCGCTGTGAATGTCGTTCAGGAGCGTGGTACGCTGGCTTGCAGTCAGCCCATCATAACCAATATCAAGCGTCAGAGCTGCGGCAGACAGCATGCCGGGGAAGGCTGTATCGAACTGGCTCTCACCCGTCGATTTGAATTGGAAATTGTTCCATGCACCATCAATAAAATTGAATGCAGTTGTTAAGGCGGTAAGGTCTCCCGTGGAAGCATATTTTCCCAGCCATACCATGGCGACCCCTCCGTTCTCGCCTACTACGCCTGGGTTGGGATTGAAACTTGAAAAGCTGGGATCAACACTCAAATTGATAATTGCATTCTTGAGAGCGCCCCGGCATGGTCCGCTGCAATTCGTGGCATCGGCACGAATGGAATCGATCCGGCTCTGGGGAACATAGCACCCCAGAACACTGGCGCCGGCCGTGGATGAGGAGAGTAAAAGCGCGAAGACTGCGACGAGCGCCGTCCGGCAGAAGGCGAGCGGCTGCCGCAGCGCGGTCACGGTTTCGGCAAAGATCGTGCCGGCGTTCCATACAGCCAGTCTTTTCAGCGCAAACGTGCATCGTTGACGAAGCGCAAACGTGTGCGCATATTTGCTTTGCACAAACATGGTGTTATCTCTCTGGCAGTTGCTTGTAGGGGAAGAAGGGCCCTGATGCGTAATGCATCGATGACACTGCCAGCGGCATGGGACGGCAGATCATCGCACGGCGGTTACCGCGCAGAGCGGTCCTTGTTGAGCAAGAACTGATCCGAATAGTTTCGACGCATCAACTTGCAATTAAGATGTCAGCAGTAGCATGGAAAAAAGCTTCGCTGTTTTTATCCGCGTCCTGTCACAAAACTGACAATCGAAGGTAAAGTCATTTCCGGCTGCTCACGCACATGCCGATTCCAATGTCTATGAATGAATAGAAGTGATCGCCTGTCCACAGTCCCAATTCCCGCAAAGGGCGGCAAACCATAATTTTAATTTTCTCCAAAGCTTGCATGTCGCCTGTGGTATAGGTAGGATATCTTCATATGTAGGCTACCTAGGCCTTGAGGTGATTTTTGCCCGAAGATAAATCAGAACTGCTGCAGGGTACGCTGGATCTTTTGATCCTGAAGGTCGTGGCGCTCGGTCCCATCCACGGATACGGCATCGCGCAGCGCATCCGGCAAATATCGAAAGATGTGCTGCAGGTGCAGCAGGGCTCACTCTATCCCGCATTGCACCGGCTGGAGAAACGTGGATGGCTCGAATCGGCATGGCGCGAGTCGGAGAACGGACGCCAGGCAAAGTTCTACAAGCTCTCTGCCAAAGGCCGCAAACAACTGGCACAAGAACAGCAGAGCTGGCAACGGCTCAGCGGCGCAATCAGCCTGATTTTGACGACAGCGGAATAGGAGTTTCCAATGAATCTTCCTAAGTGGGTTCAGCGCAAACAGTCCCTGGAGAGCGAATTCGACCGCGAACTCCGGTTCCATATCGAGGAACTCGAGCAGAACGTTGGCGCAGCGCTCCAAACACATTCTCGAAACCCTGGCCACGATTCCCGGAGTTGAAGCTGCGACAGATGTCTCCTCGCTGCCGGGCATTCCCGGCCAGCGCCAGACGGAGTTGAGAATCATGGAAGGCGAGCAGGACCCGAATCGCAAGATACTCGCCGACAGCCGCTTCGCCACTGTGCGCCGGCGCGAAGTCGGGTTGCGGCTGGCGCTTGGAGCACAGCGGCGGCAGATCGCGCTGCGCTTCCTGCTTCAGGGAGTCTTCGTGTGCGGAATCGGTTGCATCTCTGGACTGCTTCTGGCCCTGGCCTCGGTGCGTTTGCTCTCAGGCATGCTCTACGGCGTCTCGCTTTTCGATCCGCTCACCTTCACCACGGTGGCCGGAATTGTGCTGCTGGTAGCAGCCATCGCAACGCTGGTTCCTGCCACCCGCGCCGCCCGCACCGATCCCATGCGAGTGTTGCGGGAGGAGTAATCAAGGCGCAGCGACTCTCCGGCTGTCTCAGTCTAGAGGTTCACTCTACGCCTTTGCGACAAGGCCATAAAGGTGAAAAAAGCGACCGCCAAGCACAGAACGAGATTCTTCATTCGGTGATCTCCTGCAGCGTGGCGAGCCACAACCAAACGGCCTTAACCGCAGAGAACGCAGAGAGCGCAGAGGAACGCAAGTAAGCCGCGAATGACGCGAACTGCGCGAATCTCGGGAATCAGAAATGGGATTAGCATTTAGCTGCCCAAGCAGAATTCTTCGCGGCTTGAGACGAATTTGATTGTTAGCAATGCAGAGGACGCAAAGGACGCAAAAGTAACAAAGGTAGTTGATGTGTATTGAATTTGGCGGTGTGTTGCTCCTTACGACCGCACGCGCCCTTGGCTGCGCGGGAGAATTGGTCGCAAGCAGAGAAGAATTCGATCGTTAGTAATGCAGAGGATGTGCGGGGTGTGATGTTAGCATCGCAAAAGGCAAGATGAAGCGGAACACGGAACAAATTGAGCTAAGTGGTTATACTGCTTGGGGTTGCGCTGTTCCGGTTGGCGTTTCCTGTTCCGGTACACAAGCGGAACAAGCCGCTTCCGAGGTGTCATCAAAGTACTCCCGCCACAGAACTAAAGATAGTTCACCAGGTAGCTGGTGAGGCGCGGGGGGTGCGGCTATACCGGTTTAGCAAATAGTGTGCCGAAGCAATCCTCTTTAGAATCAGACATTTAACAGCCAGGTATGCGGTACACTATTTCACAAACCGGTATAATGCCACTTACTTTGCACATTCGAGCATGAATTTAAGAGAATTTTCGCATGGGCGGGCAGCAGCGGGGCAGATTCCTCCGCCCTACTCACGCGCTGAAGAAAACGCGCGTGAGCTTAACGGCGTTCGGAATGACATCTCTCATTGGGATACAGCCTGGTGTCCCTAAAGTAAGTGACATTAGGGGGGTGCGGCTTCGCTGAAAGGCCCCGCGAATGTCATGCAGAAGGTTGATCGAAATGCAACCGCAAAGGACGCGACGGAGACAAAGGTAGAGCAGGTCTCACACCGCCACCGGAGCACAAAATTCCGTGAAAACGCAGTGACGGTGTGACAACCACACTTCACCCAAGGCGCACGGCTGCCGGTTCGCAAGCAGTCCTATGGTTATTCAGTTGTCAAAGAGCGGGTACAGCATGTCACCTAGGTGACGCTGTAACAGTAGTACTATAGAATTGGAAAGTCAAGGGACAGGACAAGAAAATTCAGGGTCAAATTCTCAGGTTTGTGGAAGGCTGCCGAACCATTACCTTGCAAGCATCATGCGCGCGCTTTCAACAGTTCCGTGAGAACACCTTGTAACAGCATGGTGGAGCAAACATCTTCGGGTTTTCCTTCGCTTCGCTCAGGACAGGCTCTCCACTCCGTCCTCCCTCCTACGCCGGTCGGACTCCGGTCGGAATGAGAAGAGGGGTGTGAATTCCCTACCCCTCAACCTAAAATGCTCTAATGCGCAAATCTGAGCCGCTCCTGCTGTACTGCATAACGGACTGTCTGCTTGTCTCGTGTATCCCACTGCTTTGCATGGCGGCTTGCAGCGGAATTAAAAAGAACAGCGTCGGTGTTGCTGTCCGTTTCGGAGACCCCGAAATCCTGGTATGAATGAACGTGGGCGGCATGCAGCAACGGATATTCATGTTCATGCAAGTCGGCAACCGTCTTTCTGTCCAGGATGGTGGCGGCCAACTCCCCTTCATCCGTCAGGGAGAATTGGGCGACAAAGGATGCCAGGGGACGGACGCTTGCCACTTCACTGGCTGCCAAGGGGATGGCTTTGGCTGTGGCTTCTTCTTCGCTGGAAGCATCCGCTATGATGCAGTTGCCGTCACGCAAACGTAAGACATAAAGAGACATCTTCACTCCTCACAGAATGTCCGTACCCTGTGCAACGCTGTTCTTGAGAGGCTCAGTTTCTTGATCCCACGATGAGAACCGCCATCTCCTCAAGAAACTGGTCGCGTTCTTCATTTGTTCCCCAGCCTCCGGACACCAGACCGCATTTCCTGCATTCCATTACGTAGGGATGGAGGCGGGCATATTGCTTTTCCGCCATTTTGATTACTTGTCCGGAGCAGCGCGCACAAACAAATTCTTTGCCCTCAACCGTGGCTCGGGCGGTAAATCCAATCTTAATCATTCATACTCTCCATCAGCCGAATAACACCGGCTTCAGCAGAAACTGCGAGGTCTCCGCGGCAGTCAATGGCTTGGGAACTTCACTTCCCGGAGAACCTGCAAAAAGGCCCTCGGAGTTTATTTGCAGCTCTCCGCTATGCCGCATCCAATGATTGGACTGCCGGGTGGGAGCCGAATACTTCACGACCAGGGCACGCGGATCGAGGTGCAGTTCCAGAATCGATCCAAGCTGACCTGCATGATGCAGGCTGATTTGCCCCGCAGATTGATTGAGTTGCAACTGTGTTCTTTCATTTTTGCAGTTCCATTCCGCAAGGTTCGCCTCTATTGCCGCAATCAGGTTCAGCCAGGCGGATGGCGGCTGTTGCTCCAGTTGGTGTGTTTCCTGCTGAACGCGTTTCTTCTCCTCCTCGTCCAGCCTGAGGGCCTCGAGCCTGGAATCCATCCAACTCATAAATCATTTCCTTGCTGTCGCAGTGGCAGCTCAAGCGCGAGCATAGATATCAGCAATGGGGAGTTTCTGCCGCTCATCGCGCGTGCCTGATAGCTTGCAGGAGATCGTCCTGAAAGGATTCACTTTTAAATTGCAACAACGCGAGTTGCTGGTTCACGTCACCAAGAATAACTCCAAACCAGCCAGCCTGCACGTCACCATCTTTCAGGAATGGATCGCAGATAAGATAAAAATTCTTGCTTTCGATGGAGAAATAGATCCGGCCGCGAACGCCTGTATTTGCACCTTCAAATCGAGGAGACAAAAGAGCCAGCAGGCCGGGTTCCAGCGCGGCGGCCAGGCTGCGGGCCATAGAAGCCACGGCACGCTGCCTGTTGCTCTCTTCTCTCTCCACTGGCGTCTGGGCATTCTCTAAATCACTTCTCTTGCGGATGCGAATGTCAGAGGCAGCAATGAACGAGTCAAGCTCTCTCATGCATTTCCCCCTGCCCGGGCTCTTTGATCAACAGCAGCCCTATATCCGTAAACGAGAGTGCAGGCTGCTTTTCGCCGGGGCCGCCACGCAAAAAGCGGACAGCCAAATCAGAAATACGCAAGGCCAGCGCTAAGAGCCACATGAATGAAGTCCTCCCCGTCCGGCAATTCTCCGGCCATGACACCGTGATTCACGGGCCTGCAAACGACGGACGATTGCAGCACCCGGAACCAAGTGCTTAATTAGATTGTCAACGCCAGCCGGTAAACAATCTGTTCCAAATTGAACACTTTTACCAGGGGCTGGACCAGGCATTTCGAAGTCATCAAAAAAACAAAACTGTTCTTTTCTGCTCAGATTTACGGGAAGGCGGGTGAGACTATCTGGAGCAAGGCAGTAGCAAATGTTTCGGCAGGAAAGGCAGCGGCCCAAGGTGTCAACGAGGGACTTCATAGCATCTATGATTGAGTTCGTAGATTACAGTCTTGAAAGCCACGCGACCAGAGAAGAAGAGCGAGTTGAATCCGGCCGGATCAGGCGGTGGCTCAGCCTTGCAGACCAGGCCCTCAAAACCGGCCATGATGATGGGCCGCCACCACCAGACCTCTGAGACTTTAGCGACGGATGAGCAGGGCCGCAGGCGCTTGCCTGTGGCCCGCTCGGATTGCCGGCAAATCTCACCGATTACAACGGCAAGTTACGTGTCTACAGCCGCGGTTGAACATGATTCCCCAAGAGTAATGGAATATCCCAGGCGCCGCGCGGAATCAAGGATCTGAATAATCGCCGTCCAGCGGGTTTCCTAATTTAATCGTCACCAGCACTTCGAGCAGTGTTGCGCTGTTGCGAATATTTCCGCAAATGATGGGGAGCTGGTCAGCCACAGGAGGATGTTGCTCGCCCAGTTGGTCAAGGCGCAGGCATACCTCTTTGAGGTGTTCAACCTCGTTCAAGAATGCTTTTATAGGCACTGTTTCCTGATTTGTGACTTTGGGATGAGCTAAGGTGCGTTAGCTCAGATGGGCTGACTTAGCTCAGGGAATCTGAAAAGTAAGGAAGAATACTCGCTCTACTTGAACGCTACGCTTATTAAGAGGTAGTGTCAAACTAAATAGCCGCTGTGAGGCAAAACGAGGGTACTGGTGCTTGGCAATGGTTGATTGCGACTGATGGTCAGAATGGATTTTGCTGCAGTCATAATGCTGCTGTTTCTGCGGGATGGAACCTCAATTGAGAATACCTGCACCCCGGCCTGACAAATAGAGCGGCATCATCATTCGACGTTCCTGGGCAAGGTCTACGCGATAGCGTCGTTTCGTGGCGAACTTCATGGAAGACTAATTCTTGCAGTGGGTGATGACTGAGGGGCGGAAGGGGCGCGGTAACCACTCCTGGTCCTGACCAAAAGATGTCCGCGGCCCGGCGCACTGGCCTTTACCTGAATGGTCCTGTAAGTTCCATCCTGCTTCTTGTTAGCAGGGACATAAGCGATGGTGTACTGGTCACGAATATCACGGGCGATTCGTTCACAAATCGGGACTGCCTCTTTCAGGGACTGAGGCAGGAACACATCGCCGCCGGTCTCCCGGGCGAGCTGCGTCAGCACATGGGGGTTGCGGTCCGCATCTTCTTCCTCGAAAAGTCCAATGGTATAGATAATGGCATCGCTCTGCTGCGCCATGGACATGATCTGGGCCAGATTATGCTTGCTGGCATTGTCACCTCCGTCGCTGATTACGATCAGCACTTTCTTGTCGCGGTCGCCCTTCTTCAAATGCTGGAGCGCGGCCGCCATGGCATCGTACAGGGCCGTCTGTCCATTGGTAATGATTCTGGACAGGGCAGCTTCCAACTGTGACACCTGGCCGGTGAAGAGCGTGTCATCGGGGAGCGCGAAGCGGACGTGTTCGTTGAAATTGACCACGAACATCTGGTCCTGGGGATTGCTGGAGCGGGCAAAGGCCAGGGCTGCGGCGATGACCTCAGAACGCTTGGCTCTCATGCTTCCACTGTTGTCAATCACCAGGCCTACGGTCACCGGAATGTCCTGTTGGCTGAAATACTTGATTTGCTGAAGCGCTCCATCTTCATAGACCTGAAAACTCTCCTGGCCCAGTCCGGAAACAAGCCTGCCT
>QHVI01000066.1 GCA_003223515.1 Candidatus Angelobacter sp. Gp1-AA117
TGGGCGATCTGGCGAAAGAGTTCTGATCTTTGCTGCTCCATCTGGGCCAAAGAGTCAGGCATGGTAGTCGGCCTCCTTATCTTAGCGTATATAAACGCTAAGATAAAGGCTACAAAAAAAGAAACGAACCACTTCTGACTTCTATGTCGCGCACCCATCGAGTTATAACATCATTGAATTTAGAGTCGGTTAGGTTAGAATCCGCCTATGTTCCTGGGCAAAACCATTCGCAGGCTGTTTCCATCATTGGCGGAACTGCTGGCGACTGTGCACCACCGGACATACATGGAAGACGGCCTGATCACCAGGCATACAGCAGATTTTCTGCACGATAAGAAATTCGCCGCGGCTTACGCCAAAGGAAAAGCCACAGGGTCATGGAACGGCTCGAATCCACGCTGGCGTGTCTATACCGCGTGCTGGGCCGCCGCATATGCTGCACAATTGCCCGGCGACTTCGTTGAATGCGGCGTCAATCGCGGCGGGATGGCGTTGACGATTCTTGAATACCTGAATTTCAATTCGCTAAACAAAAAGTTTTTCCTGCTGGATACTTTCCAGGGCTTTCCCAAGGGAGCACAGCCATCTGAAGCAAACGTCGGACTTTACGAGGATTGCTACGAGGATGCGGTGAAAACCTTTGCTCCATATTCGGGCGTGGTGATCGTGAGAGGTGAAGTGCCGGGGACATTGAGTCAGATTACATCTGAGCAGATCGCATATCTCTCCATTGACATGAACTGCGCTGAACCGGAGATTGCGGTTCTGCGAGAATTGTGGCCACGGTTGGTAGCAGGCGCAGTCGTCTTACTCGATGACTATGGCTATGGACCTGCTCATTCCGGGCAACAATTGGCATTTGACACTCTATCTCGTGAAATGAAGTTCACAATTCTCACAACCCCTACAGGACAAGGCATGGTAATTAAAGCCCATATATAGGTAAAACCAAATAATTATTATTGATTAACGGAGACCTAAAGAATGCGGCATATGATTGCAAGTCGTCTCAATAGTCTTTTGTACAACCCAGATGCTTCGGCTGCAGAACAATATCATATCTGGTTTTATACCACTAAGGTTTGGGAACGAACTAAGTGGATGAATGTTACGACTTATAAGTCTCCTTCCGACATGTGGAATTATCAGGAAATTCTGAGTTCCCTTAAGCCGGGCTTGATTATTGAGTTTGGGACTGCCTTTGGCGGTTCAGCTCTTTTTTTTGCAGCGGTAATGCGCCAAATCGGCAATCCCTTTCGTATTCTTTCAGTCGATATACATCCTGGGCGTATCGATAATAAAACCAAGAGCGATCCGGATATCGAATTACTAACTATGTCATCAGTCGACAGCAGAGTTGCCTCACGAATCTCTTCGTTGAGGACGGAGTTTCAAGGGCCAGCGTTCGCAATACTTGACAGTGATCATAGCAAGAATCATGTATTGTCTGAATTAAAGATGCTTCGGCCTCTCCTTAATTCAGGTGATTACCTGGTTGTCGAAGATTCCAATATCAATGGACATCCAGTTAATCCGATGTGGGGCCCGGGACCATTCGAAGCTATCGACGAATATTTTCAGGAGTTTCCCGAGGACTACTATCACGACATAGAGCGAGAGAATAAGTTCGGATTTACATGTGCACCTAATGGATTTCTAATCAGGCGCTAATACTATTAACCAACTCAGCAATCCAGAATTGAGGCGTAACCTGATCTGTATTCACCCCCAAATTCTTTTCGTACTGTGCTGAACAGATGCTCTTTGATAGATTGAGGGCTAATTCCAAACGGAGCACCGCCAAGGAATGCCGATGATTGTTCTTTTTCTTGCCTGGGTTGTTTGCCTCGCTATCCATTGGCCAAAGGCAAGGCTATGCGTGCCGAGCCCATCAGGGGAGATGTTCAAACCGGACAACTCTGGGTATTCGGGCAATCCAGAGTTGAGCAAGCGCTGCTGGCCGGATCTTCTACGTCTCGGACAAGGTTCCGGGCTGAAGCTTCGATCAAGAAGTTACCTGAACGAAAGACGAACGGGATTCCAACCGGAGAATTTTTCGTTTCAGGGCTGATCCGACTCAGCGTGAAAGCATCCGGTACAGAATCCCGTCAAGCGGCTGATTACTAAGGAGAGCAATCCGATAATAAGCGGCTCATACGTATAGGTAGAAATCTGCCAGCAAAAAATATAGGAAGAATGATTTATTCAAGTATGCCCAAGTCGCACCCAAATAAAGGGACATCCTGCGCCTGTAAAACTATCTCAAGATTCGCCTGTCACCTGCATTGTGGATTCAGTGCCGGCGAAATCGGCCGCCGACTGGCCAAAGGATAAAAGTCAAGAAAATTAAGATTCCTGACCTGGGCTGAAATTCGAAAAAATAAACTGGCACCCGAAATGTGAATGGATAGAATCGAAGCTGGGATCTCGGGAGGGAGAAACAGGCTTGGGCGCTTGTTGTTCCTTCGAGCCAATCCGAGATCCCGTGATGTCGCGCAGGGCTCATACAGAATTTCCCTTCAATTTCCTCAAGCACAATTTCACAAAAATGTGTAGAACTTTCTCGGAATCCTCTTGACTCTGTCCAAAAAGCTTCGATGATTAGAATTTTTAATCTTCGCACCTACTGCTATCGATATAAGCCATTGAAAGTTAAAGGCTATAAATACTGGTTATTTGAATTTTTTAATTTTATCTCACAGTTTCGGTGTGATATAGTTCCTCACGATTTACTCTTCCATTGCAGAACTTCTTACCAAATGGATAGGGAAACGAAAAAATGCTCCGCCGGATTGATCAAATCGTGCTGATTTTGCTGCTGCTGATGGCCGTACTCTCGCCCTTCATGCAGCTCAGCAGCTTCGATCAATTCCCGGCTGCGGGTGACGATCTCGAGACCCAGATCATCTGTGGCCTTTGCGGCATCGGCATCCTTCTGGTTCTTGCCCGTATTCTTCAGGTTGTTCAAACCCTCAGCTACACACAGTGTCTGATACCGGCACGCACTATCCGATTGTGTGCAACTGATGAGTTTTCCAACGGGCTGGTATCTCCTCATTTGGTCATTCCTCTCAGAATCTGATCTCTTCTCTCCAACTTTGAAGGAAAGCTGTGCCTTGTCACATGTTTCCCTCCATGTCCCACAGGGGCTGGAGTATCCCCAGCATTCCGGCAAAAAGCACTTTGGGGAAAGTTAACAGGAGAGCAGATCATGAGGTCCCTACAAAGTTTTTATTCGGCTATTTTTGGCCATGTACAAGAAAACAAAGTACTGCGACTGCGTAAAACCATCTTGTGCCTGATTTTATTGATGGTGGCAGTTAGCCCGCTGTTGCAACTTAACAGTTTCGATAAATTTCCAGTTGCTACTGACGACATTGAAATCCAGACCATCTACTGTCTTTTGTCCCTCGGCATGCTGCTGGTGGTAACGGTGGTGCTGACACTGCTTCCGGTTTTGACGCTCTGGAAGCTGCTCGCACCACCGGTGTCCACACCTCTCTGGTGTTTTCTGGCCACCGATTCTTATGCGGAAGACGAATCTCCGCCCCTGTTCGCAGTGCCTCTGAGAATCTGATTTTTCCTGTTCTGCTTCCCGTGAACGAGGATGTGCGTCTTGCCCACGCAGATTCATCCATCGTTGACGGTCTCGTCCCCCGGCTGCTGAGAAGGTCAGCCAGACAAGAGCCACGATTTGAAGTGAACACAAGGAAAAGAGATCATGAAATCCGCACAAGTTTTGAGTATGTCCACCGGGGTGCTTGAGAACCCACCCATCGGTGTATTTGAAAATATAGAGAGATTCGTTCCCGAAGCTGATGCTGAATGCTCAGGCGGCTGCCAGGGATGCAGCGCATCTGCAAAAGCTACAGGAATAGAAGCAAACACCAATGCAAAGTCAAATCTAGTCACTCTAGTTCCACTTAATCCGGCTGTGGTGGAGGATGAGTGGCTGGTACAAGAATGCCTGCAGGGAAACCAGCAGGCCTGGGAAAAACTGATCGACCGGTACAAACGGTTGATCTATTCAATACCGTTTAAATACGGGGCCACACCGGAAGACGCTGCTGATATTTTCCAAACGGTCTGCATTGAGCTATTCAATAGTCTCTCTAAAGTAAGAAACGTTCAGTCACTGCGTTCCTGGCTGATTACTGTAACGATCCACCAATCGCTTCACTGGAAGAGAAAACGCTCCAATGCGCTGGAACTCGACGCGATGGAGCCTGAAACCATTGAAGAGATTGCGGTCGCGCCTGAAGTGCTGGAGGCACTCCAGCAGGAGCAGGCGTTGCGCGAGGCCATCCGGCAGCTTCCACCGCGTTGTGCTGAACTGCTGCGGTTGCTTTTCCTGGAACAACCGCCGCTTCCCTACACGGAGGTGGCACAGCACCTGGGGCTTGCAACCGGATCGATCGGTTTCATCCGCGGGCGCTGTCTCGATAAGCTGCGGAAAATCCTGGTAGAGCTTGGTTACAGATAAAAAGTTTAGAGCAGGTGGAAAAAGGTTGGTTTCCGGGGGGTAGTTCATACCTTCACACACCTGCTCTAAAACCTCTGCTTATCTTTGCGCCGCAGCCGAGGGTGGCTAATGTCACTTACTTTGCACATTCGAGCATGAATTTAAAAGAATTTTCGCATGGGCGGGCAGCAGCGGGGCAGATTCCTCCGCCCTACTCACGCGCTGAAGAAAACGCGCGTGAGCTTAACGGGCGTTCGGAATGACATCTCTCATTGGGATACAGCATGGTGTCCCTAAAGTAAGTGGCATTAGCCGAGGGTGGCTGCGCTCCATAAGTTCTTCCTTTGGTTTGCAGCGCTGCGGCACTATTCGCATTCATCACAGAAACAGAACAGATCACCTGATCGCCCGGTCACCAATCTGCTATAGTGGTTCTCTCGCGAGAGGAGAGCGTTGCATGCGACGTCCGATATTTGCCGTATTGGTCTTCCTGCTGTTTCTTGTCCCCACCACAGACGCAAAAAAGAAATCAGGTGGCAGCAAAGGTAAATCAAAGTTTGATTATTACCTGCTGGCACTTTCCTGGGCGCCTACTTACTGCGCCAGCCATCCACAGGACAAATCGAACGAATGCAAAACCGGGAACCATGCAACTTTCGTCCTGCATGGTATGTGGCCGCAGGCCAACACCGGCCAGCCGCCCATGAACTGCAAACCTGCCAGCCCGGTTTCCAGTTCCGTTGCCCGTCACATGCTGCAATACATGCCCAGCCGCAGCCTGATCCAGCATGAATGGGAAAAACACGGGACATGCAGCGGCCTTTCTGCCGCCGATTACTTCAAGAACGTTGAAACCGCCTTCAACGCGGTCAAAGTTCCCGATGACTTCAAGAACCTGGATCACACGCAGAAGTTCCCGCTGAAAGACATCGAACAGAAATTTGCAGATGCCAATGGCGCTCCCGTAGAAGCATTTCGCATCTCCTGCCACGCAGCCGACTTGATCAGCGTAGAGGCTTGCCTGACAAAAGACCTGCAATATCAGGCATGCAGCAAAAGCGTGCGCGAATGTCCGGCAGATGAAGTATCGATGGGTCCGCCGAAATGAAGCCTTTTTTCTTTTGTCCCAATGAGCACCATTGCTGTAATGGCCGTCTTTAGCAGTCATTGCGTTTGTGCGAAATCTGCTACGGAATGGCGTTACCGTTTATGACCGTCAGAAATCGATCAGGCAAACTGAAGCGGAACACGGAACAAACGGTGTTAACTCTTTTGGCTGCAATTAGATCCGGCGTTCCGGTTGCCGTTTCCTGTTCCGGTACAGAAGCGGAACAGTCTTTCTGACGACCGGATTTGGGAGACACTTCCACAACCCTGCACAAAGATCAGGATTGCAGGTGAAATCAGGCCAACACCGTCAGCGGCCACAAAATGCCTGTGAGCCGCATGACGGTGTGCCAAGCCCACTCCACCCAAGGCACACGACTGCCGGTTGGCAGGCGGTTTAATCAATATTCAGTTTTCAAAGAGCAGATACAACGCGTCACCTAGGTGACCGCTGTAACAGTATTACTATAGAAACTGGAAGTCAAGGGGCAGGAGACCAAAATTCAGGGTCAAATTTAGAGCAGTTCTTCCAAGGCCCAAAGCAGGGGCCAAAAAGGGCGTAGAGATCAGAGATTTCGATGGGCTATATCAATTCAGAACCGCTCTAGTGCTCTGACCGCATGGAAATAGGAATCGAGGCATTCCGATGGAATGAGGTGTATTACAGCTATGGCGCCGGCTTCGCCAGCTCTGCTCCTTATCTATTTCTATAACCACAGCTTGCGCTGTGGGCTAGAAGAATCCCGCCAGCTTCGCTGGCTATACCCCAAATCACACGGTCAGAGCACTAGCAGTAACTTCCCAGTAGTCTTACGTCCTTCCAGGTCGCGGTGGGCCTGCTGGGCCTGTTCGAGCTTGTAGATATGTGCGATGCGCAGCTTCAGCTTGGTTTGCGCAATCATGTTCATGACGTCCGTTGCACGCCATTCCAGCTCTTCGCGACTGGCAGTGTAGTGGAGAAGAGTGGGGCGGGTGAGGAACAATGACCCTTTTTGAGAAAGTATGATGGGACCAAACGGCGGCACCGCACCGCTGGCTCCGCCAAACAGCACCAGATATCCACGCGGCCGCAGGACGTTCAGGTCCTTGTCAAACGTGCTCTTGCCGACCCCGTCGTAGACGACATCGACGCCCTTGCCGCCGGTGAAGCGTTTTGTTTCAGCTTCAAAATCCTGACTGGTGTAAATGATGACCTCATCCGCGCCTGCCTCGCGCGCCAGCCGGGCCTTTTCTTCCGAGCCAGCCGTGCCGATCACCCGGGCACCGATATTCTTTGCCATCTGCACCAGCAGAAGTCCCACACCTCCGGCTGCGGCGTGAACAAGCACAGTCTCACCTTTTTTCAGTGGGTAAGTGCTGTAGACCAGATAATGCGCAGTCATGCCCTGCAGCATGGCGGCGGCTGCCTGCTGCTCGCTGATGCCATCAGGGATGCGCACCAGCTTTTCTGCAGGCACAGCAGCATATTCAGCATAACTGCCCAGCACATTGCTGTAAGCTACGCGATCTCCGGGCTTCACCGTTTTTACTTCGCTGCCAACTTCGGTGACAGTTCCCGCGGCCTCCTGGCCGTTAATAAAGGACAGCGGCGCAGGGTAGCGCCCCTCGCGGAAATAGACATCGATAAAGTTCACGCCTGCGGCGGCAATCTTCACCAGCGCTTCATTTGGCTCGAGTTTGGGAACGGGAATATCAACGAGCGCCAGAACCTCAGGCCCGCCGGTCTTCTGGACTTGAATGGCTTTCATGATGAAGTCAATGATAAACCTCTCGAACACAGCATAGCGAGACACAACCCCCAAAGCCTCTTTTACCGCAGCGTGGCTGACCACAACCAAAAACCTTTTACCGCAGAGGACGCAGAGGAAGCAAAAGTAAGTTTATGTGTATCTGATCTGGCACTGTTTCAGTTCCTTAACACTTTTTCGATCGTCAAAGCTGGATTGGAAGGGGGTAAAAGCAGCATGAAATTCTTCGCAGGAAAACAAGAATTTTGGAGATAGCAATGCAGAGGGCGCAGAGGAATTTGAAGGCAAAAACCAAAACCTTACCGCTGACACGGATGACACTGATTAACGCAGATTGATTTTGAATGAGCACACATTCAGCTTTTACCAAGAGTCATTTACAATGTGGCGTCCCAGATTTAAGGAGCCTTCCCGATGAAACGTGTGTTCTTCGTGTTGCTGTTGTGTGTCACGATGCTGTTACCGCTGGGTGCGGCCCATGATCCTGCCGAGCCGCTCTATGGATTCACGACGGCGACCTCCGGCCCGGAGCGCGACTGGGAGAACAAGTTTCGCGCTATTCCCGACACTAAAATCCTGCGCGACACGATGCAGAGGCTCAGCGCGCATCCTCATCACGTCGGCTCGCCTTATGACAAACAGAATGCCGAGTGGATCCTTGCGCAGTTCAAATCGTGGGGCCTGAATGCCGAAATCGAGACATTTGACGTGCTCTTCCCCACTCCCAAGGAGCGGGTGCTTGAACTCCTTGAGCCGGCGCGCTACACGGCCAAGTTGCAGGAGCCGGCGGTTCCACAGGACCCAACCTCGAATCAGCAGAGCGAGCAACTGCCCACCTATAATGCCTATTCCATTGATGGCGATGTGACTGCACCGCTGGTCTATGTGAATTACGGCCTGCCTAAAGATTACGAGGCACTCGAACGCCTGGGAGTTTCGGTGAAAGGCGCAATCGTCATCGCGCGCTATGGCAATTCCTGGCGCGGCATCAAGCCCAAAGTTGCAGCCGAGCATGGCGCGATCGGCTGCATCATCTATTCCGATCCAAAGGACGATGGCTATTTCGAAGACGATGTCTTTCCCGAAGGTCCAATGCGCAACGAGAATGGCGTGCAGCGCGGCAGCGTGCTCGACATGCCGACTTATCCCGGTGATCCGCTCACTCCCGGCGTGGGCGCAAAAGGAAATGTGAAGCGGCTAACGGTGAAGGAGGCAGCCACGATCACCAAAATTCCCGTCCTGCCTATCTCCTACGGTGATGCCAGGCCGCTGCTGGCCGCGCTGAAGGGGCGCATCGGGCCACCGGAGTTTCGCGGGGCGCTCGATATTCCCTACCATGTAGGACCGGGACCGGCCAAGGTACACCTCAAGCTGCAATTCAACTGGGACATCAAGCCGGTTTATGACGTGATCGTGAAAATCCAGGGGAGCGAATCGCCTGACCAGTGGGTGGTGCGCGGCAATCATCATGATGGCTGGGTCAATGGGGCCGAAGATCCCATCTCAGGACAGATTGCATTGCTCGAAGAGGCGCGCGGCCTGGCGCAACTGCTGAAACAAGGATGGAAGCCGAAACGCACCATCATCTATTGCGCGTGGGACGGCGAAGAACCCATGCTGCTCGGCTCCACGGAATGGGCTGAGTATCACGCGGAAGAACTGCGGCAGCACGGAGCGATCTATATCAATACTGATGGAAACGGGCGCGGTTTTCTGGAAGTGGAAGGCTCGCATTCCCTGGAAAAATTTGTGAACGGAGTAGCGCGGGACACTACCGACCCGGAAAAGAACATCCCGGTATGGAAGCGGCGGCAGGCAGAGGTTCTGCTGCGTGGAAAACCGGAAGACAGGAAAGAGGCGCACAGCCGTGCTGATCTGCGTATTGGCGCGCTGGGCTCGGGCAGTGATTACACGGCGTTTATTGACCACATCGGCATCGCCTCATTGAATGTAGGCTATGGCGGCGAAGACCAGGGCGGAATCTATCATTCCATTTATGACGACTTTTATTGGTACACACACTTCTCGGATACCGACTTTGTCTATGGAAGAGCCCTTGCGCAAACGATCGGCGTGATGGTGATGCGCTTTGCCGACTCCGACGTGCTGCCCTACGACTTCACCGATTTTGCCGATACCATCCACAAATACTCTGATGAACTCAAGACAATGCTGAAGGACCGGCAGGAGGAGATACGTGATCGCAACCAGGCGCTGGATGATGGCATGTTCAATGCCATCTCCGACCCGCGCCGCCCCATTGTGCCACCTGCGAAAGAAGCCGTCCCGCCATTCATCAACTTTGCTCCGCTGGATAACGCCGAAGCCGCGCTGAAGGCCAGCGCCGACCGCTATGCCAGGGCGGTGCAGAAGTTTGGGCGTGGTAATCCGTCTTCAGCCCAGGCACTGCAGAATCTGAACGCGCAGTTGATGCAAGCCGAGCGGCGGCTTACGAATCAGGATGGCTTGCCGCGACGTCCCTGGTACAAGCACCTGATCTATGCTCCTGGATTTTATACAGGGTATGACGCCAAGACGCTGCCCGGTATTCGTGAGGGCATCGAAGAGAAGCGATATCAGGAGGCGGAGAACGAGATCACGCGCGTGGCAAAGGCATTGCAGGATTATGCGGCGGTAATTGACTCGGCGGCTACTGAACTGGAAAGACTTCCGTAGGGTTCACCACAGCGTGGCGGAGCCACAACCAAAAACCTTTTAACCGCAGAGGACGCAGAGGACGCAGAGGGCGTAGAGAAATTTGAAGGAAACCCAAAGCCTTACCGCTGATAACGCTGATGAAACTGATTCACGCAGATCAATTTCATGAATTCCAGTGCAGAGGAATTCATGGGTACAAGTCCTGAGATCAGGCCGTCATGACAAGATCAATATGAATTGATTCTATTCAGCAATATCGCGGCAAGAATCTTCTAGCACTTCACCACGTGAATCGCTAATCCGCCCTGTGATGTCTCTTTATACCGGGTCTGCATGTCGAGGCCGGTCTGGTACATCGTCTTGATCACCTCATCCAGCGAGACATGGTGTGAGCCGTCGCCGCGCATGGCCATGCGGGCGGAGTTGATGGCCTTGACCGCTCCCAGCGCGTTGCGCTCGATGCAGGGAATCTGCACCAGTCCACCCACAGGATCGCAGGTCATACCGAGATGATGCTCCATGCCGATCTCGGCGGCGTTTTCGATCTGCTCATTGGTTCCACCCAGAGCAGCAACCAATCCGGCGGCAGCCATGGAGCAGGCAACGCCGACTTCACCCTGGCATCCGACCTCCGCGCCGGAGATGGAAGCGTTCTCCTTGTAAAGAATGCCGATGGCTCCGGACGTGAGGAAGAAGCGCACAAGACCATCGTGCGTGGCACCCTTACAGAATTCCTGGTAGTAATGCAGCACAGCGGGAATAATGCCTGCCGCTCCGTTGGTAGGGGCGGTCACGACCTGGCCGCCTGAAGCGTTCTCTTCATTCACAGCGATGGCGAAGACGTTGACCCAGTCCATGATGTCCAGCGGATCGTCTGAGGGTTGCTTGAGCAGCATTTTGTGCAGACGCGCGGCGCGGCGCTGCACGTTGAGGCCGCCGGGAAGTTCGCCTTCACCCGCCAGTCCGCGCTGCACGCAGGATTGCATCACCTGCCAGATTCTGCCGATCTGCGACCGAATCTCTTCTTCTGAGCGCCAGCATTTCTCGTTGGCCAGTACCATCTCCGCGATCGATTTGCCCTGCTCGTTGCCCATACGCAGCAGGTCTTCCCCGTCTTTAAACGGGAACGGCACTTTCACAGCAGCGGTCTGTTGTGTTTCCGCGCCTTCTTTCACGATGAAGCCGCCGCCAATCGAGTAATAAACCTCCCGCTTGAGTTGGCGTTGATTGGAATCAAAAACGGTGAAGCGCATACCATTGGAATGCATGGGCAAAACCTGGGTACCGTGAAACAAGAGATCTTGAGCAGGATCGAACCCGATAAAGTGCTTCCCCAGAAGGGCGATCTTTTTGTTCAAATGGATGCCGGTAATTTCGTTCTCGACCTGGGATGGATCAACTTGGTCGGGCTTGTGTCCGAGCAGACCCAGCAGGATGGCACGGTCGGTTCCGTGGCCACGCCCAGTCAATGCCAGCGAACCGTATAACTCAACCTTGAGTGAGAACACCTGGCCTAGAAGATTGCCGGTCTCGAGTTCCTGCAAAAATGTGCGGGCAGCCCGCATGGGTCCGACGGTGTGAGAGCTGGATGGGCCGATGCCGATCTTAAAAAGGTCAAAAATGCTGATCATTGCGTATGTATTTATTGTAACAAGCACGCAGCGATCAGCATTCAGCCCTGAAACATTCATCCACCCGTAATCCTGGGTTAGGACGGAGACATCATTTACCACAGCGTGGCGAGCCACCACCAAACGGCAAAACCTTTGCAACACAGAGGAACAGAGTAAGCAGAGGCAATAAGAATCAAAACCTTAACCACGGAGACACGGAGAACACTGAGACACAGAGAAAAACGATAAGAATTTTGTGGAGGTGATCCGATATTTACCTTCCCGCCGAAGACAAAGTCTCATCCGCAAATACCTGAGGAAAAGGGAGGTCACGGAGAAGCGGCAAATTCTTTTCAGGTCGCGAAGAATCTGAAAGATAGCAATGCAGAGGACGCAGAGGTAGCAAGAAAGGTATGAACTGCGATCTTTGGTTACCTTTGCGTCCTTCGCGCCTTTTGCGGTTAAATAACGCCACTCTATGCTAGCCATTATTGCCGGCATTATCACATTGCTGATCTGGCTGTGGCTGCTGCTCGCACACGGCGGTTTCTGGCGGGTGCGCAGGTTTATGGCTCTGCCGCGCAACTCTGATCTTGCGGCAAAGATTGCGGTGATCATTCCAGCCAGAGATGAAGCCGAGGTAGTGGGCCGGTGCATCAGTTCCCTTCTCCGGCAGACGTATCGCGGGCCGGTGCACATCTTCCTGGTTGATGATGGCAGCAAGGATGGCACGGCACAGGCCGCGCGGCAAGCAGCGGAGCGGTCAGGAAAAACTTCTGCATTGACTATCATTCAGGGCGCACCTCCGCCTAGCGGGTGGTCCGGCAAGCTGTGGGCTGCGCAACAGGGAATCCGGCGCGCCAGGGAACTCGGTGCGCGATTTTTTCTGCTGACCGATGCTGATATCGAGCATGCTCCTGAAAGCATCTCCACACTGGCTGCGATTGCCGAATCCGGCGGTTACGATCTGGCTTCTTACATGGTGAAGCTGCATTGCATAACTTTTGCCGAACGGCTACTGATCCCCGCGTTTGTCTTCTTTTTCTTCAAACTCTATCCAGCATCGTGGATCGCAAATCCACGGCGTAAAACTGCAGGGGCTGCCGGAGGATGCATTCTTATCCGGCCACAGGCGCTGGAACGCGCGGGAGGAATTGAAGCGGTTCGCAGCGAGATTATCGATGATTGCGCGCTCGCCAAAGCGGTGAAACAGAGCGGCGGAAGAGTCTGGCTGGGAGTAACGGAACTGGCCAGCAGCATTCGTCCTTACGGCGCCTTTGCCGGAATCGCGCAGATGATCTCGCGCTCGGCTTTCAGCCAGCTTCATCATTCAGCTTTCATGCTGCTGCTGGCCATGGCCGGCCTTATTGCAACTTATCTGCTGCCGCCGGTTCTCCTGTTCGCAGGGCATTCACTGCCGGCCCTTCTTGGCGCTACAGCATGGTTGCTGATGATCATTGCGTACATGCCGATGATCCGGTTTTACCGGCTCACTCCACTGTGGACGTTATTTCTGCCTGTGGTTGCCATCTTCTATATGGGCGCTACGCTCCACTCGGCCATCAAATACTGGCGGGGACGTGGCGGAGAGTGGAAAGGACGGGTGCAAGACCCGGCGCGCTGATCGGGTCATCCAGTTTATCGGGAAAATCGGGCCATCTGGGAAACCAAAACCTTACCGCTGATTACGCCGATTGCACTGATGAACAACGCCGATAAACCTTTGTGGAAGTTCAAAATCTGAAGAAAACACAATCTGCGATTGGACTATGGGAGATTCAAATTCATTCGATTACCAGCGGTCCTGTGATCCGTCTAAGCCGGGGTGAGCGCCTGGCGGCCGTCATTTATAATGGCCCGGTTTGTTCCAAACCTTACTCCGAGGTGTTTCGATGCGTGCTTTTCGCCTGTTCATCCTGCTGTTGTGCGTGGCCGCGGTTGTGGCCTTTTCACAGACTGGAAGCAATCCGAGTGCTCCTCCATCCGGCGCAAGACCTGCTGATGCGAATGCAGGCAAGACGACTGACCAGGCATACAAGAATATCCAGGTGCTCAAGGGGTTGCCTGCCGACGAACTCATACCGGCCATGCAGTACTTCAATGCCGCGTTGGGTGTGGAATGCGGTTACTGCCACGTAGTGCAGCCGACCCGCGCTTTTGAGAAAGACGACAAAGACGAAAAGAAAACTGCGCGCCAGATGATCACCATGACCCAGGGAATCAATAAAGACAATTTCAAAGGCGATCTGGAAGTGGGCTGCGCTACTTGCCACGCCGGGCGCACGAATCCTACTTCCGTACCTCCAGTAGGTGATGAGCACCAGGGCGGCCCGCGCCAGGCAGCAGCCCAGGCACAGGCCAGCCAGCAGGCGCAACCAGCAACGCCGGGCCAGCCGGCAGGCGAGGCCAAGCCGCAATTGCCCACAGTGCAACAAGTCGAAGACAACTATGAAACTGCAATCGGAGGCAGAGCGGCCATCCAGAAACTTACCTCTGAGGTAGCAACCGGGACCGCCACCACCGCTCAGGGCACGATTCAGGTGGAACTCGACCGCAAAGCCCCGAACTTTTTATCCAATACCCTCACCTTCCCCAACGGACGCACCACCGTTGATGCCACCAATGGCACCGTTGGCTGGAACAAGGCTGAGCGCGTGAATGACTACAACGGATATACATTGCGTACGATTCTGATGACCTCGCGCTTCGACCGCGATCTTGCGCCCACCACTGCTTTCACCAACTCCCGCGTCACCGGCACTGATACCATCAACGGCCATGATTGTTATGTAGTGCGTGGAACCTTGAAGGACCCCGCTTACAGCGAGCGACTGTGGTTTGATAAGCAGACCGGCCTCCTTGTGCGCCGGATAACTTACCAGAAGACGCTCTTCGGCCCCCTGGCGGATACTGCTGATTACAGCGACTACCGTGACGTGCAGGGAGTGAAGGTGCCGTTTACGGTGATGCGGTCTCGTCCGGGACAGACGTTTACGGTGAAATACGACAAGATCACGTTCAATGCACCGGTCGATGATTCGAAGTTCATACATCCGCCGGCAGCAGGACAGTGAAAGAAGAATCGGGTCATCTGAAATCAGCGAGATAAAGTGGAATTTATGCCGCTGATGAACGCTGAAGATGCTGATCGTAAAAGTGTCACCACGTACCAACACGGCTCATTGGGGAACGGATTGGCCCGGAATTAACACTAGGCTGCGGAGCAATGAATCGAAGGGGAATCAGTATCCGGTTTTATTCGGAATTCCATTGATCATCTCAGATCTCACACTCACGCCCGTTCGCAATCAAGGAATCATGAGAACATTGCTGGTATGGTTGCTAGTCACGCTTGCCATTGCCCTACAGGCTGAAAACGGCTCTTCTCCCAACACCATCGGGAAAACACGTACCTACTACATTGCAGCAGAGGATATTCTCTGGGATTTTGCCCCCAGCGGGCGCGATCTGATGTTCAATCGTCCGCTGCCTGCCCTTTATAAGAACACAAAGTTTCGTAAGACTCATTACGTGGAGTACACAGACGCCACCTTCAAAGTGCGCAAGCCACAACCGGAATGGATGGGGATCTTGGGGCCGGTAATTCGGGCTGAGGTGGGCGATGCGGTGGTGGTGCATTTCGTGAACCACAGCACCCGTCCTTTGAGCATGCATCCGCACGGCCTGAGATACACCAAAGACAACGAGGGCGCGCCCTACATCGGACCTGACGGGCGCTCAGTTCCTCCGGTGCTGCCGGGTGACGAATTCACCTACACATGGTTCGCCGATGAAAGCAGCGGGCCGGGCCCAGGGCAACCCAGTTCTATCCTGTGGCCCTACCACAGCCACGTTGAGGAACCAGTGGAGGTGAATGAGGGACTGATTGGACCGATTATTGTCACGGCCAAAGGGAAGGCCCGCCCTGATGGCTCACCGCGTGACGTAGACGACGAATTTATCGGGCTGTTCATGGTATTCGATCACCAGCAGGGCAAAGAAGCAGGGATGATGCATTCGATCAATGGCTACATTTTCAGCAACCTGCCCGATCTCTCCATGGATTCCGGTAAACATGTGCGCTGGCACTTGTTCGCGATGGGTAATGAGCGAGATGTACATACCGCTCACTGGCATGGCAAGACCGTTTATACGCCCCAAGAGCGTATGGACGTGGTGAGACTCGCCCCTGCAACCAGTACGACCGTGGACATGGAGGCCGATAATCCCGGCAACTGGATGTTGCAGTGCCATGTGGCCGATCATATGGAAGGCGGAATGATGGCTTTCTTCTCCATCGTCCCGCCGCACGCAGCGTGCCCGGTAAACCTCAGCGACGGAGAATTCTGGAAAGACCCTTTGAAGGTCCGCTTCTCGGCGAAAAACCAGTCGGGAAAGACCATTAAGAGCATCTCCTACACGGCAAATGTCTTTATCAAGCCACAATACTTGATCTCCACGTACGCGTTGTGGCGGTCAGAAAAGAAAGTTCCCTCCGGCGGCGTGAATGCCTATGAGTTTTCGCGAGAGATGCCTGCGCCCACAGAGCCCCTGGGCTGGGTGGTTTATCCCATTGGGATCGAGTACGAAGATGGCACACGATGGACACCACAGATCAACTCTGAATGCTTTCATGTTTTCTGGCGTGACGGAAATACTGCTCAACCAAAAGTCCTTCCTCCTGTTCAGACCACGGGCATCAAGGAAAAGGAAAAAGATTGAGAGCAGATAGTACCGATAAACCCCTGATTTGACAGGTTCGGTTTGCCTGACACCCTCTGGCCAGAACTGCTGGCCAACTTCTGCTCAGCAGCGCTCATCCATCCTACCGTCGCTTTAATTGTTGTAAAGGTATAGGGGCCCTGGATGCATCTGTCGCGATTCTTATTTGCTTTACTCCTAAGCTCAATGATGTGCCTGCTCTGCGGTTGCGCGCTGTTTGGCGTGCCTGAAACTGCAGGCCCACCCGGAATTCCCGGGCCAACACCAACCCCTACTCCGGTACCGCCTCCACCGCCGGGGCCCGGTACACCACCCACGCTGGGGGATATATCCAAAATCAACCACATCGTCTTTATGGCCCAGGAAAACAGGTCTTTTGACCACTACTTCGGCCATTTGAATGCCTACCGGGCTTTGCAAGGATTAGGCGCTGACGTGGATGGCACTCCTGCGGCAGTTTCCAATCCTGCCGATGACGGGAGTCAGATTGCGCCCTTCCACCTGCAGACTGTATGCATAGAAAACACCAGCGCCGCGTGGGCCACGAGCCACATCAACTTCAACCGCTTCAGCCTCAGTTCGAATACTCCTACCATGGACGGATTCGTGGTGGAAGGAGCGGCCGCAGCTAAGGGTCAAGGCAGTTCGGACGTGATAGGCAAGCGGGTGATGGGTTTCTATACACAGGATGAACTGCCTTCCTATTATTTCCTGGCTACGCAGTTTGCCACCTCAGACCGGTGGTTTGCTCCTGCGCCCACCGAAACGCAACCCAACCGCATGTATCTGGTAGCCGCAACCTCGGTCGGACACGCGCACGCGCCAACCAACACCGTAAGCGCTCCCACGATCTTTGATCTGCTGGACCAGAAAGGTGTGTCGTGGAAGATTTACTACGTCGATCCCACGATTGATTCAGAGTTGAGTTTCTTCACCGGTTTCATGTCGAAGCACCGGGACAAGTTCTTTCCTATTTCGCAATACATGGTGGACGTGGCGAATGGCAATCTTCCCTCAGTGGCGTTCATCGATCCGGGATTCCAGGTAGGTTCTGATGAGCATCCTGGAACCGGCAACAATATCCAGAGAGGCTCGTCTTTCATTGTTTCGCTGGTCAAGGCGCTCATGCAAAGCCCAAGCTGGAAAGACTCCACTTTCATTCTCACCTTTGACGAGCATGGAGGCATGTTTGATCATGTGGCGTCGCGGGTGAACGGCCAGCCCATTTTCGCGATGACCCAACCCTCGACCGGCCAGCCCGCCACTCTGGGCATGTATTCCGGCGACGCGGTTTCCCAGGTTGTCCCTAGCCCTGACGGTATTCCTCCCCAGGACTTGTTTACGAGCCCACCCGCCGACCCAGCAGGAGATTTCGACCGCAATGGCTTCCGCCTGCCATTCATCGTAATCTCCCCCTTCTCCAAGGCGCATTACGTCTCTCATACTCCGGCTGACAATACGTCCATCCTGAAATTTATTGAAGACCGGTTCGGCTTACCATCGCTCAATAAGCGCGATGCAGCAGGCATTAACTTTGCGGAATTCTTTGAGACAAATAACCCCGCCTGGCTGACTCCGCCAACCGTGCCGGACCAGCCGACCAATGCACCGTGCACCGACACGCTGCCTTAGAACCCCGCTCGTTATAAAGGCAATTGAATTCTCAGCCGCAAAGTAGCAACCACGCTACTTTGCGGCTGAGCGTTTGGCCGCCACTTTTGCGCTGCCGCGCGCGTGTCCTGCGAAATAAGCACAGAAAGAATTTACAGGACACATCTCGCATTTGGGATTGGTACGCTTGCATAACTCCTGGCCGTGCTTCTTGAGAAGTAAGTAGGCCCTCTTGCGTGAGTCGAACGTAGCCTGTGTCTCTGCTTCAATTGCCAGATGCGCTTCGCGGTAGTTGACCCCGTAATTCTCACGTTCTTTCCCGTGCAGAATGCGCACCAGCACATGCACGCAGTTGGAGGGAACGGCAGCCAACGGCGCCATATCAGCAAATAACATGATGCGGTCCGCGCCGGGGTCGGCAATGTTGGGGAACTTCTTGAGAGTTTTGCGGATGTCTTTCAGTGGGCCGGTCAGAGCGGCGCGCAGGTTCCCGCCAAACTCATTGTCTATCCGCGATGCGATCTCTTTCAACCGCATGGCCCTGAGTTCCGGAACCATGCCTCCCGGTTTCAAAGCCCTGGCCAGCTTGGGAACAGGCGTTGCCAGAAGTTGCCAGGATGAGGTTCCTACTTCGCGATTCAATGCTTCCCAGCCTCTGGCACATGCGGCATCGCTGGCCGGATAGCCACAGTGCCACCACACCAGGAAAAGATATGGCTCGACCGGCCAGCACGGCTCCTGGCAACCGTGAAAAGACTCCAGTTTGTCGAGAATTTGAGGAACAGAGATTGCGGGTTTTGCCATTTAAATCTCCGTGAACCAGATCAATGTACACCAGCCACTGCCTTGCAGCAGCTCACATCTTAGCTGCTTCAACACGGTTTCAGAGACGCTCAATCGGGGAAACTTGCAGTTCATTAACTGGAAGCACCTGAAGCTCGGCCTTCTGCCTGTTGATTCCTGCAAACGCTTTACTTCGCTCCTTTATCAAGATGGGAAAATGCGTGGACTTGTGGGAACCCCCTTCCCATCTTCTCTATTACACACAAAAAAAAGGAGCTTAAGATATGAAACGGTTGATCAAGGCCGCTGTTGTAGTATTTCTATTGGGTATTTGTAGCGCGGTGCCGCTGGCCGCGGATGGAGGCAATCCAAGTCCATTGTGCAAACCACCTATCGTCTGCACACTACGATAGGAGAAAGGTGGCTGGAAGACGGACCAGCCACTCCCTCAACAGCACTACTGAAAACTTGCGTATCCGCAGGCCTTGCAGATTGCTCGAGTCACACCTGCAATATCCATCTTTAGTTGTATGGTGCAGAAATGTGAGTTAATCTGGGGTCGTTTTAATGAATATCTACGGCCTGCTTTTCGGTTTAATGGTTGCCGCGGTGGTTGTGTGTCTCATCGTTGTTTTGTGGAAGAGACGGCTCCATCGCGAGTTTCCCTTCTTTTTTACCTACCTGATCTCTGTGGTCCTGGCGACGATTGCGGAGGATGTAGTATTCCATAATCCCTATTTATTTTTCGACGTCTACTGGAGCTTCGAAGGGATTCATGCCGTACTGGCTTTGCTGGCGTTGTATGAGGTGTTTCGCCGGGTTTTTCTAGTATTTTGCAAGGCTTGGCCGGGCTTTGAGGTAGTTTTTCCGGTGACTGCCGTGGTAATCGTGCTGCTGGCCGGATGGAATGCGGCGTCACATCCTGCAATACAGGCGGACCCGATTATCGTAGTACTGTTGGCAGTCGGTAAAGTGGTGAGATATCTTCAGGCTGGCGTTTTTGCTCTTTTCTTTCTTTTAGTATGGATTCTTGGATTGGACTGGGAGGAATACCCATTTGGAATCGTATTGGGCTTCACAATTTCAGCCGTAGGGGCCTGGCTGGCATATGATGTTCGTTCTGAATATGGAATTAGATTCATCACTTTTGCGAAATACGCAGGTCCTGTCACATACTTGGCTGCTGTTTTAGTGTGGCTGGCAGCTTTTCGCCGTCCTCAGGCAGCGCCGAAGCAGTGGCTGCTGGGCGTAACGCCGGAACAGATGCTCATGCAAGCGAAACAATATCTGGCACTACTGAAGGGAAATAAATAGGGATGTTAAGCAATCCGATATCAGCAGTGCTTGCTGTCCTGGTCATTCTCGCGGTGGCCGCTATTATGGCGCACCGCTGGGTTTACGGGATGATCGAGGTCAACGCCTCTGATGTTGTGCCCTTCCTTCGTATTGTTTCGCTGGAGGATATGCGCGATCTCTTTCATCCTGACGCCGATGAACTTCATCGCCAGAGTCACTCTTCGCGGGAATTCAGGATGATCCAGTGGAAGCGGGTGCGCCTGGGCCTGCAATACGTGAGCGACCTCGCCTTTAACGCGCGCATCCTGCAAGCGTGGAGCAGAACCGAGCGGCGGCGCGGGGATCTCTCCCCACAACTGGACAAGATTACATCTGAACTGCTGACCGTATGCATGCAATGCCGCGCTACATCATTTTTTGTGAGCTTTCATCTCCACATTGCCCTGATCAAGATGGCGCTCCTGCCCTTCCTTGCGCCTCCTGATTTCGGGTGGCTGATGCGGCATGGCAGCTATGACCTGATCGGCTTCTACGAAAAGATGCGCGCCAAGGCGGGAGAATTTGGCCTCGCCTATGACAACGAACAGTACTACGAAAGATTAATGCAAGTGCTGTAGATGTGTAGTCAGGAATCCGACTAAGCCGCCACTGACTCAGCGGTGCTGCGCGCCTGTGAGTGCAGCAGGCTGCGCAGCTTCAGGCGCGCTTTGTGCAATTGCGATTTGCTGTTGCCGATGGAGCAGCCCAGCATCTCCGCAATCTCGTTATGCTCGTAGCCTTCAATATCGTGGAGCACGAAGATAATGCGGTATCCGGGGGGAAGCTCTCCCAGCGCATGCTCCAGCGCCAGCCTGTCTACGGCACTGTGAAGAACATCATCTCTGGTGCCAATATCCTTGGGGGCTGAGTCTTCCTGCTGTGGCTCCAGTGCGGACTCCAGCGAGACTTCTGCCAACCCTTTTTTCCGGAACTGCATGAGCACAATGTTGACCGTAAGGCGGTGCAGCCAGGTGGAAAAAGCCGATTCGCCGCGGAACGAGGCGATCTTGCGGTAGAGCTGCAGAAATGCTTCCTGGGTAAAATCTTCCGCCTGGGCGTAGTTGCCGCTCATGCGCAGACACAGCGAGAAGACACGCCTCTTGTGCAATCCATACAGCACTTCGAAGCAACTTACATCGCCGGCTTGCGCTCTCTTGATCACCTCCGCCTCGGTCATGCCTTCAAACACTGCAGGTTTTCTCCTGGAAGGCTCTGCACTCTTCGGAGAGGTGGTATTGGATTGCTTGAATTTCAAAACGTTCTGAGACAACCGAGTTGGCGCCAAAGAGTTCTCTTTTCTGACAGGGTTTTTACGACGAATTACAGTGGCTCGAAAGATAGGATGCTTTCATGATGAAGGGTGTTGTATCGGAATGTGACCACAAGAATGCGGGAAAGCCACGGGGCAATGTCTGCGAAAAGCCTTTGAACAGCCTTTATGGAGCACAGCCGCCCTGGCCTGTGCGGAAGGCTGCACCTTTTCTGGTTTTGCTCTAGTCCTCTGACCGTGTGATTTTTGGATAGCCAGCGAAGCTGGCGGCATTCTTCTAGCCCACAGCGCAAGCTGTGGGTAGAAAATAAATAAGGAAGCAGAGCTGGCGAAGCCAGCGCCATAGCTGTAATGCACCTCGATTCCTATTTCCATGCGGTCAGAGCGCTAGTCCTGATTGAGGAACCCAAAGAAAAGGCCGCTCTCGCGAGCGGCCTTTTACGTCGAATTAAAAAGAACATCTGAGTGCCTTCATTCTACTCATTCCCGATTACCAAAGCTAAGAGCCTTTACACTGCCAACTGTTCCAGCGCTTCCGGCCGTAATACCGTCAGGCTCGATCCTTTTACAGAGATCACTTTTTCGCGTTGAAATTCCTGGAAGGTGCGGCTCACGCTCTCGCGTGAGGTTCCGGTCATGCCCGCAATCTCTTCATGAGTCAGGGTGACGATCATGCGGTTGGGGTCGGTCATGCGTGACTGGGTGCGTGACTTGGTCCACTCCAGCAGCAGGTTGGCGAGCCTTCCAGCAACCGTGCTGGGAAGAGCCAGCCGGCAGACATCATTGAAGACCACCTGGTATTCCTGCAATACGCAGCGGGTGGTTTCCATGGCGGCTTCGGGATACTGATGGATGAATGCCGCAAAATCTTTCACGCGGATGGCCTTCACCTGGCAATTCTCCAGCGCTTCAGCCGTGACTTCATGATCGTTGCTGTTGAGGGCGGCGCTCAGTCCAAGCACATCGCCGGCGTGGGCGATTCTCACGATCACGGTCTTGCCCTCCGCCGATGTTACGGAAAGCTTTACCTGTCCGGTACAAATCGCAAAGACGTACTGCGGATGCTGTCCTTCAATAAAAAGGTTCGCGCCGCGGGAGTAATCCACTTCCATTCCGAGAGCGTTGAAATCCTCAGACGCTTTTCCGGTCAGATTGCTGAAGGCGCGGTTGCTCTGAGAAGGCTTCGTCAAAGTATCGGTGCGAGGATTGAATGACGGCATTTTGAAAATCTCCTTGAGGCTTCTGCTGAGTTTCACCAGTCTCAAATGCAAGCCGCCTGCCATTACGTAACTCGTTGGTTCTACAAGCCTGTACCATACCGGCTGCGCTTAGAACCCATGCTTCTGCGCCCGGTAGCGCAGGAGTAACGCGCAAAACTGCGCGAAATAGCGCAATCTCAATCAAATGTCTTTATAATCAACAGCATAGTGTTGGCAGTGGACGTGCAATTCTGGCCTGTATGGCCTCCACCCAGCCTTTCATCCGCATGCCACTCTACGAGGAGAACGTGAGCATCTCGCTGGTCATCATTGACGATAACCCGCGCAGCCTGGAGTTTGTGGCGGCAGCGTTGGCCCGTGATGGCGTACAAATCTTTACGGCAACGCACCCGGAAGAGGGACTGGACCTGGTCTACAGCCACCATCCGCAGATTGTGATGACCGACCTGGTCATGCCCTCGATGAGCGGACTGGAAGTGCTGGAGAAAGTGATCGAATTCGATCCGGCCACCGATGTTGTCCTGATGACCGCCCACTACACCACCGATACGGCGGTAGAAGCCATTCGCAAAGGTGCGGCCGACTACCTGAACAAACCTATCTCCCTGGCAGTGCTGCGCGAACGCGTGGGCCGTTTGATTGACACGGCGCTGCAACGCCAGCAGATTGCGCGGGTGGACGACGCGCTCGTGCAGAAGGCGCAGTTTGAAGGAATTGTGGGCCGCAGCCCGCAGATGTGGGAGATGTTCTCGCGCATACGCAGGATCGCGCCCCATTACCGTTCGGTGCTGGTGACTGGCGAAACTGGAACAGGCAAAGACTTGGTAGCGCAGGCGCTGCACCGCTCCAGCCCGGTACGGGGAAAATTTGCAGTGCTGAATTGCTCGGCGGTAGTGGAGACGCTGTTCGAAAGCGAGCTCTTCGGGCACGTGCGCGGCGCTTTTACCGGCGCCGACCGTGACAAGATCGGCCTCTTCGAGTTTGCTAACGGAGGCACTCTTTTTCTCGATGAGATTGGAGACATGCCTCTGGCCACCCAGGCCAAACTGCTGCGCGTGCTGCAGAACCAGGAAGTGCAGCGCGTGGGTTCGCTCAGCCCGCAGAAGATCGATGTACGAGTAGTGGCCGCCACCAACAAAGATTTGCGCCATGCCATTGCCGAAGGGAAATTCCGGGAAGATCTTTATTACCGGCTCTCGATGGTGGAAATTCATGTTCCTCCGCTGGCGGAGCGCATGGAAGACCTGCCGCTGCTGCTGCGGCATTTCATCGACAAGTTCAGCCGCCAGTATGGAAAAAAGATTCACGGGCTCACGCAGCGCGCCCAGATACTTTTCTCCCGCCACAACTGGCCCGGCAACGTGCGCGAACTGGAAAACGCAGTTGGACACGCCTGCATGATGGCCATCGGCGAGATGATCGACGTGGGTGACCTGCCCGAATCATTGCAGCATCTCTCAACGGCGAAACCTGCCGAAACGGCAGATATCAGCCGCAACGGCAAAGAAACCTTGTCGCTCGAAGAACATGAAAAGTCCCTGCTGGCTGAAGCGCTCACCCAGGCTGGAGGAAACCAGTCAAAGGCCGCCCGGGCCTTGCGGATAGGAAGGGACGCCCTACGCTATAAAATGAAAAAGTACGGACTGTTGTGAATTGCCAAAATTGTCATAATTTGTAATTGCCATCGTTGACCCAATTCAATCCGTGTTTATCAGTGTTGATCTGTGGTAACTGCCTTTTCTGCTCCTGCCGTGCATCTGTCCATCCTCCTCTGCATTTCCTGATGCAATGATTCCATCTGCTCCCCGGTAGCATCGGCGGGGACTGCGAGCGGACTGCTGATGTAGATGACGGCGCGGGAGAAGGGTTTGGGGATCATCATCTTGTCCCATGACTTGAGAATCCAGGCACGCTCTACCGCAATGTGAAATCCCACAATCTTGTATCCGGTTTTTTTCGCCAGCAGTACCGGGCCGGGTTTGGCTACGTACATGGGACCGCGTGGTCCGTCGGCGGTGAACACTGCCGGATGTCCCAAATCCAGTTCTTCACGCATGGCCAACAACGCGCCTGCGCCGCCCCGTGAACTCGATCCGCGAACCGGACGAAAGCCGAGTTTCCCGGCAATGCGGGAGATGAGCTCGCCATCGAAGCTGCGGCTGATCATGATGGCAATCTGCATGTTGCGAAAACGCCAGGCCCCGGGAATCACGCAACGGTGCCAGAAGCAGTAGATTCCCGCTGGCGCGTAACGATAGCCATCCGCAGGGACATTCTCTTCTGCGACAACTTCAAACTTCAAAGTGGGGCCGATCAACCGGATCAGCAGAACAGCCGTCCAGGAAATCAAGGTGAGCAGGATGCGCTGGCGCAAAGAAAAACGGCGAGAGCCGGATTGGCTCTCGCCCTGAATTTCAGTTGTTGCAGGCTGGTTCACGGTCTACGCGTACTTGATCCACTTCACGATCTCCGGCAGGTTAGGACGCTTGCCGTACATGAGCACGCCCACGCGGTAGATGCGCGCACACAGGAAAACCAGCACATAGGCAGTGAGCGCCATCAGTCCCATGGAAAGCCCGATCTGCCACGTTGGCGGCGTCTCAATGCAGATGCGCAGGAACATGATCAGGGGCGCAGTGAAAGGGAAGAGAGAACCCCACACCGCAGTCGGTCCATTGGGCGATTGAATGATGCTGCCCATCATCACGATAGCCACAATAAGCGGGGCCATAACGATGAACTGAAGCTGCTGCGCTTCCTGATCAGAGTTGACCATGGCGCCAATAGCCGCACACAGGGTGCTGTACAGGATGTATCCCAGCAGGAAGAACACCCCAAAAAAGACCAGCAGCTTGATGGAGATAATGGTTTTCAGGCTGGAGCCTGAGGCCAGGGCGCTATAGGAGGCATAAAGAGCGGCAGTGCCGGCCCAGATGCCCACTTGGGTCAGGCCGACAGCACCTACTCCGATAATTTTCCCTGCCATCATCTCCATGGGACGTGCCGAGGCCAGCATGACTTCCATCACCCGCGAAGTTTTCTCTTCGATGATGGCGCGCATTACGTTGATGCCATACATGAGCACAGTGACATACATGATCATGACCATGCCGAAAGCGGTGAAAAATACCGTGAGGGTATTTCCGCTGCCGGTCGCGTTCTCAGATTCCAGGTCGACAGGCTTAAAGGTGGTCTCGATGTCACTTTGGTTCAGGCCTTTGCTCAGAAGAAAGCTGTTGCGAACCGTCTGGGTCACGGCGCTCTTCACGTCGTCCATGGTGCTGAAGCTGGAAATGTCGCGCGTGACAAAGGAGATCTTACGGGCAGCCAGGGCCTCGTCTGTGGCAAAGATAACCCCGGCAAGCTGTTTCTGCTTTACCTTTTCGGTAAGCGTAGCGCGCCGCGATTGCGAGGTATCCGTGATTACGTCCACGGCGTAATTCACTTTTTCCTGGTTACGCCTGTTCATGCCGGTGTTGGCGGTCACTTCTTTGGCGCGCTGTTCAGAAGCCTTGTTGAGCTGATTACGGAGCAACTCACCGGTGGCCGTATTCGAAGCCACCACCACGATATGCTTGGTTTCTCCCGAACCGCGCAGCATCAGAAATGTCGGAAGTATCGTAGCGCCTAGCATCAGCACCGGAAGCAGGATGGTCATCACGATAAATGCCTTGCTCCTGATGCGTTCCAGATATTCGCGCCGGGCAATGATGAACATGTTACGCATTTCTGCCTCCTGCAACCTGCAGATTGTTTTTCTCCGCCTGCAGCTTTTCTTCGGAATCCACCTTGTGTTCGCCGACTACATCGATAAAGATTTCTTCGAGCGAAGGTTCCATCAGTTCAAAGCGGTTGATACGGGAATGAGCGGCTGCCACGCGCAGCAGTTCCTGTGAGTCTGCGCCGGGCGCAAGCTGCACCTCAACGTAGTTGCCATAGTTATTGAATTTGCTGATCAGCGGGCTTCTCTCCAGAAACGAGATGTCCCCTGCATAATCGATCTGCACGTTGCGTTTCCCGTATCCGGCTTTTACGTCCTTGAGTGTGCCGTGCAGTACGGGCCTGCCATGATTGATGAGGCAGAGAGAATCGCACAGTTTTTCCACCTGGTCCATGCGGTGCGTCGAGAACAGGATGGTGCGGCCCTCCTTCTTCAGGTCGAGCAGGACGTTCTTCAGCATGGTGGCGTTCACAGGATCAAGGCCGAAGAAAGGCTCATCCATGATGATGAAGTCGGGATCATGAAGAAGCGCGGCGATGAACTGGATTTTCTGCTGCAAGCCTTTGGAGAGTTCTTCTACCTTGCTATTGAGTTTGAAAGAGATATCCAGGCGCTGGCACCACTCGATGGCTTTTTGCTTTGCGTCAGCGGCGGACATGCCGTGCAGCTCTGCCATCAGGATAAGCTGATCGAGCACCTTCATCTTGCGGTACAGGCCGCGCTCTTCCGGCAGGTAGCCGACTCGATTCAGGCTCTTGCGTTCAAACGCTTTGCCGAACATCCCAATCGTGCCGGAGTCCGGTGCAGTAATGCCGATCATCATGCGGATGGTGCTGGTCTTCCCGGCGCCATTAGGTCCCAGCAGCCCGAATACGGAACCTTTCTCGATCTTGAAGGAGAGATCATCCACGGCGACAAAAGTGCCGTAGGACTTGCGCACCTTCTCCAGTTCTATTGTGTACATGCGAACTTCCTGTTGAATGATGGAGTGTGTGCTTCTAGATTACATGATTTCCAGGTATTGATCTATCCAATTACGAACCTGGACACGGGTATCATCTGTGGGATCAAAGCGCAGGCCATAGTAACTTTCCGCCGGACGTGCCCAGCAGACGAACGAGCGTAAGGTGATTTTTTTCGCACCCGGAAGGCAAAAACTGATGCGCACCGCGTCTACCGAGGTGAGCGGGGTCTGGCAGCGCACCGACATGCCGCCGGCGCTTACTTCCATGGTCATGGCGTGGAAGCTGCGGGCGCCATTGTCGATGGCAACCTCTGTCACCACCGGGATGCGCACATAGCGGCGCAATTCATGCACCACCAGCAGATGGGTAGCGCGGACCACCTTCAACACGCTCTGGCGCTCCAGAGGTTCGTCAAGCACGGCATTGATGCCGAAAGAGGAATACCGCAACGCCTCCTGGGTATTACGGGCAATGCCGTAAATCACCATGCGGCGGTTGGAAGCTGAATTACGCGCGGTGCTCAAAATCTTTTCTGCCTGCGGATCGTAGAGCCGCAGAAGGCAGGCTTCAAATTTCTGCTTATTGAAAAGTTCCATCGGGTCGCCGTTCATGCCCGCCACGTGGACATTGAACTGCTTGAAACAATCGTGCAGGAAAGAAATAGCGGCCTGGTCAAGCCCTACTGCTGCAACCTTCGCAACCACCTTGGAAACAGCGATCCCTGAGTTCCCCATGAATGATATCTACCCCTGTGTAGCGGATGTTTCTTTCTTGAGTGTGGCAGCCACCACGCGGTTTCTGCCGGAGAGTTTTGCCACATAGAGAGCCGCGTCTGCGGCGGCCACAACTTCATCCCGGCTGTTCCCGTGAATGGGATAATCGGCAACTCCACAACTGATGGTGACCGGCCGGGGAACGCCCGGGAAATTATAGATTTCCACCTGGCGGCGCAGCTTTTCAGCCACGGTCAAAGCATTTTCGCCGAAGGTTTCCGGCACTACCACTGCGAATTCCTCGCCGCCGTAGCGGCACACCATGTCCATCTTGCGAAGCTGGTGTTTAAGAATCGTTGAAACGCCCCGGAGGACTTCATCGCCCAGCAGGTGTCCGAATTCGTCATTGAGGCGCTTGAAGTGGTCGATATCCATCATAATGACGGACATGCGCCCTCCGAAACGTGAAGCGCGCTCCAGCTCTTCGAGAATACGCATCTCGAAATAGCGCCGGTTATGGATGCCGGTAAGGCCGTCAACATAAGCGAGCTGCCGGATACGTTCAAAATGGTTGGCGTTCTGAATGGCAGCAGCGCAGATATCGGCGACTGACTCGAGCGGCTGTATGTCCTCTGACTCAAAAACGTTCTTGCTGGCGCTGTCGAGGGCAAGGGTACCGAGCTTCTCACCAAAGAAGATCAGCGGGACGCACATTTCCGCCTGGGTCTCCACGAATCCGGCAATGTATCCCTCTACTTTGCTTACATCGTTTTCAATAATGCTCTTTCCCAGGGCCAGGGCGCGCGCGGCCAGACCGGCGCCGGGAGCAAGCTGCGCTCCCATGGCCACCTTGGGAGTGAGGCGTCCTTCATAGGCGCGGACCCGCATGCAATCAGCCTCAGAGAGCAGCACGGCCACATGGTCCACGCGGAACCATTCGAGGATCAGGCGGCAGACCACGGTCAAAAGCTCGTCAAGATCGGTAACCGCCGTCGTCTGTCGGGCAACGGCATTGATGGCTTCAAGCTGCTCGGCCCGGCGGCGCTCCAACTGGTAAAGGCGGGCATTCTCCAGGGCTATGGAGGCCTGGGTGGAGAACAGTGTAAGCAGGTCAATCATGCCCGAATCAAAGTAGTCGAGTTGGTCACTCTGGAAATCGAGTACGCCGACCACCTCATCCCGCACCATAAGTGGTATTGCTACTTCTGATTTGGTCTCCTGCACCCGGTTGATGTAGCGTTGGTCCTTGCTGACGTCCGGGGCATACACTGGCCGCTTCAGCTTGGCCGCCGCTCCGATAATGCCCTGGCCCAGGGGGATGCGGTAGCCTATGTTCTCTTCGCTGCGTCCAAACTGTTTACGGACATAGACTTCCTGCTTGTCCTTATCCATAAGCAAAACTGTGCCGTTGTGGAGCTGAAAGTAGTCGCGAATGATGGAGAGGATCTCGTTCAGCACTCCATCCAGATCGAAAGTGGAGAGGACCGCCTGGCTGGCGTCATACAAAACGGCAATTTTCTGGATTGACTCTAACAAGAATCGGTCTCCACTTCGAAATACAAGCTGGCCTGGCTAGCTCCCGGCGAGGAAAGAAAGTTTCTGCCGGTGGGGGAAGAGCACACTGAATAAGTATATGTTAACTCTATGGTTTCCAGTGCCGGATTTTCCGGGCGAACCGGCCAAAAACCAAAGATTTTTCTGCTGAGAAGCCATTCTAAGGGGTTAAACCGATGGTTGCAGTGGAAATCCGGGAAGGCCGGCTCATTCCTATCGCTTCAGCAGGTCTAGCGGTTCACGAATGTCTGTAACACGGAAGTACCGGGCCAGGCCGGGATGCTTCCGCGCCACCTCCTCATACATGGAATAAGCCACCTTCCGGTACGAAAAGTGCCCCGCCTGGGTGCTGCGAAGTTCTGAGATATAAAGGGCTTCGGCGAAATCCATCTTGAAAAGCGTGCGCTTGCGCAACCCCATCGGCAGGACGTAGAGACCGGCATGAGGATCGGCAGCGGAGGCAAGCTGGTCATGCGCAGCCAGGGCCCGCTGCATGGCTGACTGGTAGCGATTCTGCAATCCCGCGGAAGTTATGTCTTCAGGGGTGTCATACCCATGGACTGAGGTAAACCCTTGCTCGATCTGGGTGCAGCGGCGGTGGCGGTGCATATCGCGGAAGCCTCCGATATCCATGAGGATGTCAAAGCGGAAGCGCTGCCCGGAGTGCCAGGCCCGCAAAAGCTCATCATAGCGGCCGCGATGACGCGCCCCCGAATCGATGATCTCTTCGCGCTGGGCGGCGCTCAGCGATTGCACACGTTCGCGCACCTGGCGATACGAGTAATGGCAGGCGGAATAAAGTAGCGTGGTAGCGATCTCGACTTCCAGCGGCTCCTCGTCCAGTAGATCGACCAGCGGGGCCTTCTCAATTGCCGCTCCTGCCATCATTTGTTGAGCGGCCTGCTCCAGTTCTCTGCGCGTCTGGATTTCATACTCGCTCAGGTTGGCATACTTGACCAGCGTAGGCGCAACCTTTACCGGGCGCAGAAGCTGCTGTTCGGCTTTTACTCCCAGGGACTCACTCATAGCCCTGATCTCGTCCACCAGCCCCTGCACAGCCTCTGATTGGGCATTGAAGGCCGGCTCGCGGGCTGCTTCTTTCAGCAACTCGCCCAGCTTGCGTACCTCGTTGTAAGGACTGGAGAGCAGGCGCGCAATCTGAGTCTCCAGGGTGCGGGCATTGACGATTTGCCCCAGTGAAGTATTGGTGGCCAACGGAAGAAGATAACGGGAGTTGTCGAAGGCGCGGGCGCGCAGGGTGCGCGTGTAGGCGTCCTCAGGCATATCTTCCGGACGCGGCGCCTGCCCCATGTAGTAGCGCAGCATCTCCTGGGTCAGCGCATCGTATTCGCTAAAAAGAAAGTCGATGGTTTCGGTATAGCGCTTGCGCAACGGCTCATCTGCACCGAAATCAGGAATGTAGTAGCCGCTCTTTTTGAAATTTTGATAGCGGGTGGAGCGCTCCTGGCCGTCCCAGCGCTGCTCGTCTACCAGCACAATGGCCGCCAATATGGAGAGCTTTTCAATGGCAAAGGCGATGTGCGCGAGGTCGGCAATGGAACGGTGGCCGTACTGGAAATAAAAAGTGTTGAGAAACTGCTCGGCCCGCTGCTCGCTGATCTCCTTGAGAGACTCCTTCATGGAGAGCGCCGACCGCGAATACTTGGCCATGGCATAGGCCTGCACCTCAGGATCGACGCCATGTACCGCAAACACGTTGACCTGCGGAGTCGCGCTGGTTCCATTTTTGTCCGACGCTGAAGCGGTCCTGGTAACGGTGGAATCGGGCATGTGGGTAAGAGGATTTTAGACTATTTGCCGGTTCAGCAGTTGACGGATATTAAGTTGAGTGTGCCTTTCTCCCGTGCTTTTATCGATCAGTGTATCTGTGTGAATCTGTGGTGAAGCTCTTGGGTTTATCAGCGTAAAATCAGTTCGATCAGCGTCATCAGCGGTAAGGTTTTGGTTTTTATCTCTGTGCGAAGGTTACAATTTCCAGTCCATGCATCCTCTGCTGCTCCACACCGATCACCGGCCCATCGCACTGCCGCGCAGTCCCTGGATCATGGTGCAGAACTGGAATGACCTGCTGTTTGCGCACTGGGAGGTTCCAGTAGAGACGCTGCGCAGGCTGGTTCCCTCTCAACTGGAACTGGACCTCTTCAACGGCAAAGCCTATGTGGCGGTCACGCCGTTCTGGATCGACGGCCTGCGGCCCCGGTACCTGCCTCCCATGCCGGTGATCAGCCAATTCCTTGAACTGAATGTCCGCACCTACGTGCGTTACAAGGGCATTCCCGGCGTCTACTTCTTCAGCCTGGATGCAGCCAATCTTTCTGCTGTATGGGGAGCACGCATGAGCTACGGGCTGCCTTACAAACATGCCTCCATGTCGATCGGAAATTCAGGAGAGAAGTTCGATTACAGCAGCAGGCGGCTGCATGAGCCCAAACCGGCTGAGTTTTCAGGACGCTACTGGCCCATTTCAGCTCCTCGTCAGCGCGAGAAGAACTCGCTGGAGTTTTTTCTGACCGAACGTTATTGCCTGTATGCAGTTCGCGGAGGCGCGGTGTTTCGGGCTTATATTCATCATCTCCCCTGGCCCCTGCAGGAGGCTGACGCAGAAATCCAGACCAATACCATGGCCAAAGCTGCAGGCATCGATCTGCCCAGCGTGAAACCGTTGCTGCATTTCTCGAAGTTCATCAAGGTGCTGGTCTGGTGGCCCGAGAAAGCCAGCTAAGAAATGGGTAAATGATTTTGTTACTTTGCTTCCTCTGCGTCCTTTGCGTCTTCTGCGGTAAAAGGTTTTTGGTTGTGGCTCGCCACGCGCGTGCGGTACATAGGGAGCAACACACCGCCAAATTCAATACACATAAACTTACTTTTGCTTCCTCTGCGTCCTTTGCGTCCTCTGCCCTGAAAATCCCTATGCCGCCATGGGTGTCGTGAGTACCTTCAGACCGAGTTCCTCTAAGCGCTTCGTATGAAAACGTATCAGATGCTGGGAGCGGATTTGATCCAAGAATTTTGCACCCAAGTCCACGT
>QHVI01000067.1 GCA_003223515.1 Candidatus Angelobacter sp. Gp1-AA117
CTGAGATCTCTTTCAAAATGTAGTGCAGACTCGGCCATCGTCTGAACTGATTCTGAAAGGGTTAGACCGTTTCTCGACCGCTTACTGACGAACTTCGGCTAATGCCACTTACTTGAGCTTCGAGTGCTCATCCAGCTTGGCCGAGGGCGTGAAGGTCACCATGAGCCAAGCGCCGGAGGCGCGTAATTATTGAGCCCACGTCGGCAGACGTGGGTAAAGGGTGAGGGATAAGCCAGAGCCCCGTAGGGGCGACACAGCTTTTACGCACGTTATGTAAGTGACATTAGCCGCCCTCGGCTGCGGGAATGAATTTCGTCCCAAAACGGAGAAGAATTTGAACAACAGTAATAGAGATTCTATTTCGCTACATACCTTGCCGTGGCTGCGTTGTCGTAGCGGTCATAGATCCGCACTACTACAACATGCTCTCCGCTGTATGAAGGCGCAGCCGAAGCCGGAAGCGGTGTTTTCGATGCTCCTCTGCTCCGCTTTGTCTCTGCCTGCTGCTCTTCCAGTGATGGCGGAGGCGGCGTGAGCAGGTAATTGAAATCATAGTTCTCGGTTTTCGAGTCAGAGAGTTTCCCTACAGGCTCCAGGTACTGCCACTCGCCCGCGTCAATGGAATACTCAGCGCGCTTGATGACCGAAAAATCATCCGTAGCCTGGAAGGTCACATGCAACTGCTGTCCTTCAATCTTCGCCGCCAGGTTAAGAATCCTCGGAGGAGTATTGTCCACCTCAAAGCGGGCGCTCTGGCGTTCGTCGGTGAGAGCGTCTTCGGGCGTGTGCGAAGGCGCATCGCTGGCGGCCACTTTCAAGGTGTAGCTGCCATCAGGCAGCAGTCCCGATTCAAACGAGTAGAATTTATCGTTGATCCCGGATTTGAGCAGCTTCCACTCGCGCTCATTGTCGCCGCGATAGTAGAGCGAATAGACCAGCTCATCGTCATTGTCGTCTTTGGCCGACCAGCGGACAGAAATATACCCGCGGTCGCGGTTAGCCGTGGGAGGCATATCGATACGGGGAGTAGGAATGATGGGGCCGAATCCGACGCTGACCGTGTCCATGCCGGAGGAGCGCGGCTGTGACTGGAAGCGCGCGCCTACCTGCACGGCAACATCCTCCACCACCGGCGCAACATTCTTGGATAAATAATTGATCCCAACTTCATCGATCTGGGTGGCTTGGTTAGCAGGCTTCAGGATGGCTCGCCACTGGATGAATCGGGCTGCGGGAATCTCCAGCCGCGCGTCTTTGCTGAGATCGATGCGCGCCCAGGGACTCCAGTTGCGGTCGGGATTATCTACGTTGCCGCTGCGGGCAAACAGTTCGAAATTGCCATGGCCGCGGACCTCGGCGCGTCCCCAGCGGGAGAAGATATGAGTATCCTGCACATCACTTTCAAACATGCCTTCAGACTCGGGCGCATTGCCCATAAGAAACACTTTGCCCAGGTTGCTGCTCGAACAATACAGGCCATTCGGCGCCTTGGCGAAGGCCGTGATCTGGCTGGCGCTGCCCTTAAGCAGGTCAATAAAGGTACCGTCCTTCTCTATCGAGAAGATGCGCCCCTTGTTGCCGGTTCCGGCGATCAGGCGTCCGGCGGAATTGAAGGCCAGGGCGTAGATGATGTCATCTTTGGAAGACCAGAGCTTTTTCGGAGAACCATCGGGCGCGATCATGTACACGTCTGAGCCGGCCAGATTCACATTGAGAGGCGCGTTGCCCGGCGGTGGAGGCTGTTGCGTCGGCGGATTATTGGGCTGGCCCGGCACTGGGTGCTTATCACCGGTTCCTGCGGCAAAGATGTTTCCGGAAGCGTCCACGGCCAGCGCGGTGATCTCTTTTTTCTGTGCGCTGTAGAGTACGAAACCTTCGCCGCTGGGCATGATGCGGTAGATCAGTCCGCTGCCGTCAGACCCGGCAATGAGGTTGCCGTGTGGATCAAAGGAGAGCACGCGTATGTGGGCCTCGTCTGACTTGAAAAACACTGCGCCCTGGCCGGTCTTCTCTACACGATAGATTTCGCCCCGGTCTCCGGTAGCGATGTAGAGGCGTCCCCCGGCATCAAAAGCCAAATCCCAGATGTATTTGGTTTTTGGGTCGAAGAAAACCTCAGAAGTGAACTCTGCCGGAGCTGCGGTGTTTCCGTTCGCAGAGGCGCGGGTCAGCCTGTAAACCTTTCCGTCAGGAGAGGTGGCCACGTAGACGGCGCCGTCTCTTCCAATAGCCATGGACTGCGCCTGCAGTTCCTTGGGCTCGAAGATCACGGTGCTCTTGCCGTCAGGAGTAATGCGGTAAACACGAGCCGGCGCTCCGGTGGCGGCATACACCGTGCCGTCTTTGTCGGCGGCAATCGACCAGATGAATGTAGACGGGCTGGTGTAGATAACCTTGAAAGCAGGGGCCAGTTCCAGCAGGCCGTTGCTGCTGACCGCCACACCTTTGGCGGTGCCCCGCTCGAAATCTTCGTAGCTGCTTTCTTTCCACAGACGAGTGCCTTGGGCAAAAGCAAGGCAGGAAAAACTCAAAAGAACAAGGAAAATACAGGCTTTCTTCATCATTACCAGATTAACAGTTTGCAAGCGGTTTCAGAGCAGTCACAGGCACTGGTAAGATTTTGACAACCAGTTCCGCGCCATCCATAAGCAACCGGGATCTGCTACGTATCCAATCTCCCGGGTCTTCGGCGCACGCCCATGTTTTTTTGTTCGACTTTACTGAATCTTCCGGTATAAATGCGCAGGGCGACCGTGTTGGAGATGCTGTGACCAGTGAGGTGAATGGGCTTCTTGCCGGTACTGGATTTCTTCTGGCGTGCCGCTGACGCGGTTCACTGGCAGAAAAACTGAGTCTTATTGTGCAGACCAGTTTGGTTTCTGATGAATAGTTTTTAGCCCTTACAAGGTCAGCCGTTCGAATGTAGCATCATTAAAGATGCGAAAACGGTGCGAATAGGGCATTATGATTGATGTAACTCAAGACATTCACTCACTCACCACATTCAAGCGAAATTCCTCTGAGTTGATGAAACAAATGAAGAAAACCGGCCGACCCTTGGTATTGACAGTGAATGGCAAAGCGGAAGCCGTGGTTCTCGATGCCGCTGATTATCAGTTAGTGGCTGAGCAACTCGATGCAATAGCAGGTATTCGCAGGGGGTTAGACGAAGTCAAAAGAGGTTTGGGGCAGGATTTTGAAGAGGTGTTTGATGAACTCGAACGCGAGGCCTGAGATTTGGCGGCATATCGTGTAATTATCACGCCCGGTGCGAAAAGCGATTTGCGTGCTATTTGCAGGTATATCCGCAGACATGCTCCCCAAGCTGCTAAAGTTTGGCTCAAAGGAGTGCACCAGAGTATAAAGAGCCTCAAGCAATACCCCGAACGTGCGGCATTAGCGCCAGAGAGTTTCGCATTTCACGAGCCTGTTCGTGAATTATTCTATGGGCAAGGTAATCGCGGGACATACCGAATCCTCTTCGTCATTCGTCATGCATTCATCCATGTGTTCATGTCCGGCATGGATCGAGGTTGCCATTGGGCCAAAACTCAGAAGAAGACGAATAATGTATCGCCAAGACAATGTGAACCGCATTGTTCGTGCGGCTCAGAGATGGTGCTGAGCACCGTCGCTCACGTTCAGATTTGTGCGTTGCGCTGCCTGCTACTTGATCGTCAAACTGATCACCTGTGAGCCGTTCACTACGTAGCCCACCGGCATAGACGATTCGTTCACCGCCGATTCACCCAGCACAACCATCTCCTGAGTGGCGCGCATGCCTTCCATCACGTTCATCACGGAAAGCGGCACGGCGGGCATCACCTTGTCTTCGACTGTGGCTTGCGGGTTGGCCTCCAGCAGCGAGACATAGAGATGATCGTTGAGGTGCTCTTTGTTGAGCAGTTCAATGGTTGAGTTCAGATCGAGCTTCTGGCTCACAGCAGGACTCAGGCGGCCTTTGCGGTCCAGCGTTTCTGCATCGCTTACCAGGATGCGTAGAGTGCCTTTCGGAGCAGAGGTAGGAACTTTTACCGGAATCTGGCGCACGATGCGCTCTCCACGATAGGGCCGCAGCACGGCTTCAATCATGATTTCGTCGCCGGGGCGGGCTTCGGTCACATCGGTGCGGGCGCTTTCCAGGGCGGCCGAGCGGCGGTCTTTTTCGAGATTGAACTCCAGTGACACGCCGCTGATATCGGGCGTCTCGAAAGGATTGCCGAAGATGCGGTTGAAGTGATCGCCAACGGCAATGGCCACGGCGAAGGCAGTCGGCATGCTCTCCACCGGGGAGAACATGTTGGTCATGCGCACCGCCGGATAACCATTCACCTGGATGTGGCCGTTCATGTTGTAGGTGGTCTCTTCACCGTACTGGTTCATGCCCTGCAGGGCATTGAAGACCGTAGCCATCATCATGAGCGGCGTCATCTTGGCGTTGTTCAGTACTTCATAGTGAAACTCTTTGGGGCCGGTCGGGCCATGAATAGTGAGCTTCACCGGAATCATCTCCGGCTGCTTGTTGAAGCGGCCAAGAATACCGGTATGGCGATCCTGCACGAAGGCCCCGATGGGCTCTGTTGTGTTGACGATCTTGAAAGAGTTGAGCGGTGACGCGAGCGTAGCCACCACGGTGGCTTTGGTCATGGGCATGTCCACCATGCCGTATTGCAGCAGCGGATGTCCGCAGGCCAGCAGGTGGTCTTTATCCATGTAGGTCACGGTGCAGGTGGCAGCGGCGTCCATGTCGCCACGCACCAGCACGGCGCTCACCGCAGAGCCGGGAACGATCGGTTCCGGCTGCTTCTCGCCGCTTGCGCCGCCCACACCCATCACCGGGGTGATTCCAGCGGCGGCAAACTTGTCGGCAAACAGCTTGACGGCTGATTCGGTAAAGCCGTTAAAAACGAAAGGCGCCTCAATCGGCTGAAGTAGCTGTGAGTAATTCTGCATTCCACTGAAATCGTCAGCGCCGGGGCCGCTGGTCTTGGCCATAGATGCCGGGCGCTTCGCAGACGAAACCGGCATCGCCGGAGGAACGCTGCGGTCGAATTCGTTGATCTCCATCATCTGGGTAATGGGAGTCACGCCGGCAATAGCGTCTTTCGAAAATTGGCCGATGCGGAAGGCGATTGCGCCCAGAAGCTTGCCGCCGATATAAACAGGGCTTCCGCTCATGCCCGCCACCACGCCGGTGTATTCCGGTTTTTCGCCCAGCAGGCGCTCCAGCACCACGTCACTCTTGGGACCATTCATGTTCCGCAGGACACCCAGCACCTCTACATCCATGGGCTCGGGCTTGGTGCCTTGAAATACCGTGTAGGCCACGCCTTTCATGCCCGCATGGACATCATCAACGGTGAGAAACTGGGTCTGCGCAACTTGTTGCTGGGAGGCAGGGTTGTTACCGGAGCGGGTCTGGGCAAAACTCAGGCCCGCGAAAAGGACTGCGGAGCTTAGGAACAAGACAGCTTTTTTCATGCGACTGACAACCATTCGAACGCCTCCGCTGGACTAAAATGACACTAAATGGGGAGAGTTCGCCAACTATACTAATGGAGAAACTCTGAAAAGGGCAGCTAAGAATGTGCTTAACACGGACTTTGGTACTGTCTAAACCCTTTACCCTAGGCGGCCATTCGGCTGCCGTGGTAAGCACGCTCATCCTTGCCCTGATGCTGGCAACACCTCTGTTCGGTCAATCCAATCCAGCCCCCTCACCGGATTATTCCGTCCATATCAATGTTCCGGTCGTGACCCTCGATGTTGCCGTGCAAAATCAGGAGGGGTTATTCATTCCAGGATTAAGCAGGGAGAACTTTCGCATCCTGGAAGACGGCGTGCCACAGACGATCACCAGTTTCAGTTTCCGGCAAAGCCATGTCAGCATCGTGCTGCTGGTGGAGTATTCCGCCGGGGGCTCCGGGCTGCAAGACAACGCGATGGTGGCGGCACAGGGATTCATCGGGGCGATGAAGGAAGACGACTGGACGGCCCTGATTCTGTTCGACAAGAAATCGCGCATCTTGCAGGACTTCACGCAGGACAAGCAGGCTCTTTATGCTTCCTTGCGGCAGGCGCGCGTTCCACTCTCGCGGGAGATCAACCTGTTTGATTCTCTGGATGACACGCTCACTCGCATGGAAGGCGTGGAAGGCCCCAAATATATCATCCTGATCGCCAGCGGGCTTGATACCTTCAGCGGCCGGACGCTTGACCAGACGCTGGACAAGATCAAGCTGGAAAAAGACACCATCATCTATTCCATAGACACGGCTCAGGGACTGGGTCATAGGCAGGGCGAGAATCAAATGAGAGTTTTCGCGCGGCTGAGCGGCGGCAAAATGTTTTTTGCTTCGTCCATCCAGGATTATGCCGATGTCTTTCGGGATATTGCCCAGGGCATCCGCAGCCGTTATAGCATCTCGTATCATTCCACGCACAGGGCCCAGGATGGCTCCTGGCACAAGATTCAGGTGGAGGTAACCCCGCCGCCCGGAGTGAAGGTGAAATACCAGGTGACCGCCCGTGAAGGTTACCGGGCCAGGCTGCCGCTGGAGGTCCATGCTGTTGGGTCTAAATGATTTACGAATATTCAGGTGCTCTTACCGCATCTAACAGAGAAAGAACAATTTTGAAAGAGGCCGCCCCATCATGCTGCCAAAATCGTTGAAGTCATTTATCCCGCAGATTTGCGTACTTGCAATTATTTTCGCGCTGGCGTGCTCCGTGGCTCTGGCTCAGAACCAGCAGCAGGGCCAGTCGAACACCAACACGCAGCAACCGAACCAGCAGAACACCACTCCTGAGGCGGGTGGTCCGCAGGGCGATATCGGCCCGATTGCGGTGCCCAAAAAGAAAACAGAAGAACCAAAAAAAGAGGAAGCCCCCAAACCGCCCAAAAAAGTTGAGGGCATGCCGGACTTTTCTATCCGCGTGAACGTGCCCCTGGTCACGCTGGATGTGGGTGTACTCGCCAAAGATGGCGGTTTTATTCCCGGCCTCAGGAAAGAAAATTTCAAAGTTCTCGAAGATGGGGTTCCCCAGACCATCACTGATTTCGGGCAGATTCAGGCGCCGATCACCGCGGTCATGCTGGTGGAATTTGCCAATAACGATATCTTCTACCAGTTCGCCTATGACTCGCTGGTGGCTTCCTACACCTTTGCCACCGGACTCAAAAAAGATGACTGGATCGCGCTGATCTCCTATGACATCAAGGCGCACATCCTGCAGGACTTTACCCAGGACAAACGCGCAATTGGCGGCGCATTGAGCACCTTGCGTCCGGGCATGGCGATGTCCGCCGAAACCAACCTCTTTGACGCGCTTTACGAAACGCTCGACCGGCTGGAGTCGGTGGAAGGACGCAAATACATCATCCTGGTTTCCAGCGGACGGGACACCTTCAGCAAGCGCACCCTCGACCAGATCCTCAAAAAGGTGCAGGCCTCCAAGGACATCGTGATTTATTCCATCAGCACCGGACAGGCTATGCGTAACTGGGCTGAGACGCACGGTTACATGCGCTATCTCTGCCCCATCACCGATTTCAACTGCGGCATGACCTTCAACCAGGCCGATAACCAGATGAAGACCTTTGCCAAGTACACCGGCGGCAAATATTATGCTCCGCTTTTCGAGGGCAGCTTCAGAGACGCCTTTGTCGATATTGCCAACACCATCAGGAACCAGTACAGCATCTCGTACCATCCCACCAACCGCACCCAGGATGGCTCTTACCGCAAGCTCAAGGTCGAACTCGTAGGCCCGGATGGCCAGCCTTTGAAGATGAAAAACGAAAAAGGCAAAGACGTGAAATACCAGGTCATCGCAAGGGAAGGTTACAAGGCGAAGCAGGAAGTCGAATAATCGGGAGTTCTGGTGATCGGTGGATCGGGTGATCTGAATTTCTCGCTTGCAACCTTTGCGCCCTTGGCGTCCTTTGCGGTGAAATCTAGAGAGCGTTTTGGCCGCGATTGGTTACCCGAAGAGGTGATGCAGCACAAACAATACACCAACGCCAATGAACACCAGGACGGCCATAGCGATCCCCGGCTCTTTATTTACTTCAGGAATCAGATCAGAAGCAGCTACATAGAGTGTCACGCCCGCGGAGAGTGGCAGGCCCGCAGCGACTGAGCGCGAAAATACGGCCATGGTGAGCACGCCGGCAAGGGTAGCTGCACCCAGCAGCGCTGAAGCCGCCCACGCCACACGCTTGCTTCGGCCGCTGGCAATCATGATCGAGGCGGCTGTAAAGCCTTCCGGAACTTTGTGCAGAAACACGGCCAGAAAAATCACCCAGCCCAGCCAGCTTGAAACCAGAAAGCCCGAAGCAATGGCAATGCCGTCGAAAAATGTGTGAATGGCCAGCCCGAACAGCACCGAATAGCCTTTATGGGCGGCAACGAATTCTTCTTCGTGCGTCTCCTCGCCAAAATGAAAATGCGGGGTGATGGTGTGTTCAAACAGGTGGACAAGAAAATATCCGGCCATGATCAGCAGCGAGGCTTTGCGCGGGTCAGTAAGCTGAAAGCTTTCCGGCACCATCTCCAGCAGGGCTGTGGCCAGCATGAACCCTGAGCCCAGTGCTACGAAATAACGCAGGTAGCGGCGCTCCCAGTGCTTCTGCACGATTACGGCGCCTCCAAAGCCATTGGCGGCTGCCGCAGTGAGACCGAGCAGTAGGCTGAGCAAAATAGGGTTCATGAAAGGGAGAAGGCGAGAATATCAGGAACTATGGCAGTTTGGAAATGCGGGCTTTACATAGCTGGAACCCGGCTGCAATCCTGAATCCTTTGTTACCTTTGCGTCCTCTGCATTGCTAACAATCAAATTCGTCTCAAGGTGCGAAGAATTATTAGCGAAACTTGCACGTAAAAAATTCGCGTAAAATCGCGGTATTCGCGGTATTCGCGGCTTACCTGTCTTCCTCTGCGCTCTCTGCGTTCTCTGCGGTTAAAGCCGTTTGGTTGTGGCTCGCCACGCTGTGGTTAGGTTTTGCCTTTGGCTGCGGCTCATCCGTGCTGTGTTGCAAAGTTCTGATTAACCACTGTGGCGAATGTGCATTACGTCTCCGTCCTGGACGATGTAATCCTTGCCTTCAAGACGCAACGTACCTTTGGCGCGCGCGTTAGCTTCCGAACCGGCTTCCAGCAGCTTGTCCCAGTGAATCGTCTCGGCGCGGATGAAATGTTTCTCCAGGTCGGAATGAATGGCCCCGGCGGCATTCTGCGCCCGTGAGTTTTTCGGAACAGTCCAGGCGCGGCATTCATCTTCACCGACCGTGAAGAATGAGATCACACCCAGCAGTTCATAGGTCTTGCGGATGAGCCGCGTGAGGCCGCTCTCCCTGAGGCCGTAGCTGGAAAGAAATTCCTGCGCCTCCTCATCGCTCATGTCGGCCAGTTCCGCTTCGACCTTGCCGCAGATAGCGGTGGCTCCGGCATTCTTGCGCGAAGCTACTTCGGTCACCTTGTATTTCTGGGCGGCCTTCTCCAGGTCTTCACCGAGATTGGTCGATTCATTCACGTTCAGCACGTAGAGAATCGGCTTCTGGCTCAGGAACATGAATCCCCGGATGCGCTTCTCGTCTTCCACCGAGATTTCCATCTCCCGCAGCGGACGCTCGGTTTCCAGGTGCGCCTTGGCCCGCTGGATCAGATCGAACTCGCGCTCCAGTTCCGCGTTCTTCATCTTCTTGAGATCTTTTTCCAGACGCTCCTGGCGTTTTTCCACCTGCCCCAGATCGCTCACGATCAAGTCGAAGTCCACATTCCTGATATCACGCAGGGGATCGATCTCGCCGACGTGCGGGATCGAGGGATCATCGAAGGCCCGCACCACGTGTGCGAGCGCATCGACACCGCGCAGATTGGCGGTGAAAGCCGTTTCCTTGAGCGCTTCCTGGCCAATGGCAGCCACGTCAGCATATTCGACCGTAGCATGGATGAGTTTTTTCGGATTGTAGAGCTGCGCCATGCGATCAAGGCGATCGTCTGGCACTTTAGCCACGCCGAGATGCGCCTCGCGCGGATTGGCAAAGCTGCGATTGGAAATGTCAGCCTTGGTGAGTATCTTGAATAAGGATGTCTTGCCTACCTGGGGCAGGCCAATAATGCCAGTTTTCATAAGGAAGCTGTGAGCTTCTAGCTCCTGGCTGCTAGCTAAAACCAACCGGGCAGTTTACGGCAGCCCGGCATTCCTTCAGCCCCCGGTGAATTGATAAGGGAAGACATACAGGCAGTGCTCGGCACATGTTAAAACGCGGCGAGACTGCATCTTGGGCTTTTAGCTAGGAGCTAGGAGCTAGCAGCTAGAAGCTAGTAGCTGTTACCTATGTTTTCACGAAAAACGCCGTGCGGTCAAAACCACCACGCCAAGGCCGAGCAACAGTACGCCACCTTCGCTGCGGGTTGACCAATGATGCAGGCGGTCGAATTCGGCCCGTGCCTCTATCGACGCTTCAATCTGTGGACGCAGGGTGCGCATGCGCGAAGTGATGCCGAATTGCGAGATCAGCGTAAGCGCCAGCATCAGCATGACAAACACATTGACCACGGCAAACGGTTTAGGACGCGCGTATTTTGACAGGTTGTAGAGCAGTGAGCAGGTCAAAAACACGGCTGCCGACAGGATGCCCATCCAGTGCAGGGCCGTCAGGCTGCTGCTTACAACATTTCCGGCTTGATTCACGGAGAGAAGACTGAAGAGTGTTGGAGCCAGTACGAAAGCAAAGAAGATAATGCCGCCGATCCAGACAATCAGGGCAAGCAGCATCAACGTCCTGAGTAGGGTCATACCGGTACGTGAACGCTGTTCAGAATCTCACGAATAATGGTCTCCGCCTGCTCCGTTTTCTTCAGGGTAGAAGAATAACGCGCATTCACCACCACGCGGTGAGAAAAGACCGGCACAGCCAGCGACTTGAAATCGGCGGGCGTGGCGAACATGCGTCCATCGAGATAGGCCATGGCCTGAGCGGCACGGTAGAGCATGAGCGAGCCGCGTGGCGATACTCCCAGGGAGAGAGCTTCTGATTGGCGGGTGCAGCGCACAATCTCCAGCGCATAATCTACCAGCGAGTCATCTACCTTTACGCGGGTGACCTCATCCTGCATGGCCAGAACATCAGCGCCGGAGGCCACCGGCTCCACCGCATCGAGGCGGGCGGCCCCGGCTTCGGCGCGCAGAATCTCACGCTCGCTGCTTGCCTGCGGGTAGCCCATGTGGACGCGCAGCAGGAAGCGATCAAGCTGCGATTCAGGCAACGGATAAGTTCCGTGATGCTCGACGGGATTCTGGGTGGCAATCACCAGGAATGGCTGGGGCAGCGGGTGTGAATGGCCATCAATGGTGATCTGGCCTTCGTTCATGGCTTCCAGCAGCGCCGATTGTGTCTTGGGGGTGGTGCGGTTGATCTCGTCCGCCAGCATGATGTTGGTGAAGATCGGACCGCGCTTGAATTCGAACTGCTGCTCCATGGCGGAATAGAGACTGATCCCCAGCACATCCGTCGGCAACATGTCACTGGTGAACTGGATGCGCTGAAACTGGCAGTCAAGTGCGCGAGCCATGGCATGAGCCAGCGTTGTCTTGCCTACGCCCGGAACACCCTCGATCAGGAGGTGTCCGTGGGCCAGCACCGCCACCATGGCCAGCCGGATTACCTCATCATTGCCGCGAATGATCTTGCGAAGAGATTTTTCCAGCGCCGTAGCGCGTGAACCTATGGATGACTGGATAGTGGTGGGGGCCATTATTTCTCGGATTCTACTTTATGCATATAGAGCTGCCTAGGTAACTGGCGTACCTAGAACGTCTGGGGAGGGGGAGTTTGCATATTATAGCGCGCTTTTTTATCTAAATCCGGTTCCCGGCTCTCGCCGGATTCAAGCCAGGAATGCTGGTGTGGCACAGCCGCCCCGGCTGTGCGGGTAACTGTTAACTTCAGCAAATACGCAGGCACAACGATGAGCCAAGCAACTGGCAGGGGAAATTGCAGCCCCTGCCCATCGCCTTCTGGGTTGCTCTTACGCAGCTTCGTATTGGGAACGTGAACTATACGGATGCTCGAAATCCGTCATGGCGGTGACGGCGGCGATCATGGCGCCTTGCATGCGGAAGTGCTTGGCTTCAGGCTCGTCGCTGAACCCAAGCAGGTTGGGCATGGTGCTCACCGCGCCTGCCATGGCAGCATCGATCTTGCCGTGGGTTTCAAAGCTGATCACGTCGGTCACGCCTCCAGGGAAGCGGGTGATCATGGTGTTGGTAGCTTCAGCAGCTCCACAGAAGATCGCAGCCAGAGCGGCGCGCTTGTTGTTCTTCCAGAACAGAGCGCCCATCAAAAAGAATGCTCCCGCGGTGGCGTAATCGATGACTGCGTGTACACGCGGTGAGATGACCTTCGGCAATTTGCCGGCAACAGCTTCTACAGCCTGGTTCATCAGCGGCATAGAAAATTCTCCTCCAGTAGAGAGATGCTTGAGAGGGAAGGGTGAGTTGGCGGCTTCAAATTCAGGTGGTTGTGTGCTACTTAGCCTGGGTCAGAATGTGAATTCGCCCTCGTTTATGCTTGCAATATCCCAGAACTGGGATAATATTCCCTGTGGCAAGAAGCAAGAGAGTTCCCGGCGAGAAGCCGCTTTACTGGGTAGCATCAGCAAAGGACGATCTGATGGACTTCCCCGAAGAGGTCCAGGACGGAGTTGGTGTCGCCCTGAGTGTGGCCCAGTTCGGCGGCAAACATCCGAGCGCAAAACCCTGGAAGGGTGAAGGCCCTGGCGTGCTGGAGATTGTCGAAGATCATAGCGGGAACACATATCGGGCCAGCTATACAGTGAAGTTTGCAGTCGCTGTGTACGTTCTGCATGCCTTTCAGAAGAAGTCTCCTAAAGGGGTGAAGACGGCCCACAAGGATGTGGAACTGGTTGGCAAGCGGCTGAAGATGGCCAGAGACGATTATGAGGTGCGACATGGAAAAGACAAACAGTAAGGCAATCACTCCGGGTTCAGGCAATGTTTTTGCTGACCTGGGACTCCGCAACCCTGAGGAGAAACAGACCAAAGTGCGCCTGGCAGTGGAGATCAACCGCATCATTGAGGCAGAGCACATCTCCCAAGCCTCCGCTGCAAAGCTGTTGCAAATCAATCAGCCAAAAATCTCAGCCCTGACTCATTACAAGCTGGACGGCTTTTCAGTCGAGCGCCTGATGAATTTCCTGACTGCCCTGGGCGCGGACGTACAAATCTCCGTACACAAGCGGCCCAAATCCCGCCGTCCAGGAAAGATCCACGTCAGGGCGGCATAAATGAAACCCCGCGCATTTCCTCTGCGTCCTCCTCGGTAGAAGGTTCTTTTGCTATTCGCTTCCGTCGGGAACTTCGCCGAAATCATATTCCAGGGGATGATGTGGGCTGGCGTTGATACGATCAATTTTGCGACTGCAGGGCGTTGCGAATGGCCAGCAGTTGTGACAAAACTTCATGCAACTTGTCGAGGTGCAGCGCGTTAGCGCCATCGGATTTGGCTTCTGCCGGATTGTCGTGAACTTCCATGAAAATACCGTCAACTCCCGCAGCCACTGCTGCGCGCGAGAGCAGCGGGATGAACTCCGGCTGCCCGCCTGAGACAGCTTTGCCGTTGGCTCCTGAGGAAGGAAGCTGGACGGAGTGGGTGGCGTCAAAGACTACCGGCGCGAACTGCCGCATGATAGCCAGCGACCGCATGTCTACCACCAGATTGTTGTAACCAAACGAACTGCCGCGCTCGGTGAGAAAAATGCGGTCATTACCCGATTCGCGAACCTTCTCCACGGCATGGCGCATATCCCAGGGCGAGACAAACTGGCCTTTCTTGATGTTGACGGCCTTTCCCTGCTGACCGGCAGCCACCAGCAGGTCTGTCTGGCGGCATAGGAATGCGGGAATCTGTACCACGTCAACAGCATCAGCTACCGCAGCCACATCTTTGGCCTCATGAACATCCGTTAGAACAGGCACCCCGGTGGCTTCTCTTACTTTTTGCAGGATGCGCAAACCTTCTTCCAGCCCTGGCCCGCGGAAACTCTCCAGCGAGGTGCGATTCGCCTTGTCGTAAGAAGCTTTGAAGATATATCGAACTTGGAGCTTGCCTGCTTCTTTGCTGATGGCCTCCGCCATCTTGAGCGCGTGTGCTTCACTTTCGATCACGCACGGCCCGGCAATCAGAAAGATACTACCGGCAGAATGACCGATTTCGATGTCACCGATTTTGAAAGAGTGCGCCACTAGCTAAATTCTAACGAAAAGATATTTCAAGTGGAGGTGCAATGGACAAAAGGTCTTCATTTGCTCACTTACTAAATTGCCCATTCACCCCACTTATCTTCTGACAATTCTCTCCGGCCGGTGGAACATCTCCAGTTCTTCGTGCAGGCGGCCTTCGCGGCGATTGCATCCGTGATCGTAGGATGCTTTCACAAAGCTGCTGAAGAGCGGATGCGGCTCCAGCGGCTTTGATTTAAATTCCGGATGGAACTGGCAGCCCAGAAAATAAGGATGATCGGCGATCTCCACGATCTCCACATAGATGCCATCGGGAGTGGAGCCGGCCAACTGCAGCCCCGCTCCGGTGAGAATCGCTTCATACTCGCGGTTGAATTCGTAGCGGTGGCGATGGCGTTCGCTGATCTCGGTTTTGCCATAGGCGCGGGCGGCGAGGCTGCCGGGTTCCAGCTTGCACGTCCAGGCCCCCAGGCGCATGGTGCCGCCCAGTTCATCGATGCCCCGCAATTCGCGCAGCTTGTAAATGATGCGGTGCGGCGTGCTCGGATTGAATTCGCTTGAATCTGCTTCTTCCAGCCCGCAGACGTTGCGCGCATATTCAATGCAGGCGGTCTGCATGCCCAGGCAGATTCCGAAATATGGGACTTTGTTTTCGCGGGCATAGCGTATGCCGTTGAGCATGCCTTCAATGCCGCGCTTGCCGAAACCTCCCGGAACCAGGATGCCGTCAAAACCTTCAAGCTGGCTCTCATAATCGCGGGAGCCGGGCTCTTTGCTCTCCAGTCCCTCGGCTTCCACCCAGGTCACGTTGAGCTTCAGGTTGTGCGCAACAGCGCCATGTACCAGAGCTTCTTTGAGTGATTTGTAGGAATCCTCATATTCAACATACTTGCCCACAATACCGATGTGGACCTCATCCTGCGGATTGTAAACACGGTGCAGCAGGTCTTCCCAGCGGGAGAGATCGCGCTCCTGGCAATTCACGCGCAGGTAGCGCAACAGCAGGGTATCCACGCCTTCACGGGCAAACACCAGGGGCACCTCATAAATCGAGGCCACGTCTTTGGCCGTGATGACAGCTTCATTTTCCACGTTGCAGAAGAGGGCGATCTTGCCCTTCAATTCCTTGGAAAGGAAGCGGTCGGTGCGGCACAGCAGAATGTCAGGCTGAATTCCTATGCTCAACAGCTCTTTTACGGAGTGCTGTGTCGGTTTGGTCTTGAGTTCCCCCGCAGCGCCGATCCAGGGCACCAGCGTGACGTGAATAAAGATTGTGTGGTCGCGGCCCAGTTCCTGCCGCATCTGGCGGATAGCCTCCAGGAACGGCAGAGATTCAATGTCGCCAACCGTGCCGCCGATTTCGACGATAACAATATCCACGTCCTGCGCCACTTTCTTCATGGCGGCTTTGATTTCGTTGGTCACATGGGGAATCACCTGGACGGTCTTGCCCAGGTAGTCGCCACGCCGTTCTTTGGTGATGATCTGCTCGTAAATCCTTCCCGTAGTCCAGTTGTTATCGCGTGAAAGCTTGGAGTGAGTGAAGCGTTCATAATGGCCTAGATCAAGGTCGGTCTCCGCGCCGTCATCGGTCACGAATACCTCGCCGTGTTGAAAGGGCGACATGGTGCCGGGATCGACGTTGAGATACGGATCGAACTTCATGATGTTGACCTTCAAGCCGCGGCTTTCGAGCAGGCAGCCGATGGAGGCGGCTGCCAGGCCTTTTCCGAGTGAAGACACGACTCCGCCGGTCACGAAAATATATTTCGCCATGAACTCCTCACGCTGAATTGTCGCTGAAAGGGATTTTTAGAGTGACTCGCCTCCCGGCTCGCGAATGGCTTGCGCCTTGGGCCGTGAAGCTTGCTGGGGTGCACAATCAATTATGGCAAAAAAAACGGCAGAAAGGAACTGTGAATAACTGGGCAGAAAACCCAGCATGCTTCAAGCCCATAGGAGCAACACACCGCCAAATTCAATACACATCAACTACTTTTGTTACCTTTGCGCCCTCTCCGGTAAAAGGTTTTGGTTGTGGCTTCGCTACGCTGCGGTTAAATGACAATCCTTCGGGTTTGGCTAGCAGCCAGAAGCTAGTAGCTGGGATGGCGCAGACGATAGCGGCAGCTATAATTCTTGGCCATGCGCACGCCAGTTCTTCTCGTCCTGTCCCTTCTCTGTTCGTCGGCTGCCAATGCCTTCCAGGCTGCCGGTGCAGCCCCCGATCTTGATGCCATCGTCAAACGCGTCATTGCCGAAGAACATGTGGTGGGCGCTTCCGTCCTGGTGGCGCGGGAAGGCCGCACCTTGCTTCACCAGGGATACGGCTTCGCCGATCTGGGCCTGGAGGTTCCTGCCAAAGCTGAAACCGTCTACCATGTCGTCGGCCCCATGCTGCCCTTCACGGGAATAGCCGTCATGCAGCAGGTGGAGCGTGGCAAGCTGTCGCTCGACGATGAAATCTCGAAATATGTCCCCGAATTTCCCCTGCAGGGTCACCATGTAACGGTCCGCCAGTTGCTCAACCACACCTCCGGCATTGTGGACTATCACTACCTGGGCGATCCCATTGAAGCTACCAGCCGCCAGCCCAAGGCCCTGGATGAAGTCATGGCGCTCTATGCGGGCAAGAATTGGGTCAATGAACCCGGAAAGAAGTGGGACTGGTCCATCTCCGGCTTTCAACTCCTGGTCACGATCGTGGAGCGGGTTACAGGCGAGAGCTTTCCCGAATACGTCGAAAAAAATATCTTCAGGCCCGCCGGGGTAAGATCCACGGTGTACTGTGACGATTTCACTCTCGTCCACGGCCTCTCACACGCTTACCGCAAGCTTGGCAATGGATATGTCCCGGCGAATGAAAACGGCATGGCCTATAACTCTGACCTGCGCTTCTGCAGCACTGCGGGAGACCTGCTGCAATTGTGGCGCGCCATCGGCAAGCAAAGACTGGTCACTCCGGAAACATTCAAGCTCATGACCACCGCCGAAGGCGCGGCGGCCCAAATGAGCGCGCAGGATCCAAAGGCGCAGTACGGCTTCGCCATGATGCTGAATCACGAGGAAGAACACCGGCGTATTGGCCAGCACGGGTCGCTGCTCGGGTATAGCGGGAGTCTGTACGATTTCCCTGAGGATCAGTTGACCATCGTCGTCCTCACCAACACCGAGGGCCAGAATGCTTATGCGATTACCCGCGCCCTGGCCCGCGCTATTCTCGGCCTGCCCAGCCTTCCCTCGCCCGCCCGTTCGGCGGAAAAATCCCTCGCCGATAAACCCATTCCGGAGGAGGAGCGCAAGCGGCTTGCCGGAACTTACGTGTTGAAGCTCGACCGCATCTCGGCCAATCTGCATGATTCGTTTGCGCAATACCGCCGCACCTACCGCGTCTTCGATGAAAACGGACGCTTCATGATCCAGCCTCTCGGCGAAGGGCCGGAGCGGCTGCTGAAGCAGGAGGACGGCAGCTTCGCTATTCGCTCCTCCCCCGGCGCGAATATCTCATTCGTCCTGCAGAACGAGCATGCCATAACCATGAAGATGGAGTCTCCGGGGTTCCCGCTTGCTGGAGAGCGCGTTGGCGATGCCGCTCCGGAGACCTTTCACCGGCAACTGCGATAATCCGGAGCTTCAGACTTCAACCGGCTCAGCGCTGAGAAGGCGATAAAAATTCGCTGCCGGTTTTCCTCTTTCTTCCTTGGCGTCCTTCGCGGTAAATAAAAACGAGGATGTTTACTGGCTGAGTGATGAATGCGCCCCAAATGCTTTTACCTGCACTCAATGATCTCCTTTCCAAAGCCTTTGCGCCTTAGTGGATGAATGCACGAGGGGGAGGAAGGCCAAAAACCAGAGAGCTATATGTACTTTGGTTTCATGGTACGCATAACATTGCGCTTGACTATTAGAGAATTCTAACAAAATTAAATCCTCTAATTTGTTTAATTTTCTTGCCGAAAGTAATTTCAGAGTGCGATGATGCAGGAACTCTACACCCCAGTAGAACACGAAAGACGAAGAAGGAGCATCAGGCTCATATAGCAGACAAGAGAAGCCGCCCTCTTGGTGTGCCTGTTGGTTTGAAAAAAAATATGCAAGATAAGACAGCCACTTCCGGGGTTGTTCTGGGTGCGTCTGCGTTTGCAGCAGCACCCGCGCCCGCCCGAGTACCCGTCGACCAGTCTCGTGGAATTACTCCCGTCGAAAAACTTTCACCGCGGCGTCAGCTCAAGCTCGCGGTGACACGCATTTCTATAGTGCTGGCGACTGTTTTTACTGCGCGCTACTTTTACTGGCGTTTCACTTCAACCATGAACCCGGCGGCCAAAGTTTTCTTCTATGCGTTTTTGGTGGCAGAGGTGCTGAGTTTTGTGGAGAGCCTGCTCTTCTATTTCATCACCTGGAACCCCACTCACTATGCGGTTCCGGCCCCCATTGAAGGCCGCAGCGTGGATGTATTCATCCCCACGTATAACGAGCCGCTGGAGATCCTGCGGGAGACGGTGCTGTGCGCGGTGAACATGCGCTATCCGCACAAGACCTACATTCTCGATGACGGAAATCGCAACGAGGTGCGCGAACTGGCCCGCGAATTCGATTGCGGATACATCAGCCGCACCGAGCGCACGCACGCCAAGTCCGGCAACCTGAACAACGCTTTGAAGCAGACCAGCGGCGAATTCATCGTAACGCTGGACGCCGACCACGTGGCCTCGCCGGAGTTGATCGAGAACACCATCGGCTTCTTTGCCGATCCCAAGGTGGCCGTGGTCCAGGGCACGCAGGATTTCTACAACCTCGATTCGTTCCAGCATCGCGTGAACTGGCATACGCGTGCCGGATGGCAGCAGCAGGAGCTGTTCTTCAGCGTGATCCAGCCCGGCAAAGACCGGCACAACGCCACCTTCTACTGCGGCAGCCCCGGCGTTCTTCGCCGCGAGTCTATCGAGCAGATCGGCGGCTTCCCCACCGAGAGCATTACCGAGGACATGCACACCAGCCTGCGCCTGCAGAAGAAAGGCTGGCGCGTGCTTTACTTCAACAGCACCCTGGCGCGCGGCCTCGCTCCCCAGACCTTCACCGGCTTTGCCACACAGTGGCAACGCTGGGGACACGGCGCCATGCAGGTAGCCCGGGCAGAGAATCCGCTGTTCAGCAAGGGACTCACGCTGCGCCAGCGGCTCTGCTACTTCGCCTCGCTGTATTTCTACTGGATGAGCTATCAGAAGCTGTTCTATGTGTTGACCCCGATCATCTCGCTGTTCTTCGGGATTTTCGCGCTGGTCAGCACGCCGCTCCAGTACGCCAGCTATTTCCTGCCGTACTTCCTGCTGAACCTGGCCTGCTCGATTCTGCTGCAGGGTGGCTTCCGCAATTTCATGATGGGTGAGCAATTCAACCTGCTGAAGATGCACGTGCTCATGCGCACCATCGGGGGCTTCTTCAAGAAAGACAGCCTCTTCTTCGTCACGCCCAAAGCGCGGGCATCGGCGGCGCGGGCGACTGAAGTTTTCCTGCCGTTGCTGCTGCTGGTTGGGCTTGCTGCTGCACTGGGCGCAGGCCTCTTCCGGATTCGGCAGGCGCTCGTGGGCGGATACCTCTTCTGGGCGCTGGTCGTGAACATCTTCTGGTCCGTGATCTTTATCGTGATGATCGGCGGCGTGATCAGGCGTTCGCTGCAAAGAAAAGAATTGCGCAGCAGCTACCGCTTCCCGGCACGCCTTGATGTGCGCATGAAGGTTACCTATTCCGACCAGAGTGGTGCGATGGTGGTGCGTGAGCACTTTGCGCGCAACCTCAACCGCAATGGCGTTTCACTCACTCTGGAGCGCGGTATCACTCAAGGGACGCCGGTACAGATGGAACTGCGGCTGGCCGACCAGAAGATCGAAGCTTCAGGCAAGGTGGTGCGCAACCAGGCTTACAAGGTGAACGGCGCGACCAGGATTTCCAGCGGCATAAAATTTGAACAGATCTCCACCCGCGATCAGGACGAGATTTCGAAATATCTTTTCTGGCGCATTGCGCCTCAGGAGGGCCGGTTGTTGCACCTGACTCACAATAGCCAGACGGAGGTGGAGACTTTATGAAACCCCTTCGCTTGATTCTCTCAGGTTCGCTGGTTTTAGGTTTGGCCCTCGGCAGCTTTGCGCAATCCGCATCTTCGAGTGTGGAGCGCGCTCGCGTGTTGCAGAAAGCCGGGCATGCTGACCAGGCTCTCCAGCTTTATCGCGACGTGCTGCAGCAGGAACCGCAGAACCTGGAGGCGCTTGCAGATATTTCTGGCCTGCTCGAGGCCCAAGGCAAGTGGCGCGACGCTGTTCCTTATCTGGAAAAGCTGGTTGAACTTCAGCCGCATGACACCGACGCAATGTATCGCTTGGGACGGATGAAGAGTTGGGAGTCCACCGAAAAGAACAACGAAGCTGCAACCCTGCTGGCCCGCGCCTGCAAGGACAGCGATCACAATCCTGAATACTGCGAGGCCTACGCCAACATCCTGAGCTGGAAGCAGGAGACGCGCGCAGAAGCGGTGACCACGCTGCGCGACACTCTTGCAGCGCACCCTGAGGCTGTTGCGCCACGCGTTACGTTGGGACAGATTCTGAGCTGGAACAGTGTGACCCGGCCGGAAGCGCTCAAGATGTTTGATGAAGGTTTGCAGCGTGATCCGAAGAATGTTGATCTGCTGCTGCAATCGGCAGAGGTGCTCTCATGGAGCCACTCGACCTGGCCTGAGGCGATTTCCCGCTATGACCGCGTTCTCCAGCAGAATGGAAATGACACGCGCGCACTCGCCGGCAAAGCCCAGTTGCTGGTGTGGACGAACCACTCCGCCGAAGGATTGACGCTCTACAAGCAGGCGCTGGTGATCGATCCCAGGAACCCGTCGGCCCTGCGCGGTGAAGCTGAAATCCTGAACCGCAGAGGCTTCTTCCTGGAAGCGCGCCAGCTTGCGCAGCAGGCCCACACCGGCGCGCCGGCCGACGACCGCACCAACCTGGAACTGGCCCGCGCCGACATCGGCTTGCAGCGCTTTACCGCTGCCCGTGATGCGCTCGCGGCCGTCAGTGACAGCTACCTGCCGGACTTCGAATTTGCGCGGCAGGAAGTGCATCGCGGCCTTGGCACCTATATGGAATTCGGCTACGGCTTGCGCAAAGCCCATCAGAATGCCGACTATAACCGCTTTGACGTGGCGCTCTCTACGCCGGTTGCCGGTTCGAGCCGCCTTACCTTCCTCTATGAACCTACGTTGTATGAAACGCAGGCCCAAAACTTCAACAGCAACTACTTCCAGGCGAGTCTCGATACGCAGGTGAGTGACCGCGTTACTACTCACATCTATGGTGGCGCCGAGGTTTTCAACAATGTGCCGGTAGCGGCAGACGGCGGCTTCAACTTGCACTTCAAGCCGCGCTCTTCGACCACCTTCAAGATCGGCTTCTCGCGTGATCCCATCCAGGAGTCGCTGCTTTCGACGCGCGGCATAGATGTGGGTTCCCAGACGTTTGGCCAGGTGCGCTCCAACCTCGCAGATATCGGCATCAGCTATTACAACTCAGCACACAAAGTTGATATGTCATTGGATTACACGGATGGTGTCTACACCGGGCAGAACCTCGATGCCGACCGCCGCTACTCGGTGGAAGCCGGGATTGGCCGGGCCATTCGCAGCGATAAACCTTACATCCGTCTTGGTTATGGCGTGAATTACACCAGCTTTGACCATGACGCTGATCTGCAAACCGGACAACCTGTTTCCTCCCTCACCGGCGGCTACTTCAGTCCTACGCGCTACCTGCTGAACCAGGGAGTGATCACCTTTGCCCACCAGTTCAGCAGAAATGTGGAGTGGGGCGCGAATGGCACGGTCGGCGCGCAGAATGTTGAAACCAGTACATCTGTCTTCTCCAACACGCAGTTCGCATCCAGTTTTGATACTCATCTCTTCTGGAGATTCACCCCTACGAACGAGTTGCGTTTGAGCTATCAATATTTGAATGTCTTTAATGCGTTTGAGCGCAATCTCTACCGGTTTCAATGGCGTCATTATTTCTGATTAACTCGCCTCGAGAGACATCGGCGCCGACCCGTGTGAAGATGGTTCAGCCTGCCCCCCAGGCTGACCACTTCCAGACGGAGCGGGCCTTGGCGCTGATGTTGATTGCCGCCGCTGCCGTTTTCCTGCGAGCCTGGGATCCATGGTATTCCACCGCTTACATGGATGAATCCATCTATGTGGTCTATGGCCGCATGTTCCTCACCCACCACTTTGAGTCTCCACTCTCTACGCCTCTGCAGTGGAGCTTTGGATGGTACCTGTGGCCGGCCATGGCGGCCGTAGCCGACAAGATCGGCGGTCTCTTCGCCCTGCGTGAAATGGCTGCGACTCTGGGCGTGATTACCGTGGCCGCAACCTACGGTTTTGCCACCCGCGTCTTCTCGAACATTGTTGGCCTGGGCGCGGCAGCAGTGATGGCGGTGCTTGCGCCTGCGGTGCTGGTCTCCAGGATTGCCACCCGCGATTCCGGATGCATCTGCTTTTTTGCCCTGGGGTTATGGGCATTCGCCTGCGCATGGCAAACGGACAGGAAGCGCCACTGGACGTACGCCGCGCTCTGCTTCTTTGCGGCCTTTCTCTGTAAATACCTGGTAGCCATCTTCTTCCCGCTGCTGGTGCTGCTGGCGCTATGGAAAGGCAGGAAGGCAATTTTCATCTTTTGCCTGCCGCTGTTTGCTGCATGTGCCATCTACGCGGGCATCAATGCTCATGACCTGCTTTACCTGCTGAAGTATGGGAGCAGCTACAGTTCGTTGCGCGCTCCGGCCGCCGAAGCCCGGCAAATCTATTTCTGGAACCGCTGGGATTTCTGGATTATCGCTGTCTGTGCATTGAGTACTCTTTTGTTCCGGGAACTGCGGCGGCGCGGCGCTATCCTGCTGCTGGGCGCGTGCGCTTTCTTCGCCTTTCAACTCAAGACCAGGGCCGATTACGACTACTGGAAGCATGTGAATTATGCCCTGCTTTTCCTGGTTCCTCTGGCGGTGGCCGCCATCATCTACGCCGTGCGACGCCTGTACGGCAATAACTACTTCAGGCGGATGCTGTGGGGAGTGGGCGGCGTAGTCGCGCTGGCCATCGCCGTGGCGGCCCTCGGCAAAACGGAAAATACGGACCGCTTCGTCTTCTGGCCTGACGTCGAGCCGGTGCTGGCATTTTTTGAGGGCCGGCTCACTCCCAATGACCGCCTGCTGGTCGATGACACTGTCTTCCGCTATTACTTTCAATCCACACTGCACCAGTACCAGATTACCGATCCCATGTTCTTTCGCTATGGACAGAATTTGGGCGATGATGCCTATAAAAACGCGGTGAGTGCGGGCGCGTTTACCTACATCGTGCTGGATGAAGGCATCGGTGAAGAGGCGCGGCGCCTGGATGTAGATATCCGCCCGTTGCTGGGCGGCTACGATTTGCAGATGGAAGCTTTCGAGCCAACCTTGGGGCACAAGGTTGAGATCTATGCCCGCAAAGATCAGGTGGCCCCGGAAACCATGCCGGGCATTCGCATTGTCTCACCTGTTTCGAAATCAGTGGTGGTGCCGCAGAAAGAGCAGATCGTGGTGCAGGGCATTGCTAAAGGTGCGCAACCGGGTTGGTCGGCGCAAGTCGAAGTATTCACCGACCGCTGGTATGTCGCCGGGCCGAATGTGGCGATCTATCCCGATGGCAGGTTTAATCAGGCGATATCACTGAGTGGCCAGGGACGCCAGCAGTGTTCGCACCTGATTCGCGCCCGGCTGTTCGATGAAAAAGGAAACCAGCGCGCAGTGATCCTGAATTATGGCATCGCCCGCGCCAACCCTGATGGCAGCGCGCCGCTGTGCAGGTGATGCGAGACATGTAACAGGGCATGACTTCAGCCCGCGGTAAAAGGCACAGCAGCGGCAATTCCGCTCTGCCGAAGGCATGCGCGGAGCTCCTGGTTTTGGAGCGGAGCGCGTTTAAAAAGAGATTTCTATATGTCTGACCACGTGAGATATTCGGTTGTCATTCCGCTCTACAACGAGCATGACAGCATCATGCCGCTCTATGCGCGCCTGAAAGAAACGCTGGATACGCTTGCGCAACCTTCGGAATGTGTCTTCGTAGATGATGGTAGCGGCGATGGCAGCCTGGAACTGCTGCAGCAGATTGCGCTCGTCGACAGCCGTATCACCGTGGTGGCGATGCCGCAGAATTCGGGGAAATCGGTGGCCCTGTCCGCGGGGTTCAGCGCGGCCAGAGGTGATTTCCTGATCACCATGGATGGCGACCTGCAGCATGATCCCGCTGACATTCCACACTTCATCGAAAAGCTGGAAGAGGGATTCGATATCGTCTGCGGCTGCCGCGTGCAGCGCAATGAAGGGTTACTGCAGCGCCTCTCGAATCGCATGGCGAACTGGTCCCTGGCCAGGCTGACCGGCATCAACATCCGTGACTGGGGCGGCGGATTCAAGGCTTATAAGCGCTCCCTGGTTTCCAACGTGCCTATCTATGGCGAGCTCCAGCGGCTCATTCCCGCGCTGGCGCTGCGGCGTGGAGTGCGGGTGTGCGAGATTCCCATCACTGTTGCGCCACGGCAGCATGGGGTCTCCAAGTATGGAGTAGTAAGCAAGCTGCCGGTGATCTTTGACCTGATGACTGTCCGTTTCCTGCTGCGCTATCTGTCAAGGCCGCTGCATTTCTTCGGTGCCGTTGGTTTTCTGGGCTTGTTTGCTGGAAGCATGCTGGCCTTCTGGCTCATGATGTTGCGGCTGGTCTACGGAGTCCATGTGATGGCCGAACACGGTCCGCTGGTGATTACCGCAGCAGTGCTTATCGTGGCCGGCATTCAACTGCTGGCGCTGGGATTGCTGGCGGAAATGCTGACGCGTTACCACTATGAAGACCGCAGCCGCACCGCAGCTAACAGTTCGCCTTACGTGATTTGCGCGCAGAGCCATTCCGAAAATGGCATATTGGGTCCATCCTCGCCCGGTTAGATTCAGGCTCGGCAGCTATGTTGTTGACTAGCCGGATTCTTCCTCTCTTAATTAACAGAATGGATCTAGTGCTTTGACCGTGTGATTTTTGGGGTAGCCAGCGAAGCTGGCGGCATTCTTCTAGCCCACAGCGCAAGCTGTGGGTCCGTGAGACAATCACAAGAGAGCCCGCGAAGCGGGCGCCATCTTACATTTGATCGGTTAAGAGCATAAACGCGTGGTCGGTTAAGAGCACAAACGCGCGGCAGGACGCGTCTGCTCTTGAATTGTTCAAGCGGCGCGCCGGCGTGATCCGCTGGAACCGCTGCTCCTGCTGGTGCGCTTCATCGAACGCACATTCGTGCTGCGTGAAGCTGCGGGCCGGCTGCTCTTGCGTCCAGAACTTCCTCCAGAACTTCCCGATGACCTGCTGCTTTTGCGCGAACTGCTGCCGGTGCTTCGGGTTGCGGTTCTGCTGCGGCTGCCTGAAGAGGCTGTCCGTCGCGAAGAAGTGCTGCTGCGTGTCCGCTTGGTAGCAGCCTGTCGTGCGGTTTCGCGGCTGATGATCTTGTTAAAGTTGCTGCGCTGGCCGTTAGCCGTCCGATCCTGCACCAGCAGGGCAAGACTGTTCTCATCGAATTTCTCGAAGAACTCGTCCCAGGAAATCTCTTCCAGTGAGTTCTCTCCGCTGTAACCCGGAAAGTCCAGCCGTAGAATCCCCGGATCGCCTCCTCTTGCTGTACGCTTTACGGCTGAAGGACGCGCATCGCGTTTCTCCGCCCATTGCCTGATTTCATCGTGATCGGTCAAAACTTTTGAACCTGCTCTGGTTGCCATGAAGTCACTCCCTTTTCGGTTGAAATATTCCAGCCTTTCTTTTTACGATGCAAGAGCTTGATATAAGGAACTACTTGGAACTAGAGCAAAACCAGAGAAGGTGTAGCCTCCGCAGAGCCGGGGCGGCTGTGCCACACACTCCTTTCAAGCTATAGCAACTTTGGTTTTGCCTGATGGTGCCTAACAAAGCGAAGGGCGCTGTGAAGCGCCCTTGTTTGCTCGAACGTAAGTTGAAGATCAGGCGATGCGGCGGCCCTCACGCATATTGCGATCGCGGTCGATCACCTCCACGTCACCTCTTGCCCGGCTGCGGCGGCCAGCCATGCCGAACAGGCCCAGCAGACCCAGCAATCCCCACATTCCATATCCACTGCCATTGCTGGAGGCCTTCTGCGTGCCGTTGTTGTTGCCGTTGCGGTCAGACTGATTGCGGTCCATATCGCTCTGGCTGGTGGCGGTGCTGCCGGCCTCTCTGCGGTCGGTCTGGTCTTTCTGGTCAGTCCTCGTCTCTGAGGAGTTCATCTGGTCGCGACTCTGGTTGGCATTCACGCCGCTGTTGGCATTGCCGTTATCGGGTGATGCCTGGGTTGAAGAAGAAGTGTTTTGCGTCCCTGCCGGGCTTTGATCCTGTGGCCTGTCCTGCGCTACCACCGGAATGGCCGACAGCGCCAGGCCGAGTACACCAATCTTTAACCAACGAATATCCATTGCTGCTCCCTTTATGCCATTGAGCGGGAAGCGGCAGAATAATGGCACTGCTCCCTCAGCAGCGTCCCTGCGCTATGCTTCTCGCTTGAATGAATTGAATTCTTACTAGTTCCGATGATGACTTCGAAGGTATGAGATGCCAAAATTCGCGAATGGCCCCGGAAAATCGAGGGCAGAGAGTATCTCCGCCCTCAAGATCAACTTCGGTTACGGGCACAGCTTGTCGAGTAGCGAAATGCCCAGCTTTACAGCATCCCTGATCTTTTGAGGTATCAGCGGAAAACTTACAACCAACTCCAGAATTGGCCGGAGGACGCTCTTGTAAAAGGGGCAGAACTGCGGCAATGCTGCCGCGGGCGCCACTGATGCAGCAGCATGAGCAGGGTGGGCCTGGTGAAATTTGTCAATTGCCGCTTCGATTTGTTCCGAGGTCATTGCATGATCAGCCATACTTTTCTCCATCTTGAATTTCTTGCTTGTGTGTCGATCCCGACAAACAGCAATGTGTCTAATATGCAAACGGAATCAAGGTGACAAATCCTTTTACGGTGAGTTAGCTCCGGAATGGTCGCGGTTAGGCACACTTTGTAATATTTGTGTTTAGATATTTCTAATGCTCCAACTCTCTCAAGCCGGTAAACGCTTCGGCCCCAAGGTTCTCTTCCAGGAGCTTGACTGGCTTATTACGCCTCGCGACCGCGTTGGACTGGTGGGCGCAAACGGCACCGGAAAAACCACGCTGCTGAAAGTTCTCGCCGGAATCGAGGGACTCGACTACGGCATGATCACGCGCCAGCGTGGCACCAACACCGGCTACCTTCCTCAGGACGGACTCACGCTCTCCGGCAGAACTGTTTTTGCCGAGTGTCTTTCGGTCTTCAGTGACATTCATGCCATGCAGCGCGAACAGGAAGAACTTGCCCATCGCATGGCCGAGGTGGAGGACTCGAGCCCTGAGTACATGCAGATTGCCGAGAGATTTCACCGCATCCAGGCTGAGCTGCACTCCCGCAATGGATACAGCATTGAAGCCGGGGTAGGAGCGGTGCTCAACGGCCTGGGCTTCAGAAAAGAAGACTGGGAGCGGCGCACTGAGGAATTTTCCGGCGGATGGCAGATGCGCATCGCCTTGGCCAAGCTCCTGCTGCAGCAGCCCAACCTGCTGTTGCTTGACGAGCCTACGAATCATCTCGACCTCGAATCGCGCAACTGGCTGGAGCAGTATTTGTCTGAATACCCCTATGCCTACGTCCTGATCTCCCACGATCGTTACTTTCTCGATGTAACCGTAGGCAAGATCGCCGAAATCTGGAACAAGCAGGTGACCTTCTACTCCGGAAATTACGAGAAGTTTCTGGTGCAGAAAGCCGGGCGCCGCGCCCAGCTTGAGGCGGCGCACCGCAACCAGCAGGACAAGATCGACCAGCTTCAGGCCTTTATCAACCGCTTCCGCTATCAGGCCACCAAGGCCAAGCAGGTGCAGAGCCGGATCAAAGAGCTGGAGCGCATGGAGAAGATCGAGATACCTCCGGAAGAGAAGGCCATTCACTTCTCTTTCCCGCAGCCTCCGGCGAGCGGCAGGCTGGTAGCGGAAGGCATCAGCCTCGCCAAGAGCTACGGGCCCAAGCAGGTTTTCTCCGGGGTGAACTTTGTGATCGAGCGCGGCGACCGCATTGCCCTGGTCGGAGTGAATGGAGCCGGCAAGTCAACCCTGATCAAGCTGCTCGCCGGCCTGGAGCCATCCACTGCGGGCGAGATTCGCCTGGGCCATAACGTTGACGTGGATTATTTCGCGCAAGACCAGTACAAGACATTGAATCCTGAGGCGCGGCTGCTCGACGATCTCTTTGAAGCCGCTCCGCGTTCCACCCAGACCGAGCTGCGCAACCTGCTGGGCTGCTTCCTCTTCTCTGAAGATGACGTTTTCAAAACCGTGAAGGTCCTCTCCGGCGGTGAACGCAACCGCTATGCGCTGGCCCGCATGCTGCTGCATCCGTCGAATTTTCTGCTGCTCGACGAGCCTACCAACCATCTCGACCTGCGCGCCAAAGATGTTCTGCTGGAATCATTGCAGAAATTTACCGGAACGGTGGTCTTCGTCTCTCACGACCGTTATTTCATTGACAAGCTGGCCACGCGCATCTTCGAAGCCGGCAACGGACAGGTAGAGGTCTTCCCCGGCAATTATGAAGACTACCTGTGGCGCAAGCAGAACCAGAACGGAGTTGCGCCTGAAACCGCCGTGAGCGCGCTTGCAAAACCGTCTGTGTCTGAAGAAGACCCAGCCGGGGAAGCACGCCAGAAACGCCTGAACCCCATCAGGCTGCGCCAGATGAAAGAGCGCTGCCAGGAACTGGAAGAAGAGATCGCGCGCCTTGAAACCGCCATTGCCGATACCGAAACTGCCCTTCAAAGCTTCGTCAGCGTAGAAGAAACCAAACGCCAGACCGACGCCCTGGAACAATACAAATCCGGCCTCTCGGCCCGCATGAAGGAGTGGGAAAAGTTAGCTTCAGTACTGGAAACAGCAGAATAGTAACTGAGTTCAACGTTAATACGTATGAACTTCATTGGTTTCCTTTGCGCCCGTCGTGTCCTTTGCGGTCAAAACGGATTTGCTATCCTCCACCATCTCCGTCTCCACCGCTACCACCGGCAAAAACACCACAAAACATGTCCCATGCCGCAGCGGGTCCACGCTGCTGCGCACACGGATGCTTCCGCCGTGTTTGTGAACGATGCCCTGGCTTACCCACAAGCCCAGCCCTGTGCCTTTCGAGCCCTTGGTGGTAAAGAATGGTTCGAAGATGCGCGGCAGATTTTCTATGGCAATACCCGGCCCATTGTCGGCCATGGTGATACGAATTCCCAATCGGCCCTGTGCTCCGGTTGTCTGCCGCACCCGCACTGCGATTGCGCCCGAATCAGAAAGCGCTTCCACGGCGTTCAACACCAGGTTGGAAAATACCTGCCGCAACTCGCCGGGATAGCATTGCAGCTCCGTCGCCGGCGCATACTGCCGGTGAACGATCACAGCCTTTTCCGCCAGCTTGCGGTCGAAGGTGTTGAGCACCTCTTCCAGCACTCCGGCAATGGAAACCATCACCGGCGAAGAGACTTCGCGATAGAAGGCCAGAGTCTGCCTGGTGATGTGCACCACGCGATGCAATTCGGCCTCCGCCGTCCTGATGTGCTGCAGGGCGCGCTCCGGCAGGTGGGGCGTGCTGCGCAGCAGGTACATTACATGGCTGATGACCTCCAGCGGATTATTGATCTCGTGGGCGATGCTGGCGGCCAGTCTTCCTGTAGCAGCCAGTTTTTCCGAATGGCGCAACGCCTCTTCTGCGGTCTTGCGCGGGGTCACATCCATGGCCACGCCCATCATGCGCACGGGAATGCCGCTCATCACTATTGTCTGGCCGCGGGCCTCCAGCCAGTGGGTAGTTTTGTCGGAGCAGATCACCCTGTATTGCACGTTGTAGTCGCTGCAGCTGACCAGTGCCTGCGTGATGGAGCTGTGCACATGCTGCCGGTCTTCAGGATGGATGCTCTCCATCCACACGTCATAGCGATGATCGAACTGCTCCGGCTCAATGCCGTGCAGGCGGCAAATCTCGTCAGACCACGTGAGCGCGCCGCCCTGCAGATCCCACTCCCACATGCCGATGCCGACGCAGCGCTGGGCCAGTTGCATGGTCTCTTTGCTGCGCTGCAGGGCGTCCTGCGTGCGCTTGATCTGCTCGATCTGCTCCTGCGCTTCACGGTAGAGCCGCACGTTGTCGATAGCCACGGATGCCATATGCGTAAGCTGCACCAGGATGGCCTCATCATCTTCAGAGAATGCTCCGTTGATCTTGCCGGAAAGCTGGATCAGACCAAGATTCCGGCCATCGCGGGTAAGCAGCGGCGCGGCCAGCCAACCGTCATGTGGAGCATTGAACTTCATCATCGAGTGCCACGGAGATAATGGAGATAAAGGATGACTGCCTTCCGCATTGGCGGTGATCCGCACCGGCTTATTGAACGGCAACATCCCCGGGCGCTCCTGCGGGAACTGCACCGCTGATTGCCCATCTGCACTTGAGGAACAGGTGATGCTCTGGCTCCAGTCACCTTTGGGCAGCAATGTGGTGAAGGCCTGCCGCGCTCCAATGATGCTGCGGGCCTGGTCGGTAATCACCTGCAGCAGGGAATCCAGTGAGAGCACTGAGTTGATCTGCAGAGAAGCCTCAGCCAGAGAACGCAACACCGCCGTGCGATGCTGCTCCGCTGCCAGGGTCTCCAACGACGTATGGTAGAGGCGCGCATTCTCCAGCGCGTTGGCTGCCTGGCGCACGTAAAGCTCGACCAGTCGCGCCTGCCGCTCAGTAGGCGAATGGGGCTTTCTGAAATATGTGACCACTGCGCCCAGCGGCTCGCCCCGGCTGTTGATGATAGGCGCGCTGAACACTGCGCGGAATCCCACCTGCGTGGCTGCATCAATAAAGGGAAAATAAGTTCCGGGACTTTCAATGTCTTCGATCAGGGTGCGCCGGTGCATGGCAAAGAAATTTGCCGGGATATCGCCAAATAATCTGACCTGCTCGGCGGTGAAGCCCGCATAGGTCTCGACGCGCAGCAGATTGCTGCCCGCGCCGGGCAGCAGCAGGAGCATGGCCAGGTCGGTTTTCTGCAGAGCAGCGATGGCATGCAGCACGCCATTCAGCAACTGCTGCCGCTCCAGGCTGCTGGAAAGGCTCACGCTCAATTCATGAAAGCGCTTCAGGTCGGTGCGTTGCGAGTCCAGTTCATCGCGTAGGCGGGCAAGGTCGGTGCTCAGGTGTCCGGCAAGCATCTCTGCCGCAGACCATTTTTCCCGCGCGTAGCCGACCACCAGAGTTACTGCGACCAGCAGAATGGACCAGAGCACACTGTTGGCATGGCCATCCACCGGTGGATGCAGATGCGAGAACCACGCGAGTGCGGCAACGTTGAGCAGCGCCCCCACCAGCGCAGGCAGTAATCCGCCAATGGCCGCCGAGATCAGTGCCGCCACGGTGAACAACACGCCAACACGATTGTGCAGTAGAGACCAACTGGTGCTGGTGAGCTGCCATGCCGCCAGTGGCAGAAGAAGAGTAACAACCCAAGCCGCAATCCGCAGCCGGGACGCAGGGGAGGAATGCATTTTCTTACGTCTCCAGATACACCGGAGACGAAGTGGCCAATGCAGAATAACACGGATTAGAGTGGATAACCGTGGCCCGAAAGGACTAGTCCGGATATCAGGAATCGCAACCTAATCCATGAACCGCAAAGGATGCGAAGGGCGCAAAGGAAAGTTGTGTGTTGGCATTGACCTATTCGCGTTATTCG